>NZRL01000065.1 GCA_002696205.1 Rhodospirillaceae bacterium | reverse complement strand
TCCTCGATCGCCCGCGGGATAACGGACAAGGGCTTCCTGGAAATCCAGACGCCGATCCTGACCGCGTCGTCGCCCGAGGGGGCCCGAGATTATCTGGTGCCGTCGCGCAACCATCCGGGTCACTTCTACGCGCTGCCGCAGGCCCCGCAGCAGTTCAAGCAGCTGCTGATGGTCTCGGGGTTCGACAAATACTTCCAGATCGCGCCCTGTTTCCGTGACGAAGACGCGCGGGCCGACCGCTCGCCGGGCGAGTTCTATCAGCTCGACCTGGAAATGGCCTATGTCACCCAGGACGACGTGTTCGCGGCGTTGGAGCCCGTTCTGGCCGGTGTGTTCGAGGAATTTGCCGACGGCCGCGCCGTGACACAGGGTGCCTTCCCGCGCATTCCCTACAAGGAATCCATGCTCAAGTACGGCAACGACAAGCCGGACCTGCGCAATCCCATCGAAATGTGCGACGTGACCGAAACGTTCCGTGGGTCCGGCTTCAAGGTCTTCGCCGGGATGATCGAAAAGAACGACAAGGTCCGCGTCCATGCCATTCCGGCCAAGACCGGCGGCAGCCGCGCCTTCTGCGACCGCATGAACTCCTGGGCGCAGGGCGAGGGTCAGCCGGGGCTGGGTTATATCTTCTTCCGCGACGGTGAGGGCGCCGGTCCGATCGCCAAGAACATCGGCGAAGACCGGACGATGACGCTCAAGGCCGACCTGGGTCTGGAAGACGGCGACGCCGTGTTCTTCGTTGCCGGTGTGCCGTCCGAATTCGCCTCCTTCGCCTCGGCCGCGCGGACCAAGGCCGGCGAGGACCTGGACCTGATCGCCAAGGACCGCTTCGATTTCTGCTGGATCGTCGATTATCCGATGTTCGAGCTGAACGAGGAAACCGGCCGCGTCGATTTCTCGCACAACCCGTTCTCCATGCCGCAAGGCGGCCTGGAAGCTCTGGAAACGAAGGACCCGCTGGACGTGCTGGCCTTCCAGTACGACATCGTCTGCAACGGCGTCGAGCTGTCCTCGGGCGCGATCCGGAACCACAAGCCGGAAATCATGGTCAAGGCCTTCGAGATCGCCGGCTATTCCAAGGAAACGGTCGAAGAGGAATTCGGCGGCATGTACCGGGCGTTCCAGTTCGGCGCCCCGCCGCACGGCGGCTCGGCCCCCGGCATCGACCGCATCGTGATGATGCTGGCCGACGAGCCGAACATCCGCGAAGTCATCGCCTTCCCGATGAACCAGCAGGCTCAGGACCTGTTGATGGGCGCGCCCTCGATGGTGCCCGATTCGCGGCTCAAGGAACTGCATCTGCGCCTTGCCCTGCCTAAAAAGGCGACAGCCGGGCAGGGGAATGAATCGCAGGAGTAGTATTTCCCCCTCCGTCAACCCACCCATGATTCCATTAGGAATAAAAAAGGCTTAGCTTTTTAGAAAAAGCTAGCCCCCGATTCGCGCGATCAGGTATAACCGAATCGGTAGTATAGTTAACAAACAACAACCGTTTCGGTTGGCCGCAACGGCCGGGGAGCGAAACGGAACCAGGGTGAACCATTTTACGGGGTGAAATTACCGGTGCGGCTGCCGGTGACCCAACTGGGGGTTTCAAAATGCGGAAGTCGATTCTCGTGGTCGGTGCGTGCGCGCTTCTGGGCGGTTGCGCTCTACCGGTCCCCATCCAGGTCGCATCCTGGGCCATCGACGTATTCTCCATGGTCACCACGGAAAAATCGCTGACCGATCACGGTATTTCCGCCCTTACCCATAAAGATTGCGCCCTCCACCGGGCGATTACGGACGACGACAACACGATTTGCCGCGATGCGGACGACAGCGGCGTTTTGGTCGCCGCCGCCGGCACCGATCAATCCGGCGACGATATTGCCCCGTCGGCCAAGGCGGCGGCTCTGTCCCGTGCTCCGGGGCGTCCGGGCGCCATACGGTTTACGGCCATCGAGGCGCAAGTCGCGGAATCCCCCGTTGAGCCGGCGAAATTGCCCGCCGAACCCGAGATCGCCGAATTCCAGACCGCAGGCGGAACCGAGGCGTCGCCGAATTCTTCTGTGGAACTGCCGGTCATGGTCAGCGTCGATATGGCGGCCCTGCAACCGATTGCCGAGCGTGCCGACCGGCCCTTCGTCAAATTCGCCCGGTTGGGTGAAATCCCGCTCGAGGCGTCCGCGACCCAGGTGGCGGCGGTTCTGCCGGAAGGTGCGAAGCCGACGGCATCGGCCAAGCCCCTGTCAGGCTTCTACTACGTGATCGGCAGTTTCCGGGCCAGCGACCGGGCGAAGCGTCATATGCAGACCCATTATCGGCTGTCCCCTGCGGTTCTGCACGGCAAGATCGGGCGCGAGGCGCGCGACGTCTTCCGCGTCGTGATCGGGCCGCTGAAGTCCGAGGAACGGGCCGGAATTTTCCATCGGATCAAACGCGCGGGCATCGCCGATACCTGGGCGATCCGCGTGACGCCCGAGGATTGGTCCGTGGCAGCCAAGTCGGCGCCGCTTGAGCAGGCGGATGCGGGGGCGGTGTTGCGGGCCCGCGATTGGCCGGGCCTGGCGTCATTGACGATGACGCGCTGATCGCCGGTTATCCCGCTTTAACGAACAACGGAAATCCCGGACGCGTCCTGCGTCCGGGATTTTTCATGTCCGGAGAATGGCGGAAACCTCAGGCCGCCAAGGTCCGCCCGGAGCCGTCCGGCGGGCCGTCGAGGGTCTGAAGCAGCGTCACGATGCGCTCGGTCTCCCGGACCAGGCGGGTATTCTGCGGATTGTAGCGCTGTTCGAAGTGCAGCCGCTCCTCCCATTGCGAGACGAAGTCGCGCGCCCGGTCGGGGCCTGCGGGCTCGCCGGTCAGGGCGCCGATCGTGTCGTTGTATTGGGGATGCAGTTCGGGTTGGAACGCCAGGAGTTCGTAATCTTCATAGGCCAGGACGCCCGCGGCATAGAGGTCCAGGCTGACCTCCGCCATCTGGCGCGGCGACAGATCGCGAAGCGACAGCCCGCCGGTCAACTTTCCGAACAGGGTCGGGGTTTCTTCCGGCGGCGTTTCCGCGCCTTCGCAGTCGATGGCATCCGGCGGCGATGCCGGGGTAAGGGGGACAAGTTCGCGTGACGACAGGCCCGTGCCGGTCATCGGTGCCTCGACGGCGGGCGATTGCGAATAGATTTCCAGGTATGAAACAGGTTGGTGTTCTGCTCCCATGAGCAAGGCTCCTTCTTCGTCCGAACGCGATCCGTTCGAGAAACCGAAGGTGCCGAGACCCTTAACATGCCAGGGGCACTGGATCCCGCAATGAATATGAACGCGATCAGGCCACCCTTCGGGCCAGGGCCCGGTCGGGGGGTGTCGCGCGATCATTCGTTGCGGGCATCGGGGTCTGTTCTATCGCCGTCATGGGTGCCTCCAAATCGTCGGCATGTGGGCTTCGCCACATCCATTTTCTCAAGAAATTCAGACGCAAGACCCGGGCCAAACCGCATCTGCCGGTTTTTCATATGCTTAACGGAACATGACCGGCGTCTTGGTCCCATAACCCGGCAATTTCTGCCGCCTCGCGGGCAAATTATGCCGGGGAACACCGATCCGCGGGCAATGGACAGGGGCTCTGTTCAGGCCTATCTTTCGGGGATACGCGTGCTTGAGAGGCGATCCTTCACATGCCGATTTCCCGGATATTCCGGGCCGTGGTTCTGGCTGCGGCCATCCCCGTTCTGACGGTGCCGTCGTTTGTTCAGGCGGCCGGCGCACCGGCGATCCGGGCGGTGGATTTGGTGGCCCATCGGGCGGTTTATGAAATCACCCTGAACCAGAGCCGCGAAGGTGTGGGCCCGACGGCGGCCCGGGGGCTGATGGCGTATTCGTTTTCGGACGCTTGCGAAAGCTGGATCGTCAACAACCGCATCGTCATGGACGTTCTGTTCGGCGAGGAAACGCCCGTGCGCACGGATTGGACCTTCAACAGCTGGGAATCCAAGGACAGCCGCGAGTACGGCTACAAGCTGGTGCATAAACGCAACGGTCAGATGGCCGAGGAACTGATGGGCACGGCCAATCTGGACGCCAAGGGCGGCACGGCCGAATTCACCGGCGAGACGGCACGGACGATGACCTTGCCCAAGGGAACTTTGTTTCCGACGGCCCACCTTCTGGCCAGCCTCAACGCCGCCCATGCCGGCAAGAAGACCTTCGCCCAGCCTTTGTTCGACGGCGGCAGCCTGGACAATCCCTATGACACCAACGTCTATTTCGTCGCCGCTAAGAACCGAGATGCAGAGGCGGCGAAGCTATTGGCCGACAACGGCTTCGCGTCCGACGTGCCGGTCCTGCGCTATCAGGCGGCGTTCTTTTCCAGGGAAAGCGGCGAGGGCACGCCCGTCTTCGAACTCCAGGTCGATTACCGCGAGGACGGCATCGCCGAGCGGATCATCCAGTTCTTCAGCGATTTTTCGATCCTCATGACGCCGGTCAAGATCGAGGCCCTCAAGGGCGGCTGTTGATCAAGGACGTGTGACGTCAGAAGTAATTCATCCAGGCCCAACGGCCCATGAGGGCCAGCAGGAGGACGCTGCCCAATCCCAGCGCCTCGAGCGCCAGGCCCTGTGCGACGTCGCCCGCCCGAAGCCGCCGGACGCCGGCCCCCGTCGAGATCAGCGCCATGACCGCAAGCGGCAGGCCCGTCCCCAGAAGCACCGCGAACGCGGGCCCCAGATGATGCAAACCGGCGGCGCCCAGAAGGATCAGGGACGCGATAATCACCAACCAAGCCATGACGCATGACCTTCTACGGTTGACTGCCCAGGCGATCAGTATCGCCTTCGCGTATCACTTTCGTAAAATCAATTAATTGATTGTATTTTATGGATAAAATGTCGGTTTTCAGAGGTCAGTCCGACCCCGGCGGCCAGAGCCAGGCCGCGCCGCGAACCCCCGATGCGTCGCCATGGCGGTTTTGCACCAGGCGCGTCGCCACCGTATCGGAAAACACCCAGCGGTCGAGTTGTCCCGGTACGTTGTGGTACAGCCGATCCAGGTTCGATAGCCCGCCGCCGAGCACGATGACCTCGGGATCGACGACGTTGATGACCGACGCCAGGGCCCGCGCCAGACGGCTTTCATACCGTGCCATGGTTGCCTCGGCATCGGTGTCGCCATTGGCGGCGCGGACGGCAATGTCCGGCGGGCTCAGGTCCTCGCCGGTGACGGTGCGGTGGTCGCGTGCCAACCCGGGGCCGGAAAGGAAGGTCTCGATGCAGCCGGTCAGACCGCAATAACAGGGGGCGCCGGGGGTGTCGTCGTCGTCGGGCCAGGGCAGGGGATTGTGTCCCCATTCTCCGGCGATGGCGTTGATCCCGGTAAGGGGCCTGCCGTCCAGGACCAGCCCACCGCCCGTGCCCGTGCCAAGAATGACGCCGAACACGCTGGCCGCCCCCGCCGCGGCACCGTCGGCGGCTTCGGAGAGGGCGAAGCAATTGGCGTCGTTGGCCAGGCGGACAGGCCGGCCGAGGACCGTCTGCAGGTCCTTGTCGAAGGGATGCCCGATCAGCCAGGTCGAGTTGGCGTTCTTCACCAGACCGGTGGCTGGAGAGATCGTTCCCGGGATACCCACACCGACGTGGCTGATGGCGCTGCTGTCCGCCTCCAGATCGGCGATCAGGCCGTGGATCGCCGAAATCGTCGCCATGTAGTCGCCGCGTGGGGCGGCGATCCGGCGGCGCGCGATTTCGGTGCCCGCGGTGTCGAGGACGATGCCTTCGATCTTGGTTCCGCCGAGGTCAATACCCGCGCGCAAGTCCCATTCCCCACTTCGGTGTTCGGGCGATGAAAAGATTAATCGTCATCCTGTGACCGTCGTCATGTTCAAAAGTAAACGAGGTTAATACTTTTTTACCGTTCGGACCTTAGAACTGGGTCAACCATAGGCCTAATCGCTAGGAGCCGAACAGATGACCATCATCGCCGAAAGCACGACCGAGAATAGGGATGTTTACCCGGTGTTTCGAGGATTGACGGAATTGGGACTGTCCACCGCCGATCTGGCGCGCGCCTTGGGCGCCTCGCCGGCCGCGGTCGCGGCCTGGCGTTGCGGCGACGACCGCATGCCCGCCCGTCTGATCGCGTTTCTCACGCTGGTTCTCGACGCTCTGGTGGACCGCAAGGGCAGCGAAGCGGTGGTCGCCACGTCGATGTTTCCCAACATGGACCTGCCGGGCCAGATCCGCACCGTTCGGGCGCGCGACAATCTGCAGCAGCAGCAGGCGTTCAATTTGGGGTTCGACCGTGGTCATATGGAAGAAGGGCTTCGCTTGTTCC
Organism: Rhodospirillaceae bacterium; assembly: GCA_002696205.1. Lineage (GTDB taxonomy): Bacteria > Pseudomonadota > Alphaproteobacteria > Rhodospirillales > Casp-alpha2 > UBA1479. The sequence continues at coordinate 51,475 of NZRL01000065.1, read as the reverse complement.
TGAATTGGCGAAACCGTAAACTGTTCAACGACAATCGGATGGTGGGCGTGGCCCGCGGCCGGTCTGTCGACAACGACCGCCTGGGACTGGCTGTTTCCTGATTGCGGAGATCACGGCTGGGGGGCCGTGCCGCGGGATAGCCATTACGGGGCGTTAAAGACCCGGGCAAGGGGTAGACGAGGGACGAATGAGTCAGAAACTCTTCGGTTTGACGGAAGACGGCGTCAAGACGGCGCTGGATATCAAGACGCGGTACAAGAAGCGTGAGCCGCTGATCGTTCCGTCGGGCGGCGACAAGTTCCTGGCGCCGGAAAACTTCCTGAATTCGACGATCGATCTGGGCGGCCTCGAAGACCCGCTGCCGCTGGCGCTGGTCTCGGCCCGCGACCCGGAAGCGCCGATGGCGCTGGCCGCCGCCGCGCGCCTGTCGCCGCTCGGCCGTAAAACGCCGCTGATCACCGGCATGTTCGAAATCGTCGGCGACATCACCAAACATGCGGCGGTCAAGGACGCGGTGTCGCTGATCACCGAAAGCGCCTTCGACCCCAACGCCATCGCCAAACTTCGGCGCGAGACTTCGCGGTTCATCGTCCGCACCCGGGCCGAATACACGACGGCGCTGCGTCAGAACCTGCACAACCTGATGGACGGCAGCGTTTCACCGCGCCACTTCGTGCAGGAATTCTTCCAACTGACCGAAGCCGGCAACATGCGGAACGATATCCGCAAGAAATTGGTCATCAGCCTGCTGATGTCGGAGACCGTGCGGCCCAGCGTGAAGTTTCTGATGCTGGAGAACTTCCACGAGATGCCGGCCCCCGTGCAGACGGCGATCATTCAGGCGTTGCTGCGGGCCGACTCGTCCCGTCACGTCGACCTGATGAAGGAAGAGCTGCGTTGGATCGTGGCCCAGGGCACGGAATACAGCAAGGCCCACTGATTTCCCGGCCGCCCCGCCGTTCGGCGCGGAAATCCGGCGATTTTTACCCCATACTTTTGAACCGTCCGGCTTCTCCCTGTGGTCAATATCAGGGAAGCGTCATGTCGCTTAGACTCCTCCTCAGGATCACGAATTCCCTGACCCGACCAAGAGGAGACCGACCATGATTGCGCACCTCGTTCACGCCCGTGACATCGTCATCGCCCCCGCTGACCGCCGTCATTCCCAGTCGCGGGTCTCGGCCGTCGTCCCCTCCGAATGGGCAGCGTTCAACCGGGCGCTCTATCAAAAAGCGGCCCCCCTATCGCCGGTCTGCCTGGTCAATAACTAGGAGACCGACTGCCGTGTCGGCTTCGGTCGATAGGGCCAAAGCCATCACCTGCCCCTCCTTCAAAAAACATCCGCAAGGAAGATTAGGAGCCCAAACCCATGCATCGCCAATTGCTTGTCTACGTTTCCAGTCTGGACCCCGATTATTTCGTGGTCACGCCGCCGCACCTGGCCCATCAGGCGCATGTGGATTTCTACTGGAGCGCGTCGGACGACCATCTGACGCAAGTCCCGAAAGGGCGTGCCCGAGAAATTCTGGCGCAGGTCCGATCCGACGACGCCGATCCGGCGCTCGACTGGTCCGGGACCTGCTGTCATGCCGCGTAGGCCCGCGCGCGCCGTTTTCAAATCGACCGGCGGAAAGCGCCCGGGAAAGCCCGGTCGGCGTGGTTTTCCGTTCAAGACGGCCGCGATCGTCGCCGGCTCGGCGGCGTTCCTGTCGTTCGGCTGCATCACCATCGGCATGGCCTTGGAAGTCGGCCCCGGACAAATGGCGCCGGGGCGGCTTTTTCAGCGACTGTCGCCGCCGTCGCCCCGGGCCGTCGTCACCGCGCCGATCGCCGTCGACCTGAGCGGCTACAGCCTCGATCCGAACAAGCGGGACCGGATGGTCTACGTCACGGTCGCCATGATGGTCGGCGACGACCGGCAAGAGGCGTCGCTGTGCCGAAATATGCCGAGACTGCGTGCCGCGGTGATCCAAAACCTGGGCGCCAAGCTGCGCGACGAAGGCGATGCCGGCGGCGCCGCCGCCCCGTCGATGGTCGATTATGCGCGTGATTTGGTCGGCGCCGCGGTGGATATCGACATCAGGCGGGAGTTCGGCTTGATGATCGTTGAGGACTGGCGCCAAGCGCCGCCGCCGACCTGTCCGGAAGGGCCGGGCGAGGAATTTTGAGAGGGGTACGTCGCGCCCCTATGGAGCGTCGAGGTGCTTGAATGTGAAATTTATCCCTACTGTCGTCATGGTGATTGCCAGGGACGCGGGATTCTCTAAAATCTCCCCGCGCTTCCCGTTCAGACGGGGGAGGGGGCGTTTTATATAGGGACAAAATGGGCAGACCCGATGATCCATTCGGCCCCACGGTCAGGCAACCCAGGTATTTCTGGCAGCCGATCGTCTTTTCCGCGGTGTTCTTTGCCCTGGCCCTTGGGGCCGTCGTTTATTTTCTGAGCATCGCCGCCGACCGCGAAAACAAACAGGCGCGGAACAGCGCGAATCACCTTGCTCGGACCGCGATCAACACGCTGCGCCGTGACCTGACGGGGCGACTCGTCGATTACGCCTGGTGGAACGATATGGCGAGCCAGGTGGCGCGGGGCATCGATCCCGCATGGGCCGACAGCAATATCGGCTCCTACCTCCAGGAAGAGTTCCACTACTCCGGGACGTTCTTATTGGGAACGAACAACGAAACCCTCTATGCCACGGCTGTCGACCCGGCGCTGCCTGCCGACGGTATGCGGTTTCTGGGGCCGAATGCCGAAGCGTTCATGGCGCCTTTGCGCGCCGTCCCCGCCATGCGGTCGGAGGTGGCATCGACCTTTGTCCGCTGGCAGGACAAGGTCTATATGGTCGCCGCCGGGTCCGTGACGTTCGAAGAGCCGACGCCGGATCAGCAGATGCAGGAAAATCGGCCGGTGTTGGTTTTCTTCCGGTTGCTCGATGGCGAGGTGCTGTCCGACCTGGGCGGCCGGTTCCTGTTTCAAAACTTTCGCCTGGCCGAGGGCGAGCCGAGGGATGTCGGCAAGGGGTTGGTCGGTTTGGACGGCAAAACGATCATGCAAGTAACCTGGGATCAGGAACGTCCCGGCGATACCTTGTTGGCGGAGTTAGGGGTCAAGATCGGTTTGGTGACCTTGATCCTCGCCGTTGCCGCGGTCGCGCTGTCTTATGTCTGGGCCCGCACGGCGATCACGGCGAATGTGGCCAAGTCCCGGTTTCTCGCGAAAATGAGCCACGAACTGCTGACGCCGCTGAACCCGATCATCGGTTTCGCGCAGATCATGGGCTCGGAAATGTTCGGGCCTTTGAATGCGCGCTACCGCGAATACGCCGATGATATTCTGCGCAGCGGCCGGCATTTGCAGGCCGTCGTCCGCGACGTGCTCGATTTCTCGCGCATCGAGACCGGGGAACTGGGATTGGAGGAAACGACCATTGAGTTGGCGAAGTTGATCCAGGACCTGCCGCCGATCACGATCTCACGTCCCGACCCGGCGGGCGGCAGCAACGATCTGCATGCGTTGCCGTTGAAGACCGAAATTGACGATGGACTGCCGCCGTTTATGGGGGACGAGCGCCGCATTCGTCAGGTTCTGATCAACGTGTTGTTCAATGCCGCCAAGTTTTCCGATTGTCAGGAAGTCACGCTGCGCGCCGGGGTGGCGGACGGCGGTGCGATCCGGGTCGAGATCGAAGACCAGGGGATCGGAGTCGCGGCAAAGGATATCCCGAAGGCGTTCGAGCCATTCGTCCAATTGAACCCAAGCGGCGGACGCACGCGGAACCGGGTCGGCACCGGGATCGGCCTGTCGATCTCGCGCGAATTGATGCATATGCACGGCGGGACGCTCGATATGGAGAGCGAGCTTGGGAAGGGAACCCGCGTCATCATGACGTTTCCGTCCGAACGCGTCCGCCCGGCCACAGCCCCCATGGCCCGGTAGGCCGAATGCGCACGGACCAGAGGGGGCACGGAGTAGGCCACCCGGTCTGAAACGGTGGGGCCAGGGAGGCCGGATGACCGCCCGCCTGCTTGCCCTGCCGCCAAAAGCCGTGCTAACGGTCACATCCCGCCCCACTCCGCAACCGGAGTCCATCAGCCGGAGCCCCCCGTCCTTGGCCTTTAAACCTGACTATGCTTTCGATGGCGAACCGCCAATCGGTGAAACCTGGGAAGTCGCCCCGGGTGTTTATTGGTTGCGCATGCCGCTGCCCTTCAAATTGGATCATATCAACCTGTGGATGCTGGAGGACGGCGACGGCTGGACCCTGGTCGATACGGGCATCAACACGGATGAGACCCGGGCTGCCTGGGACCGCGTGTTCGACGGCAGGCTCGGCGGCAAGCCGGTCAAGCGGGTCATCGTTACCCATTTCCATCCCGATCACGTCGGGTTGGCCGGATGGCTGTGCGACCGCTTCGATGTGCCCCTCTGGATGCCGTATTCCGAATGGGCGACGGGCCGCATGCTCAGCCGCGACACGGTCGAGATCGCGGGCCCGATCTTTCACGCCTTCTACAAGGCCGCAGGTTTCAGCGAAGACCATCTGTCCATCATCGATCAGCGGGTCGGGCGCTACGGCAACAATATCTCGCCGATCCCCGCCGCCGTGCGCCGCATCGCCCATGGCGAGGAGATCGAGATCGGCGGCCGCGCCTGGCGCGTGATCGAAGGCAACGGCCATTCGCCGGAGCATGCCTGTCTGTTCTGCGCCGATCTGAAGGTGCTGATTTCAGGCGACCAGATTTTGCCGAAGATCAGCCCCAACGTTTCCGTCTGGCCGCAGGAACCTCATGCCGATCCTTTGGGGATTTTCCTGGAGTCCTTGAAGCGGTTCACGGATCTGCCGGCCGATACCCTGGTACTGCCGTCGCATAATTGGCCGTTTCGCGGTCTGCTGGAACGTTTGGACGATCTGGCGTCCCATCATGTGGAGCGCCTGGACGAAAGCGTCGCGGCCTGCGTCGCGCACGAGGCCGAAGGCGGGGCCACCGGCGCCGACGTGCTTGGGCATCTGTTCAAGCGTGAATTGGATACGCATCAGATGTTCTTCGCCTTGGGCGAAAGTGTTGCCCATCTGCACCATCTGATGACTTTGGGACGTGTGCGGCGGGAAATCGACGCAGACGGCGTTTACCGCTTTCGCAGTACTGCGCGAGCCGCTTAAATAGATCAAACACCTATTGGGAGGACCGGCCATGAGCCAAAAAACCGTTATCACCTGCGCTGTCACCGGCGGCGCGCCGACCCCGGAAAAAACAAAGGCGACGCCGATCACGCCTGAACAGATCGCCAATTCGTCCCTCGACGCGGCCAAGGCCGGTGCCGCGGTTTGCCACATTCACGTGCGCGAACCCGACGGCACGCCGAGCATGAAGTTCGAGTACTACGAAGAAGTGGTGAAGCGGATCAAAGACGCCGGCTCGGACATGATCATCAACCTGACGACCGGTCCGGGCGCGCGCTACATGCCGTCCGACGAAGATCCGCTGATCCCCGGTCCGGGTACTGAATACGTCGGGCCCGAGGCGCGGACCTCCCACGTCGTGAAGCTGAAGCCGGAAATCTGCTCGCTCGACGTGGCGACCATGAACTTCGGCGAGCGCGCCTTCATGAACGTGCCGCGCCACATGCGTCAGATGTCGGACCTCATCAAGGGCGCCGGTGTGAAGCCGGAACTGGAAGTCTTCGACACGGGCCATATCGAGCTCTGCAAGCAGCTCATCAAGGAAGGCCATATCGAGGGGATGCCCTATTTCCAGCTCTGCCTGGGCATTTCCTACGGCGCCACGGCGACGCCGGAATCCATGATGCACATGCGTAACTGCCTGCCCGAGGGTGCGCCCTGGTCCGCGTTCGGCATCTCGCGTCAGCAATTCCCGATGGTCGCGCAGGCCGTTCTGCTGGGCGGCAACGTTCGCGTCGGCCTGGAGGACAACATCTATCTCGGCCCGGGCGAGCTGGCGCCGTCGAACGCCGCCTTGGTCGAACGGGCGGCGACGATCATCGAAAACATGGGCTCCAGCGTCGCGACGCCGGACGAAGCCCGTGAGATGCTCGGGTTGAAGTAACGGTACAAGGAATCGGCGGGGCGGCCTTAACGCCCCAAATACGCCGGTCACCGGTTCAGACATGCGAAAGGGCGCGGCCAGGCCGCGCCCTTTCCATTTTCTCAAGAGCTTTTATCGTTGCCTTGGCAGGCGACGGGCGACGCCTTAGGAACAGGCGGCAAGCCGGTCGTCGGCGACGGGGATGTCGGCTTCGAACATTCCGGCCAAGGTGTTGATGATGGTTTGGGCCTTGTCGCCGCGCAGGGAATAGAAAATGGTCTGGGCGTCGCGGCGGGTCTTGACCAGGCCGTCATGGCGAAGACGGGCCAGGTGCTGAGACAGGGCGGACTGGCTGAGTCCGACCAGGGCTTCCAGGTCGCCCACGCATTTCTCGCCACGGGTCAGATGACACAGCACGAGAAGTCGGTGGGGGTTGCTCATTGCCTTGAGCAGGACACTTGCCTGCTCGTAGTTTTGTTCAACGGTAAAGCTCGGCATTTCGGTTCGTATTTCCGTGTTGTTATTGACGATCACGCCGGCCTGACGGGGCAGGGGCGCGTATAGGCATGTTGCGGATGTGTATAAGTGAAATCTTCGTTGGATTAAACCGGACAAAAGGCCAGGGAACCCCATACTTTAGAACATATCGACATACGGGTTTTCGAATTGGGAAAAGCGCGGGAATCCGGCTATTCCGCAGCTTCTCGGCGATCCTCGCGGGCGGCTCCGCTGCCACCTGCGGCACGCCGATGACGCTCACCGGCCCCAATAACAAGGGTCAATAGCGGCGGAATGATGGCGAGGGTCAAAACGGCCGATAGGGACAGGCCGCCCAGAACGACGGATCCGAGCCCGCGATAGAGCTCCGATCCGGCACCAGGGAACACGACCAAAGGCATCATTCCGAACACGCTGGTCAGGGTCGACATGAAGATCGGGCGAATGCGGTTGGTCGTCGCCTCGCGGATTGCCTCGGCCGGTAGCATGCCGTCCTCGCGGATATGCACCAGGGTCTGATGGACCAGCAGGATGGCGTTGTTGACGACGATGCCGATCAGAATCACGAAACCGAGCAGCGTCAGCATGTCCAGCGGCTGGAACGTGAACTGGTTCAACAGCGACAGTCCGACCACGCCGCCCGCCGTGGCCAGCGGCACGGACAGCATGATGATCAGCGGATACAGGAAGCTCTCGAACAGCACCGCCATGACCAGATAGACGATGATCACGGCGATCCCCAGATCCAGTTTCATGGCCTCCCAGGTCTGGGCCAGCTTATCCGCCGTACCGGTCAGGCGCAGGGAGACGCCGGGCGGCATGCCCTCGGCATACATCGGGTCGATGATCTTGGCGCGGATGATGTCGAGCGCTTCCTCCAGCGGCACGTCGTCGCGCGGCAGGATCGACAACGTGACCGCGCGCTGACGTTCGAAATGGTTGATCTGGGTCGGGCCGGTCGTCATCTCGATCTGGGCCAGGGACGAGGCCGGAATGATCAGACCGGCCGATGTGACGACGGGCAGGGTGCTGATGCCCTGGGTCTCGGTGACCTGATCCAGCGGGCCCTTGATCATCAGGTCGATCAGCTTGTTGCCGACCGTGATTTCTGCGATCCGCAGGCCGTCGTTGAAGGCATCGATGGTGTCGGACAGTTGGCGGGCGGTAACGCCGTTGTCGGCCAGCTTGACCCGGTCCGGGCGAATGCGCAGTTCCGGGGCTCCCAGGACCAATTCGGGCTGCGGGCGGACCTGGTTGCCTTCCTTGCGGGGGAACTCGCCCGCGACCTTCAGGTAGGCTTTCAGCGCCGTTTGCATCAAGGGTTCCAGGTCCGGGCCCAGAATGTTCAGATCGATGGCCCGGGTGCCGGTGACGCCGCGCCCGAACAGGGAACGCTGGGTGATCTGGCCGAGCGTCCCCGGTTCCTTGAAGGCAGCTTCCGACAGGATCGGGATCAGATCCTTGACCCGTGACGGATCGTGCGCCGCAGCGCCCATGATGGTGCGCCCCCGGAAGGTGACGAAGAAGAAACGGTTCAGCTTGGGCCGTCCCTGGGCGTCCGGTTCCGGTCCGGAAACTTCGCTCAGCAGGGGATAGACCTCTTTTTCATAGCCGCGCGCGATCTGCTCCATGGTGTCCAGGTTGTAGCCCGGCGGCGGCACGATGAAGCCGATGATCAGGTTGCGATTGCCCGACGGCAGGTATTCCAGCTTGGGCAGCAACAGCCAGGTGACGCTGGTGCAGACGGTGCAGAGCACGGCGACCACGGCGACGGAGCGCAGGCGCGATTGCGTCACCCAATGGGTGAGACCGGTGATCGATCGCATGAACAGGGCCGCGAAATCGTCGACCACGGGTACGCGGCGGCGCACGATGCTGTCCTCGCCGGGCGAGCCCAGGATTCGGTTGGCGAGGGCGGGGATCAGCGTCACCGCGACCAGCAGAGAAATCAGCACCGAGACCGACAGCGCGACCGCGATGTCGCGGAACAGCTGCCCGGCCTCCAGGTCCATGACCAGGATCGGGATGAATACCATGACCGTTGTCAGGGCCGAGACCAGGACGGCGACCCAGACTTGCTTGGCGCCCCGATAGGCGGCTTCGGCCCGGGATCGTCCCTGTTCCCGGTGACGGAAGATGTTCTCCAGCACGACGATGGCGGCGTCCACCACCATGCCGACGGCGAAGGCGATCCCGGCCAGGGATATGACGTTCAGCGACCGGCCCATGGCCGCCATGGCGACGAAGGCGCCGATGACCGAGACCGGAATGGCCATGGAGACGATCAGCGTCGCCCCACCCGAGCGCAGAAACAGCAGCAGCATGGCGGCGGCCAGCGCGCCGCCGACGATGATGTTCTGCTGCACCAGGTCGATGGAGGAATTGATGTAGATGGTTTCGTCGTAGACTTGGCGCAGTTCCAATGCCTGCGACGGCAGAGCGTATTGGTTCAGCTCCTTCACCGCCTCGCGGATGCCGCGCATGACCTCGATGACGTTGGCGCCGCCTTCGCGTACGGCGTTGAAGGCCATGGCCGGCTGGCCGTTGAAGCGGATGCGTTCGGTCGGTTTCGAATTGTCCCAGGCGACGGTTGCGATATCGCCCACGGTGACGCGGGCGAAGCGGCCGGTCGCCGGATCGCGGTCGGAACGCAGGATGACGTCCGCGACGTCCTCGAGGGTCGAAAATTCGCCTTCCGTGCGGACGACATAGCGCCGCTTGCCTTCGTCCACGTCGCCGGCCGAGACCGATGAATTGGCGGCGCGAAGTCTCTCGACCACGTCGGTCACGGTCAGGCCGTAGCGCGCCATGCGGTCCGGTTCGACAAAGACCGTCATTTCCTTGCGCGCGGCGCCGTACAGATTGACCCGGGCCACCCCGGCGACGCGTTCGATGCGGTCTTGAATGACCTCCTCGGCGAAATCGCCGAAGCGATGGATTTCCTCGTTGTTGCCGGGTTTGCGCAGGATCACGAACCAGGCGATGGGATTGTCCTCGGCACTGGCCGTCTGGATGGACGGCTCATCCGCTTCCTCGGGATAGCTGTTGACCCGGTCAAGCCGGTTGGAGGCCAACAACAGGGCCTTGTCCATATTGGTGCCGATGGCGAACTCAAGGGTAATGCGGCCGCGGCCGTCCTGGGATTCGGAACGGATTTCCTCCAGGCCTTCAATGCCTTTCAGGACTTCTTCCTGTTCGACGATGATCTCGCGTTCGACCTCGGCCGGGGCGGCGCCGGGCCAGACGGTTTCGACGCTGATGATCGGCTTGCGGATATCCGGCGTCAGCTGAATGGGAATCGCCAGCAAGGCGACGACACCGAACAGGATCAACATCAGCACCGCCGCCATGACGGCGATGGGGCGTTGGATGGAAAGCCGGATCAGGTCCATGGGGGCGATCTCCGGCGGCTAGGATTTGGGTTCGGGTGGCGGTGTGAAGGAAATCGCCTGGCCGGGGCGCAGGCGTTCGTTGCCGCGCACGACCACCAGATCGCCTGCCACCAGGCCGGAGACGACGATCAGGCGGCTGCCGACCGCTTCGCCCAGGCGCACCGGCCGGACCACGGCCTTGCCATCCTCATGCAGGAACACGACGGTCTTGCCCATGCGATTGAGAACCGCGTCCTTGTGCACCGTCGCGACGGTTTCCTTGCGCGTTGCGGGTATGCTCAAGGTGACGCTCTGATTGGCGGCAATGTTGTCGGACACGGACGCGGTGGCGACCGTAAAGCGCACCGTACGTGTGCGAGTCTGCGGATTTTCGTCGGGAACCACGGCGCGGACGTTCGCGGACATCGTGTTGCCGAGAGACAGAGTGGCGTTGACCTGCACGCCGGGCGTCAGGCCCGAGACGTTGCGCGCCGGTACGTCGGCTTCGATCTCCAGATTGCCGTCGTCGATCAGCGTGACCAGCGGGTCGCCCAGATTGACGAAGGCGCCGGCCTCTGTATGGCGCCGCGACACGACGCCGTCGTAAGGTGCGATGACGTCGGCATAGGACAGATTGATTTCGGCCAGACTGAGGCTCGCCTTGGCGCTTTCGGCTTGGCCCCTGGCGACGGCGATTTCCGCCTTGGCGACGGCGACTTCCTGACGCTTGTCGTCCAGCCGAGCCTGGGAAAACGCGGCTGATTTACGGAGACCCTCCAGGCGCGCCAGTTCCTGCTGACGAAGCTTCAGCGTCTCCGCGGCCGTTTCCAGGCCCGCCTGATAACGGCGCAATTCGGCGACGCGCAATTCGCGTTCCCATTTCAGGCTGTCTTTCACCAGAACGGCGAGGATATCGCCCTTGGCCACGCGATCTCCGACTTCGACCTTGAACTCGGCAACCGGACCGCTGATGCGGGCTGCGACGGGACCGGATTGGCGGGCGACGAACCGGCCGATGACGGGGACGTGTTGATGGCTGGTTTCGGCAATCACGCGATCGACGACCACGTCCATAGCCTGCTGGGCACGGGCGGTGCCGGCGGCGAAGACCGTGATGGCGGCGGCGATGAGGAACGACGTGCGGGCGACGGGCCGGACAATAGGCATGTTTGGGCGGTCCTGTGCGTTTGCCCAAGGATCGGCGGGCGGGCGGTTGCGGTCGGCGAAAGGGACTGGCCGGGCCCGGTTTCGGCGGTTTTCCGCCGAACGGACGGGGGCAGTTTAGGCGCGGTCGGGACCTCCCGCAATTAGTATTGCAAGCAGTTTTGCGGGCAAATTGATCGACCCTTGCGATTTGCACGATCCGAAAAGCCGGTTGGCAAAGACCGGGAATTTCCACCAGAATATCGTCATGCCAATCCAGGTTTCCTTACCGATACAGGCTCGGGCCATCGCTTTGGCGAGCATCCTGTTTCTGACCGGCATGGTCGGGGCAAGCCTGCCCCTGCGCGCTGACTTGATCGGTCATGGCGGAATGGTGCGGGCCGTCGACGTCTCGCCGGACGGGGCGTTGGTGATCACCGCCAGTTTCGATTTCACGGCGCGGATCTGGGATTTCGGAACCCAGGCAGAGGTCGCGGTTCTGGATGCGCACGAAGGCCCGGTCACGGGTGCGGTGTTCTCACCGGACGGCAAACGCGCCATAACGACCAGCGACGACAAGACAGCAATCATTTGGGATGTTGCGACGGCCAAGGTCCTGCACCGCTTGACCGGCCACGGTCATAAGGTCATGGCGGCATCCGTATCCGAGGACGGCACGTTGGCCGCGACCGGATCGTGGGATAAGACGGTGCGTCTTTGGGACATGGCCACGGGCGCGCCCGTGGCGGTGATCGAGCAGCCGTCGCCGGTCAACGATGTCGCCTTCGTGCGGGGCGGCGAATGGATCGCCGCCGGCGGGCATGACGGCAAGGTGTCCCTCTGGTCCATCGCCGACGGCTCCCTCCAGGGAACGTTGGAGGGCCACCTGCAGGGGATCACGAAGATGGTGGCGGCATCGGGGGGCGAGCGTTTGCTGACCGCCAGCATCGACCGCACCCTGCGGTTGTGGGATATCGCGCGCCGGGATGCCCTGAAGGTGCTGTATCACAGCGATACGCGCGCAGGGCAAGTCTTTGCCGCCGCGTTGTCGCCGGATGGCGCGCGGGCGCTGTCCGCCGGGCGGGACGGCCGCCTGGTCGAATGGGACTTGGCGTCAGGCGAAATCGTGCGCACCGTCCCGGTCCACGACAAGATCGTCTGGGCGACCCGATACACGCCGAACGGACAATTCGCCCTGACCGCCAGCGCGGATGAAAGCACGGCGGTCTGGCATCTGGAAACCGGGGACCGCATCGGTCTCCGGGCCGAGGACAACAAAGGGCCGCAGCCGTGGTTGACGAGCGAACACCCGGGGGCCCATCTGTTTACCAAATGCGCCAATTGCCATGCGCTGGATGCCCGTTCGGCATCGCGGTCCGGGCCGCATTTCGAAGGCCTTTGGGGGCGCCGTGTCGGCGCGGTTCAGGGCTACAAGTATTCCGGGGCGCTTCTGAACAAGAGCTTTACCTGGAACGAGAAGACCTTATTTGATCTATTCGACAAAGGGCCTGACAAATTCCTGCCGGGTACAAAGATGCCGGTGCAGAGGGTGCCGGACAAAGATCAACTGGCCAACCTGGTGGACTATCTCCGGGTGCTGACGACCGAGAAACGTTGAGCGACTAGATCGCATTCAGGGCGCCCGGCATAGGCGGCGGGCCTCGGGAAGGGAAGAAACGCCGATGACGACGCAGCTTTATTACCACCAATCCTGCGAGGAACATGATCCCGGCCGCGGGCATCCCGAATGCCCCGAACGGCTGCGCGCGGTCATGCAGGTTTTGGAAGCGGAACCCTTCGCCGACCTGCAGCGCATTCAAGCACCGCAAGTCGACCTCAAGATGGTCGCCAACACCCATCGCCAGGAATACGTCGATACCGTCATGGACAATGTGCCGACCGAAGGTCGGGTCTACCTGGACCCGGATACCAGCATGTCGCCGAAATCCGCCGAGGCTGCGCTGCGCGCCGCCGGTGGGGCTTGTGCCGCCGTCGATTCCGTCTTGTCGGGCGAGGCGCGCAATGCCTTTTGCGCCGTGCGCCCGCCGGGCCATCATGCGGAGGCCTCGCAGGCCATGGGGTTCTGCCTGTTCAACACGGTCGCCGTCGCGGCCCGTCATGCCCAGGAAACCACCGGCATCGAAAAGGTCGCCGTGGTCGATTTCGATGTGCACCACGGCAACGGTACGCAGCATTCGTTCGAAAAAGACCCGAACCTGTTTTATGCCTCGTCCCACCAATGGCCGGCGTATCCCGGCACGGGCCGGGTCAGCGATACGGGCGTTGCCGACAACATCTGCAATCTGCCGCTCAATCCCGGCGACGGTACGGATGCCTTCCGGCGCGGTTATCGGGACCAGATTCTTCCGGCTTTGCGGGCGTTCAATCCGGATCTATTGATTATTTCCGCCGGTTTCGACGCCCATGCCCGTGATCCGTTGGCCTCATTGACTTTGTCGACCGAAGACTTCGTCTGGGTCACGGTCGAATTGCTGCGGGTCGCCCGGGATTGCTGCGACAACCGGGTCGTATCCTGCCTCGAGGGCGGCTACGACCTGAATGCCCTGGCGGAAAGTGCCGCCGGGCACGTTCGTGCCTTGATGACCCAATAGACCGCCCGAGAGCGGCTGAAAACGGGGTGTTCGCACTTGCGGCAGTTGGGCATCGGGCCTAAACTCCCGCGCCTTGCCGAAATGGGGATTCCATGGCCAAACAGAAAACCGCAGAAACGGAGATTCCGGAGGACATCCGCGCCTTGAGTTTCGAGGACGCGATGACCGAACTGGAAGACATCGTGCGTGGGTTGGAGCAGGGGTCCGGATCTCTCGATCAGGCGATCAACGCCTATTCGCGGGGCGTCGCGCTGAAAACCCATTGCGAGGCCAAGTTGAAGGAAGCGCAATTGCGCGTCGATAAGATCGTCGTCGGGGCCGGCGGCAACTTGTCCACTGAACCCGTCGATCAATAATATTCCCGGAACAAGACGTAGATGAACGATTCCAAATCGGATTTCAAATCCGCCCTCAGCGAGAATGCCGCCGAGGTTACCAAGATGCTCGACAACCTGCTGCCGGTGATCGATACGCCCGAGGCGCGGGTGATCGAGGCGATGCGGTATTCGTCGCTCGAAGGGGGCAAGCGGGTGCGTCCGTTCCTGGTCACGCAAAGTGCCGCGTTGTTCGGCGTCGACCGGGTGTCCGCGTTGCGCGCGGCGGCGGCGGTCGAGATGGTGCATTGTTATTCCCTGGTCCACGACGATCTGCCGGCGATGGATGACGACGACCTTCGTCGGGGGCAGCCGACCTGCCACATCAAATATGACGAGGCGACGGCGATCCTGGCGGGAGATGCTCTTTTGACCATGGCATTTCAGGTTCTGGCCGATCCGGCGACCCATTCGGACCCGTCGGTGCGCTCGGACCTGGTGTTGGCGCTATCCAAGGCGGCTGGCGCGCACGGCATGGTCGGTGGCCAGATGATGGACCTATGGGCGGAAGACAATGAACTGAATGTTGCCCAGATCACGCGTTTGCAGCGTATGAAGACGGGCGAGCTGATTGCTGTCTCGGCCGAGGCGGGGGCGATCCTGGGTAAGGCGTCGGAGGATGCGCGGGCGGCGCTTCATGCCTATGCCCATGATATCGGTCTGGCGTTCCAGATTGCAGACGATTTGTTGGACGTCGAAGGCGATGCCGCCACCGTCGGCAAGGCAACCGGTAAGGACGCAGGCGCGGGAAAAGCGACCTTCGTTTCTCTGCTGGGCATTGAAAAAGCCCGGCAACAGGCCGACATGTTGAGCGAGCAAGCGGCCGCACATCTTGAAATATTTGGAGAAAAAGGTGACCTTCTGAAACAGATGGCGCGCTTCATCGTTGAACGGCGTACCTGACTTGGTTGTTGAAGAGGTCCCATCCGCAATAATTTTCTCGGGCTGAATGTCCGCAAAGCATACGAGGGTTTGAAACTTGGATACAGAAAGCGTCACCCCGCTTTTGGATCGTATTAAAGATCCCGAAGACCTGCGCGGCCTCTCGGTCGATGAATTGAAGCAATTGGTCGTCGAACTGCGCGAGGATACCGTTCGCAGCGTTTCGATCACCGGCGGTCATCTTGGCGCTTCGCTCGGCGTGGTTGAATTGACCGCTGCCATCCATCACGTTTTCAATACGCCGGATGATCGATTGATCTGGGATGTCGGCCACCAGTGCTATCCGCACAAAATTCTGACTGGCCGACGCGATCGCATGCATACCTTGCGCCAGGGCGGGGGGCTGTCCGGATTCACCAAGCGGACCGAGAGCGATTACGACCCGTTCGGTGCGGCGCATAGCTCGACCTCGATTTCCTCCGGCCTCGGCATGGCTGTCGCGAGCAAGCTGGCGGGCAAGGATAAGAATGTCATCGCCGTCATCGGCGACGGCGCCATGACCGCCGGCATGGCCTATGAGGCCATGAACAACGCCGGGTCCATGGACGCCAAGCTGATCGTCATCTTGAACGACAACGATATGTCGATCGCGCCGCCGGTCGGAGCGCTCTCGGCCTATCTGTCTCAATTGATTTCATCGAAGCAATTCCGTTCGGCCCGCCACTTCGCCAAGGAATTGGCGAAGAAATTCCCGCGCTCGCTTGAGCAGGCGGCGGCCAAGGTCGACGAGTACGCCCGCGGCATGGTTACCGGCGGTACTTTGTTCGAGGAATTGGGGTTCTATTATGTCGGCCCCATCGACGGCCACAATCTGGACCACTTGTTGCCGGTGCTCAAGAATTTGCGCGACGACAAGGAGCCAGGCCCCGTGCTTCTGCACGTCGTCACGGAAAAGGGCCACGGGTACAAACCGGCCGAGGAATCCGCCGACAAGTACCATGGCGTTTCCAAGTTCGATGTCGTCACCGGCAAACAGCACAAAGCCGTCGCCAACGCGCCGAGCTATACCTCGGTCTTCGCCAAGGCGCTGATTGCCGAAGCAAAGGACGACGACAAGATCGTCGCCATCACCGCGGCCATGCCGGGCGGTACGGGCGTCGACAAATTCGGTACGGAGTTCCCGAAACGGTCTTTCGACGTCGGCATCGCCGAACAGCACGGCGTGACCTTTGCCGCCGGAATGGCGGTCGAGGGCTATAAACCGTTCTGCGCGATCTATTCGACTTTCCTGCAGCGTGCCTACGACCAGGTCGTCCATGATGTGGCGATCCAGTCGCTGCCCGTGCGCTTCGCCATCGACCGCGCCGGCTATGTCGGCGCCGACGGTTCGACCCATTGCGGCGCCTTCGATCTGGCCTACCTTTGCACCCTGCCGGGATTCGTGGTCATGGCGCCCTCGGACGAGGCCGAATTGATGCATATGACGGCGACCGCCGTTTCCATCGACGACCGGCCTTCGGCGATCCGCTATCCGCGGGGCGAGGGTGTCGGGGTCGAACTGCCGGCCAAGGGCAGCGTTCTGGAAATCGGCAAGGGCCGTATCGTTCGCGAGGGCTCGACGGTCGCGATCCTGTCCCTGGGCTCGCGCCTCCAGGAATCTCTCAAGGCGGCGGAAGATCTGGCGGCGCGCGGCCTGTCGACCACGGTCGCCGACGCCCGCTTCGCCAAGCCCATCGACGAGGATCTGATCCGCAAACTGGCCGCCGACCACGAAGTGCTGATCACGGTCGAGGAAGCCTCCATCGGCGGGTTCTCGTCCCAGGTGCTGCAGTTCATGGCCAATGACGGCTTGTTGGAGAACGGTCTGAAGGTTCGTGCCGTGACCATGCCCGACGCCTTCCTGGAGCAGGACAAGCCGGAAGCCCAGTGCGAGCAGGCGGGGATCAACGCTTCGGGCATCGTCGCCACGGTGCTGTCCGCCCTTGGGCGCAGCGGCGAAGTGACCGAGCCGGCCCGCGCCTGAGTTCGCGGGCGGCATGGCGAAGCCGTCGAAAATCCGCATCGATCAATTGCTGGTCGACCGGGGTCTGGCCGAAAACCGGACCAAGGCCCAGGCGCTGATCATGGCCGGTCTGGTCCATACCGAAGATCGCCGCATCGACAAGCCGGGCCAGCAGGTCGCGGACTCCACACCGATTTCCGTCAAGGGAAAGGACCATCCCTGGGTTTCGCGGGGCGGGCTCAAGCTCGCCAAGGGGCTTGACCATTTCGCCGTCGATCCCACGGGGGCGGTCTGCGTCGATCTGGGGGCCTCGACCGGCGGGTTCACCGACGTCCTGCTGACCAACGGGGCGGCCAAGGTCTACGCCGTCGACGTCGGCCACGGCCAGTTGGATTGGAAGCTGCGCAGCGACGACCGGGTCGTGGTTCTGGAGAAGACCAATGCCCGTCACCTGACGGCGGAACAAATCCCCGAACCCCTGGATATCGTCGTCTGCGATGCCAGTTTCATCGGCCTGGAAAAAATCCTGCCCGCGTCCATGGCCCTGGCCAAACCCGGGGCATATCTCATCGCGCTCATCAAACCGCAATTTCAGGCGGGGCGGGAACATGTGGGCAAGGGGGGGGTGGTCCGCGACGGCGCGGTTCACGAACAGGTCTGCGCCGAGGTCGAAGCCTTCGTCCGCGACGATTGCGGATGGACCGTCCTGGGGATCACGGAAAGCCCCATCAAAGGGCCGGAAGGGAATGTGGAATTCCTGATTGGCGCTCGGAAGCCGGCGGCGGAATAGGGCTCAACCCGTTTCCAACGCCCCGCCTGCCATGGCCCAGGATTGAATGCCGCCGCTGAGGTTATAGGCTTCGTCGATCATGTCGTTCTGCAACAGGTAGGTCCCGACCTGCAGGGACCGCATGCCCTTGGCGCACATGAAGACGAGTTTCTTGCCGTCGTGCCCGGCGATCAGGTTCGGGTCGAACGCCGACATGGGATCGTGGATCGCGCCCGGCACGCGCGCTTGGGCCAATTCGTCGGCTTCGCGTACATCGATGATAACGGCGCTGCCGTCATCGACCCATTCCTTGACCTGGGCCGCGTCGGTTTCGATCATTTGCTTCATAAGGTCTCCTTGGGGAGTTGGGGGGCTCTGCGATTGCCGGGCCTTCGCCTCTGCTGTCGCCTGTGGACCAGAGATAGTGTAGGTTTTTCGCACTCACAACAAAGAAGAGACATCTACCGGGCCATGCCGACCTTCAATGACGAACGCGAGCTTTCCCTGACCGCTGCCGGCCAGGATGCCGTCGATGCCTATAACCATACCATTCGCGGCTATCTGTGTATGGCGCCCGATACGGGCGACCGCATGAAAGCGATCTTTGCCGCCGACGGCGACATGATCATGGCGCATTGTCTGAAGGGTTATTTCATGATGCTCATGGCCATGGGCGGATTGGTGCCGAAGGCCCAGGCGGCGGCGGCCAAGGCGATGGAACTGGCGCCGGGCGCGACGCCTCGCGAAGCGCTTCATGCGCGCGCGGTCAGCCATTGGGCCAACCGGGATCTGGATGGCGCCGCCCGGGTTTGGGAAGAAATCCTGTTGGATTATCCGCACGATATCCTGGCGGCCCGCTTGGCGCATTTCGGCCATTTCTATTGCGGCGACGATCGGCGGTTGCGGGATTCCGTGAACCGTATTCTGCCCTACTGGACCGAGAACATGCCGGGATATTCCTACCTCAAGGGCATGCAGGCCTTCGGGTTCGAGGAATTCGGCGAATACACCCGCGCCCAGGCGGCGGCGGAGAAGGCCATCGAGTTGGAGCCCAACGATCCCTGGGCGACGCATGCCTATGCTCATGTCATGGAGATGCAGGACCGCCAGGACGAGGGCTTGGCCTGGATCGAGCGCCTGCGCCCCCATTGGACCCAGGCCAACAATTTCCAGAATCATATCTGGTGGCACGAGGCCCTGATGATGATGGACCAGGGGCGGATGGACGACGTCATGGCGCAGTACGACGCCCATGTGTTCGAACCGGACAGTGAGGAATACCTCGATATCTGCAACGCGACCTCGCTGTTGCAGCGTTTGGAGATCATGGGGCTGGACGTCGGCGGACGCTGGGCGCCGTTGGCAGATAAGGTGCGCGAGCGGACCGAAGAACACATCCTGACCTTCGTCGACATGCACTACCTGTTGGCGCTGGCTGCGGTCGGCGACGGCAAGGCGCATGAGATGCGGGAATTCCTCGCCGCCTACGAAGGCGACGAGGCCGACAGCAACCTGCCGATCATGAAGGCGTTGGGCGTGCCCATGGCCGACGCCATCATCGCCTATCGCGACGGGCGTTACGACGACGCCACGGCGGCGATGATGCCGGTGCGCTACGAAGTCTGGCAGGTCGGCGGCAGCCATGCCCAGCGCGACCTGTTCGAGCTGATCCTGATCGACGCCGCCATGAAGGGCACAAACGCCGCCCTGGCGCGCGGGCTGCTTGCCGAACGCCATGCCGCCAAGCCGGGCGACCATTGGACGGAAAAGACTTATACGGGCTTGTTGGCGGCCTGAGGATAGAAGGGAGAACCTCGGGATGACCAAGCCGACCGCCAAAGCCACGCCGCTCGTCGATGACGAGAAAGTCCGCGCCACCCGGTTCGATTTCGAACCCGGCGCCGAAACGGGCTGGCACCGTCATGAATACGATTACGTCGTCACCACGCTGACGCCCTGCACCATGCGCCTGGAAGAACCGGGCGGGGGTGAGCGGACCGTCACTTTCGGCGCGGGCGAAGCCTATCACCGGCCGGAAGGTGTGGAACATAACGTCATTAACGCCGGTGACGCGCCGATGGCGTTCGTCGAAGTGGAGATGAAGACCGGGGCCTGAGGCTCAGTCCGTTTCCATGGGCAGGGCCGGGTCGGCGATCCATTCGCTCAACGACGCGTCGTAGACGGCGACGTTCTCGTATCCCAATTGATACAGCAGAAAGGCATCCAGGCTGGCGGCGATGCCGCCGCCGCAATAGACGATGACCTTCTTATCCGGCGTGGCACCGACGGCGTCGAACAGGCGTTGTGCCTGATCGGCGGCCAGGTGGGTCATGTCGCTGTTGACCAGGGACGCCGCCGGGACGTTGACGCTGCCTGGAATACGGCCCGCGCGGCCGTACCGGCCATCTTCGCCGCTATGCAGTTTTTCGGTCAGCGCGTTGACGGTGCAGACGCCGGCATCGTTCATCGCCGATACCACCGCATCCTTGCCGACAAAGATCTCCGGGCGGGGGCGGATCGTCAGGCCGCCGGTGGGTGCATAGGTGCAGGGGGCGTCGGAGACGGGGCGTCCCTCGGCCTCCCATTTGTCCATTCCGCCGTCCAAGACCGCCGCGTTATCGAAGCCGAGCCAGCGCAGCATCCACCAGAACCGCGTGGCGCGCTGCATGCTGGCGCGGCCATAGAGGATCACCCGGGTGTCGTCACCGACGCCGTGGCGGGCGAAGGCGGCGGCTGTCTCTTCGGGGCTCGGCATCATGAAGCGGAAGGGGCTGTCGGGGTCGGAGAAATCGGCCTGCAGGTCCAGGAATCCGGCGCCCGGGATATGCGCCTTGTCGTATTCGGGCCGGCCGGTCACGACGCGAAACGGATCGCCGTCGCCGCCCTGATACTCCAGCGAGAAGGTGCAATCGAAAATGCGCAGGGACGGGTCGTCCAAATGCGCTTCCAACCATTCGCCGGTGACGATGGCTTCGGGGTGGAGATAGGTGCCTTGGGTCATAGTGCTACTCCGCGAGAGCCCGCATTTCGGTAATCAGGTCCGACTTGCCTTCGAAGCCGATGCCCGGCAGGTCCGGCATGACGATATGGCCCTCTTCGACTTGGACCGTGTCAGGGAAGCCGCCATAGGGCTGGAACAAATCGGGATAGCTTTCGTTGCCGCCAAGGCCCAGACCCGCCGCGATGTTCAACGACATCTGATGCCCGCCGTGGGGGATGCAGCGGGCAGGGGACCAGCCCGCGATTTCCAATTCGTTCAGGGTGCGCAGGTATTCGACCAGGCCGTAGGCGAGGGCGCAGTCGAATTGCAGCCAGTCGCGGTCGGGCCGCATGCCGCCGTAGCGCAGCAGGTTCCGCGCGTCCTGATGGGAAAACAGGTTTTCCCCCGTCGCCATGGGGCCGGGATAGAATTCGGCCAATGCAGCCTGCAGGGCGTAGTCCAGCGGATCGCCCGCCTCCTCGTACCAGAACAGCGGATAGTCCCGCAGCATCTTGGCGTAGGCGATGGCGGTTTCCAGGTCGAACCGGCCGTTGGCGTCGACGGCCAATTGCGCCTCGCCGCCGATCTCGTCCAGCACGGCCTCGATGCGGCGGCGGTCCTCTTCGATGGCCGCTCCCCCGATCTTCATCTTCACGACGTTGTAGCCGCGGTTGAGATAGCCCCGCATTTCGGCGCGCAGTTGTGTGTCGTCCTTGCCGGGGTAGTAATAGCCGCCCGCGGCATAGACGAAGACGCGGGGGTCGGCCTCGCGGCCCTTCATCTGGGCCAGCAGGCGGAACAGGGGCAGGCCCGCGATCTTCGCCGTGGCGTCCCATACGGCCATGTCGATGGTGCCGACGGCGACCGAACGCTCGCCGTGCCCGCCCGGCTTTTCGTTGGTCATCATCGTGGCCCAGACTTTATGCGGGTCCAGGTTGTCGCCGTCGTCGTTCAAAAGGCTTTTCGGATCGGCCTCCAACACGCGGTCGCGGAACCGTTCGCGGATCAGCCCGCCCTGGCCGTAGCGCCCGTTGGAATTGAAGCCGTAGCCGACGACGCGCCGGCCGTCCCGTTCGACGTCGGTGACGACGGCGACCAGGCTGGCGGTCATCTTGGTGAAATCGATATAGGCGTTGCGGATCGGCGACGAGATCGGTTTCGTCACCTCGCAGATGTCGATGATGCGCATGGAGGCTCCCCTATTAGTTTCTTGCCGGGCGGGCGCCCGGGGCGGGAAGGGCGGCCCGTTCAGGCCCGCCTTAGCCGCATTGCGCCTTGTGGCGCAGCAGATGGTCGGCCAGGACGCAGGCCATCATGGCCTCACCGATGGGCACGGCGCGGATGCCGACGCAGGGGTCGTGGCGGCCCTTGGTGACGATCTCCGTATCCTCGCCGGATTTGGTCACGGTCTTGCGCGGCGTCAGGATCGACGAGGTCGGCTTGACGGCGAAGCGGCAGACCACGTCCTGCCCGGTCGAGATGCCACCCAGGACGCCGCCCGCGTTGTTCGAAAGGAATTCCACGTCGTTGCCGTGCGCGCGCAGCTCGTCAGCATTGGCCTCGCCGGTGATGCGGGCGGCCTCGAAGCCGTTGCCGATTTCCACGCCCTTGACGGCGTTGATGCTCATCATCGCCGACGCCAGGTCCTGATCCAGTTTGCCGTAGACAGGGGCGCCCAGGCCCGCCGGAACGCCGGAGGCGACGACTTCGACCACGCCGCCGACGGAAGAGCCCGACTTGCGGATGCCGTCCAGGTAATCGGCGAATTCCTGGGCCGCCGTGGCGTCGGGGCAGAAGAACGGGTTGTTGTTCACTTCGTCCCAGTCCAGGCGCGAGCGGTCGATTTCCTTTTCGCCCATGATGACCAGGCCCGCCTTGATCGTGACGCCAGGGCCCAGAACCTTGCGCGCGACGGCGCCCGCCGCGACACGCATGGCGGTTTCGCGGGCGGACGACCGACCGCCGCCCCGGTAATCGCGGATGCCGTATTTTTTCCAATAGGTGTAATCGGCATGGCCCGGGCGGAACTTTTCGGAAATCTCGGAATAGTCCTTGGACCGCTGGTCGACGTTTTCGATCAGCAGGCCGATGGAGGTGCCGGTGGTCACGCCTTCGAACACGCCGGACAGAATCTTGATCTGATCCGGTTCCTGGCGCTGGGTCGTGTATTTGCTTTGTCCCGGACGGCGGCGGTCCAGATGAATCTGGATATCCTCTTCCGACAGGCTCAAGCCCGGCGGGCAGCCGTCGACCACGCAGCCGAGCGCGGGCCCATGGCTTTCGCCGAAGGTCGTGAAGCGGAACAGATGGCCGAACGAATTGTGTGACATGCCGAAACCCTTAAGTGGGCGGCTCTTTTACCACATCGGGGATTACCGGGGAGTAAAAGTGCGGCGATCAGACGACGGAAATATCCGGCGCGTCCACCGCCTTCATGCCGACGATGTTATAGCCGCAGTCCACATGGTGGTTTTCGCCCGTCACGCCCGACGACATGCCGGAAACCAGGTACAGCCCGGCACCGCCGACGTCTTCCAACGTCACGTTGCGGCGCAGCGGCGAATTGTATTCGTTCCATTTCAGGATATAGCGGAAATCGCCGATGCCGGAGGCTGCCAAGGTCTTCATCGGACCGGCCGACAAGGAATTGACCCGAATGCCGTCCTTGCCCAGATCTTCGGCGAGGTAGCGCACGCTGGCTTCGAGTGCTGCCTTGGCGACGCCCATGACGTTGTAATGCGGCATCACGCGTTCGGCCCCGAAATAGGTCAGGGTCAGCAGCGCCCCGCCGTCGGTCATCAGCTTGCGCGCGCGCTGCGCGATGGCCGTGAAGGAATAGCAGGAGATGTTCATGGTTTTCAGGAAGTTATCCAGGGTGGTGTCGATATACCCGCCCTTGAGTTCTTCCTTATCCGAATAGGCGATGGCGTGGATGATGAAATCCAGCTTGCCCCATTTCGCCTCGATCTCCTTGAACACCGCATCGACGGAGGCCATGTCGGTCACGTCGCAGGCGAGCACCATGTCAGAGCCGACGCTTTCGGCCAGCGGCGCCACGCGTTTCTGCAGGGCTTCGCCCTGATAGGTGAAGGCCAGTTCGGCGCCTTGGTCGAAGGCGGCCTTGGCGATACCCCAGGCGATGGAGCGGTCATTGGCCACTCCCATGACCAAGCCTTTTTTGCCGGACATCAGAGGCGCTGCAGAAGCCATGTGTCTCCTCGATTTTTTCTTTTAAACAAGGTCGTGTTCCGGCCCTCGGCCGACAGACGCCCGGGCGAATTCTTGAGGTTTGCCCGAACCCCCATGCCATATAGTATGGGGCCCGGAACGTCAACGGCAGCTTCCCCCCGGGAGGGGCGCAGACATGGAAAACCGCGGTTTTGCGCGGCAGGCGAGAGTATATTGGCGTCTCTGGCGCGGCGTGTTGGGGATCGCGATAAAGCGGTTCCAGGGCGATCAGTGCCTGCGCATGGCGGCGTCCCTCAGCTATACCTCGCTCCTGGCGGCCGTGCCGTTGACGGCCATCGCCTTCGCCATGCTGGCCGCGTTCCCGGTGTTTGAAGGTGTGCGCGATAATTTCCAGGACGTGCTGTTCGCCAATTTCCTGCCCGATGCCGCCGAATCCATGCGCGAGCATTTCGATAAATTCGTGCGCAATACGACGACGCTGTCCGCCGTCGGGATCGTCGCCCTGGCGCTGACGGCGGTGTTGCTGCTGGGGACCATCGAATCGGCGCTGAACACGATCTTTCGCGTGACGCGGCCCCGGCGGCTGGGCCCCCGGCTTCTGGTGTTCTGGGCGATCATCACGTTGGGGCCGTTGCTGTTGGGCGCCAGTTTCTCGCTCTCGGCCTATTTCTTCGCCGCCACGCAATGGATCGGAGTCGATCCGGCGACCGGCAGCCTGGGCGAACTGGCCAAGTTGCTGCCGACGACGATCATGATGATTCTGCTGACCATGTTCTACGTGACCATCCCGAACCGCCCCGTGTCCTATGCGGGCGCGATCATCGGCGCGGTCGTCGCGGGACTGTTGATCGCGGTGCTGCGCAAGGGCTTCGGCTTCTACGTCACCCATTTCCCGACCTATCAGAACATCTACGGCGCCTTGTCGGCGGTGCCCATTTTCCTGATCTGGATGTATCTGTCTTGGGCGGTCGTGCTGCTTGGCGCCACCCTGGCCGCGACCATTTCGGAATGGCGCGAGGCCGGTGGACGGCCTCAGCATTTGGCCATGACATCGGGGTCGAAGCTGTCGGTGGCCATGGGGGTTCTCGCCTGTCTGTACGAAAAGGCCAACTCGGGCGGCGGGGCGAACCGGCGCGAGTTGGTCCGTACGGCGCGGGTTTCCCTGGCCGTGCTGGAGCCGTTGCTGGAAGAGCTGCGCGCGCGCGGTTATATCGAACGCACCTCGCGTAACACCTGGGTGCTGGCCCGCGATCTGACGCGGGTAACGCTATATGGTCTCTACCGCGATCTTGGGCTCGGCGTGAACGACGACGACGACGGCTCCATGGGGGCGGGCGGCTGGCAGAAGGCGATGGTGGGGTATCTGGAAAACCTGCGCGAACGAAATGCCGAGGGGATGGCCGTTTCGATCGCGGAAATTCTCTCGGCGGAAGACGGCGGCGATGATGCGGACGAGGGCGGAGCGACCTTGAAAAGCGTTTCCTGACGCGGCCTCAGGGCACCTTGGCGCCGGTCTTTTTTGCCCAATCCTCGACCAGCTTGCGCAATTCCGGGTCCGGCTTCTTGGGCAGCACGACTTTCAAGGTCACGAACTGATCGCCCGGCGTGCCGCCGGCGTCGTCCTTCAAACCCTTGCCCTTGAGGCGCAGGACCGTGCCCGTGTTGGAATTTTCCGGCACGGTCATGCTGACTTCGCCGTTCAGGGTCGGGGCGGTGACCTTGCCGCCCAGGACGGCCTCGGCCAGGCCGACCGGGACCTCGACATGAACGTCGCGGCCGTCATAGCGGAACCGCGCGTCCTGATCGACGCTGACGACCACCAGGGCGTCGCCCGGCGTGCCGCCGCCCATGCCGGGCATGCCCTGGCTCTTGAGGCGCAGAACCTGGCCGTCCTTGGTGCCCTTGGGGATGGCGACCTTCAGGCGTTTGCCGTTGGTCATGCTGATGTACTTGGTGCCGCCCTCTAGGGCTTCGGCGGCGGTCAGCTTCAGGGAATAATTGACGTTGGCGCCATCGACGGTGACCGTCTTTTCCTGGCGTTTTTTCTGACGGAAGGTCTCGAAGGGGTCTTTCTTCCAGCGCCGGGTTTTCGCCTTGCCCTTGGCGTCGTAGCCCGACGTGCGCTCCTGCGCGCGGGGCTGGCCGGTGGCGTCGATTTCGCCGTCGTCGTAGCGTTTGCGCTGCTCCGCGTTGGACAGCACTTCGTAGGCGGCGGTCAGTTCCTTGAAATCGTCCTCGGCCCAGGGGTTGCCGGGATCCAGGTCGGGATGCCGTTCGCGCGCCGCCTTGCGGTAGGCGCTTTTGATCTGTTCGGCGGTGGCCGATTTGGCCACGCCCAGGATCTTGTACGCATCCTTCATGTTATCCCAACCCCCGCCCGGCCGAGTTCGTGACGATCGGCGTCAGTTGGCGATGCGCCAAGTGCCGTCGGGCTGACGGCAGGCCGTGCCCGTTGCTTTTTCGGTCTTGCCGTCGATGACCACGGTGGTCTCGTATTCGCGGCAATTCGTGCCGTCCGCCGTCTGATAGGTGCGGGTCGGCGTGACCGTGCCGGACGCCTTGGAATCAGGGTTGTTCCAGGACGCCGTCTGATTGACCTTGTTATATTCCAGGGCGTCCTGGGCCGTGCGCTGCGCATAGGCCTTGTCGGCCTTGTCCAGCGATTTGCCGGCTTCGCCGCCCATCCAGGCGCCCGCCAGGGCGCCGACGGCAACCGCCGCCAACTGGCCCTTGCCGCCGCCGAATTGCGATCCCGCAAGCGCGCCCAGACCGGCGCCCAAAAGGGTGCCGACGGTCTGCTTTTCGCCGGAATCGGTGTTGCTGCACGCGGTCAGCGCCACGGCCAGCACGGCGACGCCCATGAATTTCACGATGTTCATCTCTATGACCTTTTGTCCGTCTAAAACTGTCCGTTCCCGGCATCCATGGTCCCCGGCCTTGGACTTCGGGCCTGCGGGGACCATTTTATACCTGGAATCCATTAAAATCCCGTATCCCCCATCATGGACAATAGCCTTTCAAAGGATTATGGCAGACGTTTGACGATGATTTGGACCCAATCCCCATGACCGACGACACCCAGGCCGCCGAACACATCCCCATGACCCCGGCGACGGACGACCCGATTGAGAAATTCCGGGGCTGGCTGGCCGAGGCGGAAGCCAAGGAAATCAACAATCATAACGCCATGTCTCTCGCGACGGCGACGGCGGACGGTCATCCGTCCGTGCGCATGGTGTTGTTGAAGGATGTCGATGCGCGCGGGTTCGTGTTCTACACCAACCTGGAAAGCCGCAAGGGCGGGGAGTTGGCAGAAAACCCCCATGCAGCCCTTTGCTTCCACTGGAAAAGCCTGGACCGTCAGGTCCGCGTCGAAGGAGCGGTGCAGCCGGTCGATCCGGCCGAAGCCGACGCCTATTACGAAAGCCGCCACCGGTCGTCGCGCATCGGCGCCTGGGCATCGCGGCAATCGCGGCCCATGAAAACGCGGTTCGATTTGGAAAAGCGGGTGGCCGAATTCACCGCCAAGTTTCATGTCGGGGCGATCCCCCGGCCGGATTTCTGGTCGGGATTCCGGATCGTGCCGTCGCGCATCGAATTCTGGACCGAGGGCGCCTTTCGCCTGCACGAACGGCTCGTCTACCATCCAGTCGATGCCGGGTGGGAGGTCGAACGGCTGTTCCCGTGAGCGATACCAAGGACATTCCCGAGGACGGCCCCGAACCGGCGCCTGAAGTGGCCGGGGCCGCGACCGCGACCCAGGCGGCGACGGTCGCCGCCACGGGCGGACTGGACGGTCAGGCGGCGCGGCTCATGCGGTTCGCCACCTATGCCTCGGTCGCCGTCGCCTTGGTCCTGATCGGGGTCAAGTTCGCGGCCTGGACGATGACCGAGTCCGTCAGCCTGCTGTCCACCTTGATCGACAGCATGCTCGACGCCGTGGCCTCGATCATCAATTTGATCGCCGTGCACCATGCCTTGCAGCCCGCCGACCGGGAACACCGCTTCGGCCACGGCAAGGCCGAACCGTTGGCGGGCCTCGCCCAGGCGGCGTTCATTTGCGGCTCGGCCGCCTTTCTGCTGCTCGAAGCGGGCGACCGTCTGGTCCATCCCAAGATCGTCGGCAATACGGATATCGGCTATGCCGTGATGGTGATTTCCATGGTTCTGACGATCGGGCTCGTGCTGTTCCAGCGTTATGTCGTCCGGCGGTCGGGGTCGCTCGCCGTCAGTGCCGACAGCCTGCATTACCAGACCGACGTGATGATCAACGCCAGCGTCATCGCCTCGCTCTACATCTCTTCGGAGCTTGGCTTTCCTCTGGCCGATCCGCTGTTCGCCGTCGCCATCGCCGCCTATATCGTAATCGGTGCCCTTAGCATCGGGCGGCAGGCGCTGGACATTCTGATGGACAAGGAATTGGCGGACGAGGAACGGGCCCGCATCCGCGAGATTGTTACCCGCCACGCCGACGTCATTGGCATGCACGACCTACGTACCCGGTCGTCGGGGGCCAACGTGTTCATTCAGATGCATCTGGAGATGGATCCGGAGATGACGCTGCTGCATGCCCACGAAGTGACGGACGCCGTGACGGCAGACCTGATGGCGGTCTATCCGAACGCGGAGATCATCATTCACGAAGACCCGGACGGTCTGGAAGAAGACCGTCAGGAGTTCAAATGATCCGGAAAACGACGCGCGGCGATCATGAATAATCAGCAGCCCGTCATCGATTTTCTGGCCGATCCCGAAACGCATGGCCTTGCATCCGGAGAGACGGTCGCGCGCCAGGAGACCCATGTCTCCCATATCTTCCTCGCCGGTGATCGGGTCTACAAACTCAAGAAACAGGTTCGTTTTCCCTATCTGGATTTCTCGACCCTGGAAGACCGCCGCCGGGCCTGCGAGACCGAGATCGCGATCAACCGGCGCACGGCGCCCGATATCTACCTGGGCACGATGGCCGTCACGGACGAAGGCGCTGGGCGCCTGGCGCTGGGCGGTGAGGGAGAGCCCGTTGAATGGCTGGTCGAAATGCGGCGGTTCGCCGACGGCGATCTGTTCACCCATCTGGCCGACGCCGGGGCGCTGAACCGGCGGCTGATGGAGGGCCTGGCCGAAAGCATTCACGCCTTCCACGACGGGGCCGAGGTGACGCCCGAATTCGGCGGTGCCGCCGGTACGCTGACGATCATCGACAACAACGACGCGAGTTTTCGTGCCGCCGAGGGCGATCTGTTCGCCGCGTCCGATATCGACGAACTGACGGACCGGTCGCGGGCCCTGCATGCGCGTCTGGCCGATCATCTGGACGCGCGGCGCGCGGGCGGGCGGGTGCGGCATTGTCACGGCGACCTGCATCTCGGCAACATCTGCCTCTACGAAGGGCAGGCGACCTTGTTCGACGCCATCGAATTCAACGAGACCTTCTCGCGCATCGACGTGCTCTACGATCTCGCCTTTCTGCTGATGGATTTGGACTTGCGTGGTCATCGGCGGCTGGCGTCGTTCGTGCTCAATCGGTATCTCGATTGCGTGCCGACGATGGAGAAGGCGGGTCCGCCGGGTGACATGGCGGGATTGGCGCTGATGCCGCTGTTTCTGTCCATGCGGGCGGCGGTTCGCGCCCATGTCGGGGCGTCGCAGGCGGCGGCGCTGACCGACCGCACGGAGGCCCACCGCCGGGCCGCCCGGGCCCGCGACTATTTCTTCCGCGCCATCGACTATCTGCGGCCGCCGCCGCCGGTCCTGGTCGCCGTCGGGGGGCTGTCCGGCAGTGGCAAAAGCCGACTGGCGCGTGAGATCGCGCCGCACCTGGGTGCCGCGCCCGGGGCGCGGGTGGTGCGCACGGACGCGCAGCGCAAACGCCTGGCGGGGATCGGTCTGCTCGACCGTTTGCCGCCGGAAAGTTATACGCCGGAAGCTTCCGCCAAGACCTATGCCGCCTGCCACGACGAAGCGCGGGCGGCGCTCACGGCCGGACAGTCGGTGGTCTTCGACGCCGTGTCCGCGCGGCCGGACGAACGCGCGGGGATCGAGGCGCTGGCCCACGAGATGAACGTGCCCTTCCTGGGGCTCTGGGTCGATGCCCCCCTGGCCGTGCGGCTGGAGCGGGTCGAAACCCGTAAGAACAACGTTTCCGACGCCGGGGCCGACGTCGCCCGCCGCCAGGAAGAGATGGACATCGGCGAGATCGGCTGGACCGTCATCGACAGTTCCGGCGCGCGCAAGAACACGGTCGCGGGTGCTCTGGCGATGATCCGCGACCAGGGCTTGGCATAAGATCGAGGAGGTCGTGACCGAAGCCGTCGGCGTGCTAGGCTGATCCCCCCGAAGCCGCAGACGAGCCGGACGCCGGAAACATATGTCTCAGGTCCATCGCCGAATTCTCAATGCCGCGCTGGGCGGCCTGGAAAAGGAACAGGCCGTCTATTTCGCCGACGTCGCGGAAAAGCTGGGGGAGGATCCGCGGACCGAGCGGATGCCCAATCTGGTCTATCTGGTGCTGGCCGATACGGTCGCCGTCCTGCCGACCTATCTGGCGAAAAAGGAATTCATCAATCGCCTGTTTCGCTTCGTCGATGTCAACCACCAACGCCTGGCGCGGATCATCTACGACCCGGAGTTTCTGACGGATAAGACGATGTTGGCGCCGGTCACCGCCGATTTCGTCGCCGAGGTGGTCTCGGCGACCCTGGTCCATTACGAGGACGGCGAGATCGATGCGGGCGAAAAGATCGTCCACCGCATGTCGTTCGACGGCAGTGGGGGAGACGGCGAGGGCGCGTTGGATTTTCCCTATCTCGACGATTCCGACGAAGACGAGGACGACCTCTAGAACAGCTCGCCTTGAACGCGCTGTGGAATTTCTTCCTCGTAGGCCAGTGCCTCTTGGAAGGGGTGCAGCAGCGGGGCGACTTCGGCGAAGGGCTTTTCCGTGTCCGCCCATGCTGCTGCCGCGTCGCCGGTCAGGATCACCGGCATGCGGTTGTGGATATGGGCGATGCCTTGGGCCGGGGGGCAGGTCACGATGGTGAAGGCGTCGCCGTCGGTCAGCCCGGCGAAGGCAGCCGTGTGGCCGCCGGCGAGGGCGATATGGTTCTTCCGCTTCGATCCGTCCTCGGCCTTGCGCCATTCCAGATAGGCGGTCATCGGCACCAGGCAGCGTTTTTCCAGCAACGGCCGGAAGGGCGGCTTTTCCGCCAGCGTTTCCGCCCGCGCGTTGATCAACGGCTTCTTGTCCCAGGAAACGGCAAGGCCCCAGCGTTGCAGGCGCGGGCCGCCCGCGTCGATGATCAGGGCCTGATCGGTCGGCCGCATGTCGTCCGTGTTGGGCACGGGCGGCGGTTCGTCCAGGGCGAACTGCTCCATGATCGTCCGGGGGCTGGCCGACATTTCGTATCTGGCGCACATGGCGAACAGTATAGAGCAGGGCAAACCGGCGCTGGAAGTGCGGCGGCGATTGCCGTAACGTCCCGCCCATGACAGGGAGCGGAGACAACACGCAATCGGACGACCGCCTACGGACGGTCGTCATCACCGGCGCCAGCCGGGGGATCGGCCATGCCACGGCGCGGTTCTTTCTGTCGCGCGGCTGGCACATCATCACCTGTTCGCGCGAAGACACGCCCGAGGAGTGCAAGAGGGACCCGCAATGGACCTGCCACATCCCGACGGACCTGTCCGACGTCGACAGCGTCGAAAACTTCATCAAGGAAGCCAACGCGGCCCTGCCCGAAGGGCGGCTGGAGGCCCTGGTCAATAACGCCGGGATGTCGCCCAAGACGCCGTTCAAGGAACGGCTGGGCTGCCTCAACGGCGACCTGGGCGCCTGGCAGGAAGTCTTCGACCTGAACTTCCTGGCCCCCCTGCGGCTGTCCCGTGGCTTCGCCTCGGCCCTGCATAAGGGGGAGGGCGCGATCGTCAACGTGACTTCCATCGCGGGCCACATGATCCATCCCTTCGCGGGCTCGGCCTATTCGATCTCGAAGGCCGCTCTGTCGGCCCTGACCCGCGAAATGGCCAACGAGTTCGCGGCCTTGGGTGTGCGGGTCAACGCCGTCGCCCCCGGCGAGATCGAGACGGAAATGATCCAGCCGGAATACGAAGCCCTGATCCCGCGTATCCCGCTGGACAAGATGGGCTCGCCGACCGACGTCGCGGGGGCGATCCATTACCTGTGCTCCGACGATGCGCGCTACGTCACCGGCACGGAGATCTGGGTCACCGGCGGCCAGCACATGTTCTGACCGTTGGCCGAAAACCGGCATCAATCCCAATCGGTTAGGCCGCGTCCTTCAACCGATTTTTAACTCCAGCTTAACCACGTTTCCCATAATGTGATCCTGCCGCGAAAGGCGTTTTGCCCCCGTCCGGCGGGGGTGTACCATTATTTCTGCGCGGCATGCCCCTGAAGGAGGGCGGGAACTATGGCAAAGCAGGTAGTCCAGAAAGGCGCGGCCGAGGCGGCCGCCGAGGCCCGGGACGGGCAGATTTCCGGCGGTGACGAGACGGCGGCGAAAGCCCGCGCGGTTCTGCCCCAGGTCAACGATCTGACGGCGCCGGATGATTGGAAAGCACCGTTCTACGTTCGCTGGAAGCTGCATATCGTCGCCGGTGGTGTGCTGACCGTCTTGTGGTTCGCCCTGGTTCTGGATTTCATCGAACGGTCGTTCGGCCTCGCCAATCTGGATGAATTGCTGCCGCATGAAGTCGGCGGGTTCGCGGCCGGCGCCTTCACGCCCGTCGCCTTCCTGTGGATGATCATCGCCTTTTTCGAACGCGGCCAGCAGCTGCGCCACGAAACCGCCGTGCTGCGCGCGCATCTGAAACAACTTATCTATCCGTCCGACCGCGCCAATGCGCGGATGGAGGAAATCACCAATTCCCTGCGCCGCCAGACCAAGGAATTGCTGTCCGCCTCGGAAGAGGCGGCGCGGCGGGGCCAAGCCCTGGGCGATCTGATCCGCGAACGCACCCGCGACCTCTCGCAGGTGTCCGAAGACGCCGACCTGCGCGCCCATGCCGTGGCCGACGCCCTGAAACGCCAGACCGAGGACCTGTCCTCGGCGACTGAACGGGCCGCCGATCGGGCGAAGGGCGCGGGAGAAGATTTGTTCGAACAGGCCCACGGCCTGACTGTCTCCGCCGACCGTGCCTCGGCCAGGGCCGAGGATATGATCACCGCGCTCAAGCGCCGTTCGGAAGAACTGGACGGCGTCGCCGAGGAAACCTCCAACCGGACGCTCAAGGCCGTCGAAGCCTTCGACCGCCGGGCGGAACGCCTGGACAGCGTTTCCCGCGAGGCATTGGCCCGCGGGGTGCAGGCCGACAGCCTGCTGGAACGCCGCATCGGCGAGATCGAAGATGCCGCAGGCAAGGCCAATGCCACCGTCAATGAGGCGGCAGGCATCCTGGGTCAGAGCGCCGAGGACCTGAGCCAACGGGCCGAACGGGCCAAGGACGCGGCGGCGGAACTGGAACTGGGTCTGGGCCGTCAGGCGGATGTTCTGGACGGTATGGGCCAGCGCGTGTCCGACCGGATTTCGATCATCTCGACCGAATTGCGTGACAATGCGGAATCGCTTTCGACCGTGACCGAACAGGCGGTCTCGCAGGCCACGGAAGCCGGATCGCGCCTGAGCCGTCAGGCCGCCGCGATCACCGAAACCGTCGACCGCGCCGTCGGCCGTCTGAGCCAATCCGGCGACGGTCTGTCGGCCCAGGTCGATAACCTGCACGGCCAGGCGCAGCGCATGGCCGATCAGGCCGATGCCGCCGCCAACAATCTTCGCCGTGCGACCGGCGAACTGGGCGACAACGCGGAAAACGTCATTGCCCGTGCCGAACAGGCGGGCGGCGAATTGCGCGGCCGTTCGGAAGAACTTCTGGGCACCTCGGGTCAGGCCATCGAGCGGTTGTCCGAATACGGACGGGAAATGGCCCAACGCCGCAACGAACTGTCCCAGGCCGCCGACACGGCAGCCAATCGTTTGGCCGCCGTGGGTGCCGACCTGTCTCGCCGTCAGGGCAATATCGCCACCGCCGCCGATCTGGCGGACGGCCGCGTGACGGGGCTGATCGAGGGCCTGCGCGAAACGGAAACGGTTCTGGCCCGCACGGTGGACAAGGGTGCGTCCGATGTCGCGTCGGTCACCCGCGCGATGCTGCACAGTGCCGATCGGGTGCAGGCCTCGACCCAGCAGGCCGGGACCATCGCGCAATCCCTGCAGGAAACATTGGTCGCCTTGACCGACGCCAGTGCCCAGGCCGTCGAACGCCTGGGTCAGCTGGGCGGGCAGATTTCAGGGCAGTCGGACTCCATCGGTGATTCCGCCGGTCTCGCCGTGACCAATTTGGAGAAAGTCTCGGCATTGCTGCGGTTTCATTCAGACCGTCTGCGCGAGATTTCGCAGCGCGCGGTGGAACAGATCGGCAATGCCGGCGGTGCCGTCGAAGGGGCTGGCGACAAGGTCAACTCCGCGGTTGGCGAGACGGGTAACCAGTTGCGCGCGCTCGACGCGGAAATGCGGGCGCGCCTGGAACAGATCGTCGCGGCCTCGGGGCAGACGACCTCGGCCATCGGCACGACCTTGGACGCGGTCAAGCGCGGCACGGCGGGTCTGCAGATTTCCGGCGCCGAAGTGATCGGAGAAATGACCAAGGCGGGTGGCGCGTTGGAAGGGCAATCGCGGGCTCTGCGCGAGGTTTCCGATCAGGCGGCGAACCTGTTGTCGATGGTCACCGAAACCCTGTTCCGGCAGGGTGAAGCGGTCAACGAATCTTCCGACCAGGCGACGCGCCGCATGAATTCCCTGCGCGATGCACTGGAACTTCGCGCCGTCGAATTGGAACGGGTATCGACGCTGACCGACGAACGCATCGCCGGTGCGCGGCGGTTCCTGAAGGAAGCCGCGGGCGACCTGGACGAAGCGACGGCGCGGGCATCCGGCCGGGTCGAAGAGGCGACGGGTGCGCTCTCGGCCGGGCGGGACAAAGTCGAGGAAGTTGTCGATCACGCGGTCTCGCGCCTGGGGACCATCGGCGATGTGGTCAAAGACGTGGTTCAGGAGGCGGTCTCCGATTCCGACCGCACGACGGCGCGCCTGGCCGGTATCCGCAACGGCCTGACCCAGTACCGGGGCGAGTTGGAACAGGCGGTCACGGATGCCCGCGAACGCCTGACCAGCCTGACGACCCTGATGCGGGCCAGCGCCGGCGACCTCACCAAGGCGTCGGAAACGGCGGGCACGGATTTGAACACCTTCTCCGAACACCTGCAGGAACAGGCGGTCAACGTAACGCGTCTCGCCAACGATGCGGCGGCGCGCCTGATGCGGGTCAGCGAAGGCTTGCAGGGCCGGGCCAACGAGGTCGCCCAGACCGTCGACAAATCGTCGAGCATGGTGACCCTGATTTCCGACTCCCTGCATTCCTCGTCGCAGCAATTGACCGGTGCGGTCGAGCGGGCCTCCGGCCAGGTCGAAGGCATCGGCGCCATGCTGCGTCAGCGCACGGTCGAACTGGAGGGCATGTCGGACAGCACGCTGACCGGCCTGCGTGATCTGGGCCGTGAATTCCGAGCCCGACTGGACGAACTGGACACGGTCTCGCGCGATCTGACGTCGCGGGTCGATGAGGCGTCGCAGTCTTTGGACAGCCGGGCGGCGCAGCTCGACCGCGTTTCGGAACAGGCCGTCGACCGGCTGGACCGGGCCGGGCAGGCGGTCGCCCGAACCTCGTCGGAGGCCGACGGGCTGTGGCGGGAGTCCTCGGAAAAGATCGACCGTCTGGCTGACAGCCTGCGCGCGCACACGGACGAAGCCTCGGGACTGGCCGACAAGGTTCTGTCTAAGATGGACGGCGCCGCCGAAACCCTGCGCCGTCAGATGGACCATTTGTCTTCCAACTATCGTCAGGCGGAGCAGAGCATCTCGGCACTCGGCCAATCGATCAGCGAACGCGGCCGTCAGTTGGGCAAGGCCTCGGACGAGGCGATCTCCAAGGTCGGCCTGTGGGATTCGGCGCTCCGCAACCAGGCGGAAAACATCAACCGGTCGCTCGGCGAATTCTCACGCCGGGCTCAGGAAACCAGCACCAACCTGGAAGCTCAATCGCGTCAGCTGCATTTCGCGGCGGACGAGGCGCGCTCGATCCTGGATACCCTCACCACCCGCAAGGCGGACGTTCAGACCTCCGACTTCCTGCAGCAGATGAGCCACGTGACGGAGCGTCTGCAATCGGTCGCGGTCGATCTCAACCGGTCCTTGGAGGTGCCTATTTCGGAAGACGAATGGCGGCGCTTCAACCAGGGAGACAAGGGCGTCTTCGTGCGAAAGATGCTGGGGTTCCGGGAGAAGGCCAAGCTGGAAGCGATCTCCAAGATGTACCGGGAAAATTCCGAATTCCGCGATTACGCGGGTCGCTATGTCTCGGAGTTCGAGCGGGTCCTACAGGACGCCGGCAAGCGCGATCCCGACAACGTGCTGCGCACGACCTTCCTGTCGTCGGATGTCGGCAAGGTTTACATGATCCTGGCGCGGGCGCTCGGCCGAAATATTTGATGAGGGGATGCAGACGGGCAGGGGGCTCAGTCGCCGCTGCCGGTCTCGTCGTCGATATCAACCTGTCCCGGCAGGAACCAGTCCAGTTCCGGGGCGAGGCTCACCACCTTGCCGATCACCAGCAACGTCGCGCCGACGAGATCGGCTTCCTCCACCGCCGCCGCCAGACCGCTGAGCGGCGCCTGCACGGTGCGCTGATCCGGGCGTGTGCCCTGATTGATGGCGGCGGCCGGGGTGTCCGGGCTTAGGCCGTGGCGGATCAGTTGGTCGCAGATGGTCTCCAAATTGGTCAGGCCCATGTAGACGACCAACGTGGTCTCAGGATCGGCGAGACCGTCCCAATCCAAATCCAACGACCCTTCCTTGGCCAAGTGGCCGGTGATGAAGCGTACGCTATGGGCCAGGCCCCGATGGGTCAGCGGAATGCCTGCGTAGGCCGTGCAGGCCGCCGACGATGTGATACCCGGAACGATTTCAAAGGGAATGTTCTCAGCCGCAAGGTGCAGGGCTTCCTCGCCGCCGCGCCCGAAGACGAAGGGGTCGCCGCCCTTGAGCCGCACCACCCGCCGGCCGGACCGGGCCAGGCGGACCAGCAGGGAATTGATGTCTTCCTGCGGCATGTGGTGGTTGCGCGCCTGCTTACCGGCGAAGATGCGGCTTGCTCCGGTGGGAATCAGGTCCAATATCTGGTCGGACACCAATTTATCGTAAACCACGACATCCGCCCCCATGAGCCGGCGCAGGCCCTTGACCGTCATCAGGTCGGGGTCGCCGGGACCGGCGCCGACGATGGCGACGGGCGTGATGGCGGGGCGGGAATTACGGTTCATGTGGTTGGCTTCGTCCGGTGTTTTGGGATATGACCCCTGGGCGCGGGGCGACGGGGTCATCTTTTCGCCCCAAGCTTTGAGCAAAACAACCTTTGAATCAATGGCCGCCCGATTAAGCGGCAGCTGAAACGGAATATCGCGGCCTTGGCCATGACCAACACGACTGAGACTCAAACCGGCGGCGCGGCGCGGACCGGCGGCACCGATCCGGTGGCGGCCTGGCTGTTCATGATCTGCGCCATGGTCTTCGCCATGGTCATACTGGGCGGGGTGACGCGGCTGACGGAATCCGGGCTGTCCATGGTCAATTGGCGCCCGGTGACGGGTTGGCTTCCGCCGATGGGGCAGGCCGAATGGCAGGCGGCCTTCGACGCCTATCGGCAAAGCCCCGAATATCATCACATCAACCGCGGTATGAGCCTGGAGAGTTTTCAGGGGATTTTCTGGCTGGAATACCTGCACCGCCTGTTCGGGCGGATCATCGGGATCGCGTTTTTCGTGCCTTTCGTCTGGTTTCTGGCGACCGGGCGGCTGCGGGGCATGTTGTTGGTGAAATGCGGGGCGCTGTTCGTGGGGGGCGGGCTTCAGGGTGTGCTGGGCTGGTACATGGTGAAAAGCGGCCTGATCGACGAACCGTCGGTCAGCCAATACCGATTGGCGGCGCATCTGGGGCTGGCGCTTGCGATCTATCTGTTCGCGCTTTGGGTTGCCTGGGGCATCGTGCAGCCACGCCCGGCGGCCGTTCCGGCGGGGCAAGTGCCGGTTGCCAAAGTGGCGGCGGGATTGCTCGCCTTTATCTCTCTGACCGTGTTCTCGGGCGCCCTGGTCGCGGGGCTGGACGCCGGGTTGCTGTACAACACCTTTCCGTTGATGGATGGGGCTTTGTTCCCCGCCGACGGCTTCGATCTGCGGCCGTTCTACCTGAATTTCTTCGAAGACCGGGCGACGGTTCAGTTCGATCACCGGGTGCTGGCGATGATCACCGTTTGTCTGGTTGCGGCGTTCGGTGTCCGGGTTCGCCAAAGCGACGCGCCGGAGGGCCTGAAACGGGCCGTCGGGCTGCTGACGGCGGCCGTGTTGATGCAGGCGTTCCTTGGCATCGCAACTTTGCTGACTGTCGTGCCGGTAACCCTGGGGGCGTTGCATCAGGCCGGTGCGGTCCTATTGCTGACCGCGGCATTATGGTGTCTGCATCAGGCCCGGCGGTGAGAGATTTGGGTTTCATAATCCCGTGATTCCCGGCAAACTGCCGCCTGACGTCAGCCCAAATCAAAATAGGATCGCCCATTCGACAGGGGATCCGGAATGGCCCAGAAACGGGGGAAGACCTGGTTATGAGTGACAAGTTCCGCCTGATTACCCGCAGTGACTTCGATGGACTGGTCTGCGCCGTCCTTTTGAAGGAACTTGATATGATCGACGATATCAAGTTCGTCCATCCCAAGGACATGCAAGACGGCACCATCCTGGTGTCGGAGCGCGATATTTCCACGAACCTGCCTTACGTCCCCGGCATTCATCTGGCCTTCGACCACCATCTCAGCGAAACGCTGCGCATGGAAGACAAGCCCGATAATCATATCATCAATCCGGATGCGCCCTCGGCGGCCCGCGTCGTCTATGAATACTACGGCGGCAAGGAAGGATTCCCCAACGTCGCCGATGACATGATGGAAGCGGTGGACAAGGGCGATGCCGCCCAATTCAACAAGGACGAAGTCCTCGACCCGCAGGGTTGGGACCTGATGAACTTTCTGATGGACGCCCGCACCGGCCTGGGCCGGTTCCGCGAATTCCGGGTTTCCAACTATCAATTGATGATGGACCTGATCGACTATTGCCGGGGGCATTCCATCGCCGAGATTCTGGAACTGCCCGACGTCAAGGAACGCGTCGAGCTGTACAATGAACACCGGGAAAAGCAGATCGAACAGATCAAGCGCTGTTCCACGGTGCACGGCAATCTGGTCGTCCTGGACCTGCGCGAGGAAGACACCATCTTCGCCGGCAACCGGTTCATGATCTATGCCCTCTATCCCGATACCAACATCTCGATCCATGTGATGTGGGGCATGCAGAAGATGAACACGGTCTTCGCCACCGGTAAGTCCATCCTCAATCGCACGTCGAACACCAATGTCGGCGAGCTGATGCTGAAATACGGCGGCGGCGGGCATCTCAACGCCGGAACCTGCCAGGTCGAAAACGACGAAGCCGAGAAAGTTCTGGGGGAACTGGTCGAGCAGATTAACGCGGACGGGTAATGTTTCCACCGAGCGCACCCAAACGGGCAGCCACGCCAACCGGTAAATCGCGCCGCGCATCAATCGCGCGGCGCGGTGTGGCGGTCATAGGGATTGCGCTTGCCGCCGCGATCGCCGGATGCTCGGCCCAGGAAAACAACGTCACCCGGGTCATGGAAGCCCTGGGGGTCGACAGCCTGGCCCTTAGTGACGAGACCCGGCGCGAGCTCGATCGTTTCAATTCCATCTATGACCGCTATGTCAGCGTGCAGGACGCGGAAGAGCGCCTGGATTATTTCCGGTTCGCCTTTCGTCGGGTGCGCGCGTCCTACGTCCGCGAAGTCACCGATGCCGAATTGATCGACGCCGCCATAAAGGGCGTCGAAAAGGACAAGCCCGAACCGGCCAGTCTGGCGCCCAATGAATTGGTCGAGAAGGCGCTGGACTCCATGCTGCAATCCCTCGATCCGCATTCCGATTACATGAACGCGCGCGAGTTCGAGGAAACCTACATCACGACCCGCGGCGAATTCGGCGGCCTGGGCATCGAAGTCACCATGGACGAGGGCCTGGTGAAGGTGGTCTCGCCCATCGAGGACACACCGGCCGAGCGCGCGGGCCTGCAGCCCGGCGACAAGATCACCGCCGTCGACGGCGATCCGGTCAAAGGCAAGAGCCTGAGCGAGGCCGTGTCGAAAATGCGGGGTGCGCCCGGCACGCCCATCGTTTTGCGTATCCTGCGCGGCAAGGCGCCGGAATTCGACGTCACCATCGTGCGTGCCGTGATCAAGGTCCGGTCGGTGCGTTGGCGTGTCGACGGCGACATCGGCTATGTCCGCGTGACCCGGTTCTCGGAGCGGGTCGAAAGCGGGATCGCCAAGGCGATGGCCGAATTGCGGACCCAACCGGAGGCCGATTTGCGCGGCATCGTCCTTGATCTGCGCTCCAACCCCGGCGGCCTGCTGGACCAATCCCTGATCCTGGCCGACAGCTTTCTCGACCAGGGCGGCATCGTTTCCGTACGTGGCCGCACGGCCGACAACAAACGTGAATACGACGCGCGGCCGGGCGACTTGGCGCGCAACCTGCCGATCGTGGTGCTGATCAATGGCGGCTCGGCGTCAGCTTCGGAAATTGTCGCCAGCGCGCTTCAATATCATCACCGGGCGACGATCATGGGCACCCGGTCGTTCGGCAAGGGGTCGGTTCAGACGATCATGCCGTTGCCGGTGGAAGGGGCGCTGCGCCTGACCACTGCGCTGTACTATTCCCCGTCGGGCCGCACGATCCAGGCCGAAGGCGTACATCCCGACATCGTCATTCAGCCGGATGCGACGGACGAAAGCCAACGTGAACGGGATCTGCCCGGGGCGCTTCCCGGGGAGGACGAGGCGGAGGCCGACAGCCATCCGCGTATTCCGGAGAAGACCTGTCCCGAAGAAGGGGAGCGGAAGGATCGTATGCTCGGATGCGCTTATTCGTTCCTGAGGGCCGGATCGACGGAGAGCTTCCTGGCCGAGATGGCTGCGCGCGGCAAACGCGCCAGCTGAATCGCCGCCCCGGCAGAGCCCCCTTCGCCGGTCAGCCTTTAGGGAGATGGAATTTGCGAAGCGCGTATTCCGAAATCCGATCGATACATTGCGGCACATCGAGCGCCCCGGTATCTATCGTCAGTTCGGGGGCATAAGGCGCTTCGTAGGGGGCGGAAATACCCGTGAAATCGGGAATTTCACCAGCCCGGGCTTTCTTATAGAGCCCCTTGGGATCCCGCTCTTCGCAGACGGCCAGGTCAGCCGCGACATGAATTTCATGGAACAGATCACCGGCCCGCGCACGCACACCGTCCCGGTCGGCGCGATAAGGGGAGATGAAGGCGGTCAAGACGATGAACCCCGCGTGGGCCAGAATCTGCGCAAGTTCACCGACCCGTCGGATATTTTCTTGCCGGTCTTCCGGTGAGAAGCCGAGATCGGCACAAAGTCCGTGGCGCACGTTGTCGCCGTCCAAAACGAAGACCTGCATGCCGCGGCGAAAGAGTTCTTCTTCCAAGGCTAGGGCAAGGGTCGACTTGCCGGATCCAGAAAGGCCGGTGAACCAGAGAATGCCGCTGGCATGGCCGTTGGCGCGCCAGCGTTCGGTTGCGTCCACACGATGTTCGACCTGCAGGATGTTTGCGGATTTCGGGGTATCCTTGCGGCTTTCATCAGCGAAGCCTTCGAGATCGACCAATCCACAGCCGACGATCCGGTGATCGTCGACCAAGACGAACCGCCCCGTTCCGCGTAATTCCGCCTGGGCATCGACCGCCAACTGGCCCCGCGCGCGGAACACGACGTCGGCGATCTGGTTGCGCCCGACCGTTCCGGCGCTGGATTTCGAGAGATCCCCCGTATCGAGGACATGTTCGATTTCTTCAGCGAAACAGACATATTCCCCGGCGTTGAGTTTCAGTTTATATCGCTTGCCGGGCGTCAGAGGGTCGCTGGCGAACCAAACGATGCGACCACGGAAGGCGCTGACTAGGGACGGCGGGCTTTCTATATGGCTGCCGATCGCGCCGCGTTCGATGAATGACTGTTGATCCAGGGTAATGCCGATGGATTGACCCGCGACGGCTTCTTGTGGCGCTTGGTCAGCCGATTGTGGCGCGGGCCAAGTCGCGATGCTATTGACCCGGCCGATCCGGTCTCCGGGTGAGAACCTGAGTTCATCCCCGACGCGCAATCGTCCGGACAGCACCCGCCCGGCCAGGATGCGCCGTTCATCGAATTTGTAAACG
Organism: Rhodospirillaceae bacterium; assembly: GCA_002696205.1. GTDB lineage: Bacteria > Pseudomonadota > Alphaproteobacteria > Rhodospirillales > Casp-alpha2 > UBA1479. The sequence continues at coordinate 9,189 of NZRL01000065.1, read as the reverse complement.
CCTTGAACGGTGAAGCGCAGCGGTGCCTCGGCGTCCCAGTCCGTGCCGGCCCCGGGTGTCAGGCCATTCAGGTGTTCGATCAGGGATGGGCCCGAATACCACGGCATGGCGTCGCCGGGATGGAGAATGTTCTGGCCGTCCCGCGCCGCAACAGGAATGATTCGGACTTGCGCTGCGTCGAAACCAAGCGCCCCGAGATGCATTGTTGCCTCGCCGGCCAAATGTTCGAAACGAGATTGATCAAAGCCGACCAGGTCCATTTTCGTGACCGCGACGATGATGTCTCGGATGCCCAAGATGCCCAGTAAGAAGGCATGTCGCCGGGTTTCGTCCTGAAGGCCCTCTTGGGCGTCGATCAAAAGGACGGCGGCATCTGCCTGTGCTGCGCCGGTGACCATGTTCTTGATGAACTCGTGATGGCCCGGTGCATCGATGAAGACGAACCGGCGATCCTTTGTCACGGCCTGAACCTGTGTCGAATCGATGGTGATGCCCTGATCGCGCTCGGCCTTTAACGCATCCAGCAAAAAGGCCCATTCGAAGGCTACGCCCCGGCGTTTGCAGGATTCCGCGACCAACTCCATCTTGCCGTCCGGCAAGGCGTCCAGGTCAGCCAGTAAACGCCCCAGAAGAGTTGATTTTCCGTGGTCGACATGTCCGGCAAAGACGACCTTGATGACCGGTTTGTGCGTGCTCACGGTGTTGTCGCCGGCCATCACATGTAGCCCTCGGCCCGCAGACGTTCGAAGGAGTCTTCTTCTTCGTTGTCCATGGCGCGGCCCGACCGTTCGGCAATGGAGGTCTGCTCCAATTCGGTGATGATTTCCGCGACCGTCGCGGCCTCGCTGGCGACGGGATGGGTAATGTCCTGGTCGCCGAGCGACCGGTATCGCTTGCCGTCCTTGGCGAAATAAAGGTCGACCACGGGAATGTTCTCGCGTTCGACATAGCGCCAGATATCGATCTCCGACCAATGCAGGATTGGGTGAACCCTGACATGTGTGCCGGGCGGGAAATCGGTGTTGTAAAGGCCCCACAACTCCGGCGGCTGGTCTCGGACATCCCAACCGGCATCCAGGTTCCGCGGGCTGAATACGCGCTCCTTGGCGCGGGTCCCTTCTTCGTCGCGTCGAATCCCGGCACAGATGCCGTCGAACTTCTCCCGTTCGAGCAATTCTTTCAGGCCTTTGGTCTTGCGCGCCGCGCGCCGCGTCGCCGGCGGCAGGTCGGGGTCCATGTCTTCCAATGGGGGGCAGCCGCCGATGATCAACTCGGCACCCCATTCAACCGCATACCGATCCCGGAATTCATACATTTCCGGGAATTTATTTCCCGTATCGACATGGATCAAAGGAAACGGGATATGGCCGAAGAACGCTTTTTTGGCGAGCCAGACCATGACGTTCGAATCCTTGCCCAGCGACCACAGCATGCCGAGGCGTGAAAACGCAGTATATGCCTCGCGCAGGATCGAGATGCTTTCGCTTTCCAGTTGATCTAGATCGTTCATGAGGGCTGGCGGCCTGCTCTAGGACTGAAGAAGGGCGGTGAATCGGCTTTTAACTCAAAAATCTGGCTTCGGGAACAGGTCAGCGTCTTGGTTATCGGGTTTCGGTTGGTTGCTGGCCCCACCTAATTCACAGGGTTGGCCTGTCCTTTGCGCCATCTCGCCGCCTATTATGCGATTCTGGACACACAACGGGAGCGCGGCAATTGCGGGCAGATTGACAGCCCGCGGGTGGACCGTTAGCAATCACGCCAGAAAAAAATGATGAGGCTCCTCGATGCCTCCAATGGGATGAATACAATGGCGGCAGACGATCAGAACAAATCCTCCAACGGGCACACGGAAAGCCAAGTCGACACCTCACCGGAGGTCGCGGACGAGGTCAAGTGTACGACATGTTACATGTGCGCCTGCCGCTGTGGCATCAAGGTTCACCTGAAGGACGGCCAGATTCGGTATATCCAGGGCAATCCGGACCACCCCGTGAACAAAGGGGTGCTCTGCGCCAAAGGCTCGGCCGGGATCATGACCCAGAATTCGCCGGCCAAGCTGACCAAGCCGCTGAAGCGTGTCGGACCGCGCGGCTCGGGCGAGTTCAAGGAAATCGAATGGGAAGAGGCGCTGGAAACGGCGACCGACTGGCTGTCGCGCATTCGCGCTACCGACCCCCGCAAGCTCGCCTTCTTCACCGGCCGTGACCAGAGCCAGGCCCTGACCGGTTGGTGGGCGTCGCAGTTCGGCACCCCCAACTTCGCGGCCCATGGCGGGTTTTGTTCCGTCAACATGGCGGCGGCGGGCCTCTACACCATCGGCGGCAGCTTCTGGGAATTCGGCGAACCCGATTGGGACAAGACCAAATACTTCATGATGTTCGGCGTCGCCGAAGACCATGATTCCAACCCCATCAAGATCGGCCTGGGCAAGATCAAGACGCGCGGGGCCAAGTTCGTTTCCGTGAACCCGGTGCGGTCCGGCTATTCCGCGATCGCCGACGAATGGGTCGGCATCCGCCCCGGCACGGACGGCCTGTTCATCATGTCGCTGATCCACGAATTGCTGAAGGCCGGCAAGATCGACGACGAATACCTGGCCCGCTATTCCAATGCCCATTGGCTGGTGATCCGCGATCCGGGGGCTGCCGATGACGGTCTGTTCGCGCGCGACGCCGACGGCAATAATTTGGCCTGGGACGTCGAGAAAAAGGCCCTGGCCGACGCCAATTCCATCGACACCAAACCGGCCCTGGTCGCCGAGGCCAAACTGGCCGACGGGCGCACGGCCGTTCCGGCATTCCAGATCATGGCCGAGCGCTATCTCGATCAGAAATACGCCCCCGAGGCCGTGGCCGAGGAAACCGGCATCGATGCCGCGACGATCCGGCGCATCGCCGCCGAATTGGCGAAGGTCGCTTTCGAGGAAACCATCGAGATCGACCAGCCTTGGACCGACTGGGCCGGGCGCAAGCACGACAAGATGATCGGCCGTCCGGTCAGCTTCCACGCCATGCGCGGTATCTCGGCCCATTCCAACGGCTTCCATACCTGCCGGGCGCTGCATGTCCTGCAGATGATCCTGGGTACCGTCGATTGCCCGGGCGGTTTCCGCTACAAGCCGCCGTTCCCCAAGCCCTGCCCGCCGCCGTTGAAGGCCGCCGGCAAGCCGGGCGAAGTGGCGCCCTCGACGCCGCTGCCCGGACCGCCTCTCGGCTTCCCCACGGGGCCCGAGGACCTGATCGTCGAAGAAGACGGCTCGCCCCGGCGGATCGACAAGGCGTTTTCCTGGGAATATCCGGTCTCCGTCCACGGCATGATGCATATGGTCATTACCAATGCCGCCATGGGCGACCCGTACCCGGTCGATACCCTTTTCATGTTCATGGCGAATATGAGCTGGAATTCGACCATGAATTCGTCCGGCGTGATGGATATGCTGACCGCCCAGGACGAAGAGACCGGCGAATACAAAATCCCCCGCATCATCTATTCCGACGCCTATTTCTCGGAGATGGTGCCCTATGCCGATTTGATCCTGCCCGATACGACCTATCTTGAGCGCTGGGATTGTATCTCCTTGCTGGACCGTCCGATCAGCAGCGCCGAGGCGGCGCAGGACGCCATTCGCCAGCCGGTGGTCGAGCCTGACCGCGATGTGCGGCCGTTCCAGACGGTATTGCTCGACCTGGGCGCGCGTCTGGGTCTGCCGGGTATGACCAATACGGACGGCACGGCCAAGTTCCCGGGTGGCTATGCCGACTACATCGTCAATCACGAACGGGCTCCCGGCGTTGGGCCGTTGATCGGTTGGCGCGGCGAGGACGGTGACAAGGCCTGCAAGGGCGACCCCAACCCGGACCAGTTGGACCGCTATATCGAGAACGGCTGCTTTTTCACCCACGAAATCCCGGAAGAGGCCCATTACTTCAAGTTCGCCAACAAGGCCTATCTGGAATGGGCCGTCGAGGCGGGCTTCATGGGGCATGCCAATCAGGTCGTCTTCCACCTGTATTCGGAGCCGCTGCAGAAGTTCCGCCTGGCCGCCCGCGGTCACGGCGACATTCAGCCGCCGGAAAAAGACCGGGCGCGCATCGAAGCCTATTTCGATCCCATCCCGATCTGGTATCCTCCGTTCGAAGGCACGATGGTCGATACGGACGATTTCCCGCTGCACGCGTTGAGCCAGCGTCCCATGCAGATGTACCATTCCTGGGGTTCGCAAAACGCTTGGCTGCGTCAGATCACCGGGTCCAATAAACTCTACGTCGGCATGGAGATCGCCCAGCAGAAGGGCATCGAGGACGGCGATTGGGTCTGGATCGAAAGCCATCACGGCAAGGTCAAGGCGCAGGTCGCGTTGATGGACGGCGTCAACAAGCACACCGTCTGGACCTGGAACGCCATCGGCAAGCGGGCAGGGGCCTGGAACCTGGACAAGGACGCCGGCGAGGCGACCAAGGGCTTCCTTCTGAACCACATCATTTCCGAACTGCTGCCGGAACGGAACGGCTACCGCTATTCCAATTCGGACCCGATCACCGGTCAGGCCGCCTGGTACGACCTGCGGGTCAAGATCGAGAAGGCGCAGCCGGAAGAAGCGGGCGTGACCTGGCCGAAGCCGGCGCCGCTGACGCCGCCACCGGGGCTCAAGCGGCCGCCGGATGTATTGCGCTACGGTGCGGACTTCCACAAGAAGGGCGGGGGAGCTTCCTGAGATGACGACCCTTCCCGAACAAACGCAAAAGAAGCTCGGCCTGGTCATCGACCTGGACATCTGCGTCGGCTGTCACGCCTGCGCGGTGAACTGCAAGGAATGGAACACCGGCGGGCATATGGCGCCGCTGACGGACCTCAAGCCCTATGGTGCCAAGCAGCAGGGTGTGTGGTTCAACCGCATCCACGCCTTCGAGACACAACGCAACGACGGCAAGCCGAACCAGACGGTTCATTTCCCGAAGTCCTGCCTGCATTGCGAACAGGCCGCTTGCGTCACCGTTTGCCCGACGGGGGCCAGCTTCAAACGCGCTGCCGACGGCATCGTGCTGGTCGACGAAAGCAAATGCATCGGCTGCAAGCTGTGCTCCTGGGCCTGCCCATACGGCGCCCGTGAATTCGACAGCGACGCCGGCGTGATGAAGAAATGCACGCTCTGCATCGACCGCATCTACAATGAAAACATTCCGGAACGCGAACGGGTGCCGGCTTGCGTTTCGACATGCCCGGCGGGGGCCCGCCATTACGGGGACCTGGGAGACGCCAATTCGGACGTCTCCAAGCTGGTCGCCGAACGTGGCGGCTACGACCTGATGCCGGAAATGGCCTACAAGCCGACCAACAAATACCTGCCGCCGCGTCCGCGCCGGGCCGAGGCCGCCGAAGGCGGTCCGACCGAGCTGGCCGCCGAGCCGGGCCCCGAGAACCCGATCCTTCGTTGGGTCGACAAGGTTCTGTCCCGCTAGGGCATAAGAAGAAACGAGGAAACGCGACATGCATCCGGCATTTTCGGTCATTTTCTTCACGGTTTCGTCGGGCGCGGGCTATGGCCTGCTGGCCCTGATCGGAGCCTTGGGCGCGCTTGGCATGCTGCCCGCCGACAAAGTCTTCGGTCTGACGGCCATCGTTCTGGCCTTGGCCGCGGTGACGGCGGGGTTGCTGTCCTCGACCTTCCACCTGGGCCATCCCGAACGGGCCTGGCGGGCCTTTTCCCAATGGCGGTCCAGCTGGCTGTCGCGGGAAGGTGTCGCCTCGGTCATCACCTATGGGCCCGCGGTGGCTTTGGCCGCCATCTGGATGTGGCCGGAGAAGTTCGGGCAGTGGGGGGCGGCCGCCGGTTGGGCCTCTGCCGTCATGGCCATCGTCACCGTGTTCTGCACGGCGATGATCTATCGCTCGCTTCGGACCATTCACCAATGGGCCAACGGCTGGGTCGTGCCGAGCTATCTGGTCCTCGGTATTGCAACGGGTCTGGTTTGGCTGAATGCGCTGTTGGCGCTGTTCGGTGCGGAGACCTACGGTATTTCGGTCGCTACGATGTGGGGGCTTGTGGCCGCCGTTGTGGTCAAGATTCTCTATTGGCGGTTTATCGATACGACCCGCCATGCCGCGACACCGGAAAGCGCAACCGGGCTGGGGCATATCGGCAAGGTCCGTATGCTCGAGGGGCCGCATACGGAAGAAAACTATCTCATGAACGAGATGGGCTTCCGGGTCGCCCGCAAGCATGCCTTGAAGTTGCGCCGCATCGCCTTGATCGGCGGATTTCTGGCCGCGATCTGTGCGGCGGGCATCGGTCTGTCGGTGGAAGGCCCGGCGGAAGGTGCCTTGGCTCTGCTGGGGGCGGTTCTGGCGACGGCGGGGACGCTGGTCGAACGCTGGTTGTTTTTCGCCGAGGCCCGCCACGTCGTGACGCTGTATTACGGCGCCGACCGCGTTTGATCCGTTCGGTTCCCGGGGCAGCCGCCCGGTCCGAACCATCCTCGACAGGTGTGATTTAGATCACAGCAACCTTGATCCCTTTGACATAGGGTGAGGGTGAGCGTATATGTTCGCTCACTGATAAAAAGAAAAATAACAACGCATTGGGCTCCGTGACGGCATGTTGGAGCAGCCGTCCGTAAGGAGTTCTACAAATGGCTGAGACCACTCAGACCCCTGGTGGTGAACCCCAGACGATCGCGATGTCGGCGTCTGGCGCTGATGTTTTGACCCTTCCCGAAGGGCTTTCCGTATCCGAAGCAGAATTCGCGGTCGACGGTTCCGACCTTGTGCTGACCTTCCCCGATGGGTCGAAGGTCACGGTCGAGAACTATTACGACCAGCCGAACCCCCCGCAGATCGCATCCGCCGATGGCGCCAACCTTTCCGGCGACATGGTGGTGCAGCTGACGGGCACGCCCGACTCCACCAATGCGGACGCGATCCAGCAGTTCGCCGACGCCAGCACCCAGGTCATCGGCGGCACGGACGGTGCGCCGATCGGTACGGTCAAGACGCTGTCCGGCGAGGTCTGGGTGACCCGCGCCGACGGTACCCGCATCCAACTCAAGGCCGGGGACCAGGTTTTCCAGGGTGATAACATCGAAACCGGGCCCGATGGGGCGATCGGCGTGCTCCTCGCCGATGAAACGACCTTCTCCATGGGCGAAGACAGCCAGATGGTCCTGGACGAGATGGTTTACGACCCGGCGACCCAGGACGGCTCGCTGAACGTATCCGTTGTCCAGGGTGTGTTCACCTTCGTGTCCGGTCAGGTCGCCAAGACCGACCCCGACGCCATGAAGATCGACACCCCGGTCGCGACCATCGGTATCCGCGGTACGCAGGTCGGTATTGAGATCCCGCCCGACGGCGAGATGCAGGTCGTCCTGATGCAGGAAGCCGACGGCTTCGTCGGTGAAGTCGTGATCGAGAACAACACCGGCCAGGTCGTGATGAACCAGGGCGGCGACTACGTCTCCATCCCGAGCTACGATTCCGAAGCCACCGATCGCGGCACCATGGACGACGACGCCATCGTCGAACGCCATGCCACCACCTTGAAATATCTGCCGGTTGAGAGCACCGAAGGCGAACGGACCTCGGGCAACCACTTTGGCCTGCAGGAAGAGATCGAACAGGGTGCGGGTGACCAGCAGGACCAGTCCCAGGAAGGCGAGCCCTCCGCCGAGGAACTGGCCAACATGGAAACCGCCGCCGGTCAGGAAGAAGACACCAGCGGTCAGCCCGACGTCGAAGGCGAGGCCGAGATCCTCGACCAGCCGTCGCCGGAAGACCTGCAGGACTTCCAGACCGACGCGGGCGGCCCGCAGTTCGAAGAAGACTTCACCAACGTCACGGATGAGGTCGATCCCTTCGCCGGCGAGACGCCGGAAGAGAACGTCGTGTTCCAGGATGTCGAGGGCCCGCCCCCGACGGAACAGCAGGAATCCAGCCAGCAGCAGGACGAATTCGACGACAGTGCCGACCGGGCCGCCATTCAGGCCGCGCGGGAAGCCGCTCAGGCGGCCTACGACCGGGCTCAGACGGCGGCGGACAATGCCCGTCAGGCCGCGAACGAGGCGCAGACTCTGGCGGATAACGAGCCGGACGCACAGAGCGCCGCCGATGCCGCGGATGCCGCTGCCGATGCCGCCGAAGCTGCCGCCGCTGCCGCCAAGGCCGCCCTGGACGCCGCCAATGCGGCGACCACGCCCGCCGAGGCGGAAGCCGCGCAGCAACAGGCGGAAAACGCCGCGAATACCGCCGAGCAGCAGGAAACGACGGCCGAAACCTCGCAGGACGAGGCGCAGGACATTGTCGATGCTGCGAACGAGGCCGAAGGCGCCCAGGTGGGCGATGTTTCGGCGGGCGGCGATGAAGACACGGCCATTGACCTGAATCTGAACATCACCAAGAACGACGCCGACGAAGATATGGAAGTGACCCTGTCGGGCATTCCCGAAGGCGCGGTCTTGTCCAATGCCGATGGCGAAATCACCGTCAATCCCGACGGCTCGGTCACCCTGACCGAAGCACAGCTTTCCGGCCTGCAGATCACGCCGCCGGCCGATAGCGACGTCGATTTCAACATCGGTGTCTCCGTCGTCACCATCGACGGCGAGAACACCTCCAGCCCGGCGACCGGCACGATCACCGTCGGTGTCGACGGCGTGGCCGACGTGCCGACGCTGGAAGTCGGCTCCGCCGTCGAAGGCGAAGGTTATCGCGGCGCGGACATTCCGCTGGATATCACTGCGTCGCTGACCGACGTGGACGGCTCGGAATCCCTTTCCGTCACCGTTTCCGGCGTGCCGGAAGGGGCGACCCTCTCCGCCGGTACCTACGACGAGGCGACCGACACCTGGACTCTGTCTTCCGCCGACCTGGACGGTCTGACCGTCAGCGTTCCCGACGATTACGACACGGACTTCCAGCTCTCCGTCACAGCGACCTCGACGGAAGCCGACGGCGGCGATGCCGCCTCGCAGACGGCGACCATCGATGTCGACGTCAACCGCGACGTACTGACCGACGGCGACGATACCTTCCAGATGGACGACGATGCCGTCGTTTATGCGGGTGAAGGTAACGACACCGTCACCGGCACCGAAAACGACGATGTCGTCTACGGCGAAGAAGGCGACGATACCTTCATCGGCGGGCAGGGCGGCTCCGACGCCTTCATCGGCGGCGAAGGCACGGATACGGTTG
>NZRL01000064.1 GCA_002696205.1 Rhodospirillaceae bacterium | reverse complement strand
CTGGGCTGGGAAGTCTGGTGCGACGGCATGGAAGTGACGCAGTTCACCTATTTCCAGCAGGTCGGCGGCTACGACTGCGATCCGGTGCCGGTGGAATTGACCTACGGCCTGGAGCGCCTGGCGATGTACGTCCAGGGGGTCGAGAACGTCTACGACCTGGATTGGGACGGTATTCCGAAAGACCAGGGCGGCAAGACCTACGGCGACGTGTTCCTGCAGGCGGAGAAGGAATATTCCGCCCATAACTTCGAACACGCCACGACCGAGATGCTGCGCCGTCATTTCGAGGACGCGGAAAAGGAATGCGCGCATCTGTTGGACAAGGGGCTGGCTCTGCCGGCCTATGACTACTGTCTGAAGGCGTCGCACCTGTTCAATCTGCTGGACGCGCGCGGCGTCGTCAGCGTCACCGAACGGCAGGCCTTCATCCTGCGCGTGCGCGATCTGGCCAAAGGCTCGGCGACCGCCTGGATGAAATCCCAAGGCGTCGATGTCGGCGGAAGCGCCGATGCCGACAAGGGCGGAGCGGACTGATGCCAGAGCTTCTCCTTGAAATCCTGTCCGAGGAAATCCCCGCCCGCATGCAGGCGCGGGCCGCCGACGACCTGCGCCGTCTGGTCACGGACGGCCTGAAGGCGGCCGGGCTGACCATTTCCGATGTTTCGACCTTTGTCACGCCGCGCCGCCTGACCCTGGTCATCGAGGGCGTGCCCGCCAAACAGCCCGACATTTCCGAAGAACGCCGCGGCCCCCGCGCCGACGCGCCGGAAAAGGCAAAGGCGGGCTTCATGAAGTCCCTGCCCAAGGACACCAAGGTCGAGGAGCGGGAGACGGAAAAGGGCACCTTCCTGTTCGCCAAGGTCGAACAGGCGGGCGAGAAGACGCGCCTGATCCTGCCGAAAATCATCCAGGACGCCCTGGCGGCGCTGCCCTGGCCCAAGTCGATGCGCTGGGGCACCGGCAAGGCCCGTTGGGTGCGGCCGCTGCATTCCATCCTGGCGGTCTATGACCAGGAAGGCCTGAACCTGGAGTTCGCCGGCATTACCGCCGGGGTGACGACGCGTGGCCATGCCTTCATGGCCCCCGCGACGATCGAGGTCTCAGACTTCGCCGACTACAAAAAGTCGCTCAAGGCCGCCAAGGTCGAGATCGACCCGGAAGTCCGCAAGAAGACCATCGCCGAAGATGCGGCCAAGATGGCCAAGGGCGCAGGTGTCGTCTTGAAGGAAGATGCGGCCCTGTTGGACGAGGTCGCCGGATTGGTCGAATGGCCGGTCGTGCTGATGGGGTCCATCGACGCGGAATTCATGGAAGTCCCGCCGGAGGTCCTGATCACCTCCATGCGCAAGCACCAGAAGTATTTCGCGACCGAGGATGACAAGGGGAACCTTGCCGCCAAGTTCATCGTCGTCGCCAACCGCGAGACCGCCGACGGTGGGCGTAAGGTCGTCGCCGGGAACGAACGCGTCCTGCGCGCGCGTCTGGCCGATGCCAAGTTCTTCTGGGATCAGGACCGCAAGACGCCACTGTCAGCCAAAGCGCCCCAGTTGAAGGAACGCATCTTTCACGCCAAGCTCGGCACGCTCGACGAAAAGGTCGACCGCATGCAGGCCCTGGCCGCGGAATTGTGCGAATTCGTGCCCGACGCCGACCGCGACAAGGTCCGCTCGGCCGCCCGCCTGGCGAAGGCGGACCTGTCGACCGGCATGGTCGGCGAGTTCCCGGATCTTCAGGGCATCATGGGCGCCTATTACGCACGCCACGACGGCGAACACGCCAAGGTCGCCGACGCCATCGCCGAACATTATTCGCCGCTGGGTCCCTCCGACGCCTGCCCGTCGAAACCGGAAAGCGTCTGCGTCTCGCTGGCCGACAAGATCGACAGCCTGGTCGGTTTCTGGTCCATCGATGAAAAGCCGACGGGATCGAAAGACCCCTATGCGTTGCGCCGCGCGGCGCTGGGCGTCATCCGCCTGATCATCGAAAACAAGCTGCGCCTGCCGCTGCTGACGGCGTTCCGCCAATCGCAAGGGCTCTACGGGACCGGCGCGGGCGAGGCTGTGGGAACCGATCTCCTGTCCTTCTTCGCCGATCGGCTGAAGGTTCACCTGCGCGAACAGGGCGTGAAGCATGACCATATCGACGCGGTCTTCGCGCTCGGCGGCGAGGACGATCTCTGCCGCCTTCTGGCGCGGGTCGAGGCGCTGGGCGAATTCCTGGCGACCGAGGACGGCGGCAACCTGCTGACCGCCTACCGGCGCGCGGCGAACATCCTGAAGATCGAAGAAAAGAAGGACGGCGTTTCCTACAGCGGCGCCGTCGACGGCGATTTGCTGCGCGAGCGCGAGGAACAGGATCTGTTCATGGCGCTCCGCGATGCGGTGCAAAGCATCTCGGCCATGGTGGCGGACGAGAAGTTCACGGACGCCATGTCGGCGCTGGCCGTGCTGCGGGCTCCCGTCGACGCCTTCTTTGACAAGGTCACCGTCAATGCGGATGACGCCGATATCCGCGAAAATCGATTGAAACTGCTCTCCATGATCCGGACGGCGCTGGAAGGCGTCGCCGACTTCTCACGGATCGAGGGATAACGTCACTAAAAGGATCGACTGATCATGACACAATGGGTCTACAGCTTCGGGAACGGCACCGCGGAAGGCGATGCCGGGATGAAGGAACTTCTGGGCGGAAAGGGCGCCAACCTGGCCGAAATGGCGGGTCTGGGCCTGCCGGTGCCGCCGGGGTTCACCATCACCACCGATGTCTGCACCTATTACTACGATCATGAAAAGACCTATCCGGACGATCTGAAGGACGCCGTCGCGGCGGCCCTGGCCAAGGTCGAAAGCGGCCTGGGCCGCACCTTCGGCTCCACCGACAAACCGCTGCTGGTTTCCGTGCGCTCGGGCGCGCGGGCCTCGATGCCGGGGATGATGGATACCATCCTGAACCTGGGCCTCAACGACGAAACGGTCGAGGCCCTGGCCAAGGAAAGCGGCGACGACCGCTTCGCCTACGACAGCTACCGCCGGTTCATTCAGATGTATTCGGATGTCGTGCTGGGCGTCGAGCACCACAATTTCGAAGACGTCCTGGAAGAGCACAAGGACCGCCTCAGCAAGGACCTGGATACGGAGCTGACCGGCGACGACTGGAAGGCCGTGGTCAAGGACTTCAAGAAGCTGGTCGCCGACGAACTGGGCGAAGATTTTCCGCAGGATCCGCAGGCCCAGCTTTGGGGCGCCATCGGCGCCGTGTTCGGCAGCTGGATGAACGCCCGCGCGATCACCTACCGGCGGATCAACGACATTCCCGCCGCTTGGGGCACGGCCGTCAACGTTCAGGCCATGGTCTTCGGCAACATGGGCGAGGATTGCGCGACCGGCGTCTGCTTCACCCGCAACCCGTCGACCGGCGACAACCACTTCTATGGCGAGTTCCTGATCAACGCCCAGGGCGAGGACGTGGTCGCCGGCATCCGCACGCCGCAGCCGCTGACCGAGTTCGAACGGGAAAACCAGGAATCCAACCTGCAATCCATGGAAACGGCCATGCCGGCGGTGTTCAAGGAGCTGGTCGCCGTGCGCGACAAGCTGGAGCGCCATTACAAGGACATGCAGGACATGGAGTTCACCATCGAACGCGCCAAGCTCTGGATGCTGCAGACCCGATCGGGCAAGCGCACCGCCAAAGCGGCGCTGAAGATCGCTGTCGACATGGTGGCGGAGGACCTGATCACCAAGGAAGACGCCGTCGCCCGCGTCGACCCGGCACAGTTGGATCAGCTCCTTCACCCGACGCTCGACGACAAGGCGGAAAAGACCGTTATCGGGCGCGGCCTGCCGGCCTCGCCGGGCGCCGCCACGGGCAAGATCGTGTTCTCCGCCGAAGACGCGGAAGTCTGGGTCGAAAAGGGCGAGAAGGTCATCCTCTGCCGCACGGAAACCAGCCCGGAAGACATCACCGGCATGCATGTTTCCGAGGGTATCCTGACGACCCGCGGCGGCATGACCAGCCACGCGGCGGTGGTCGCCCGCGGCATGGGCACGCCCTGTGTCTCCGGCGCCGGCGAACTGCGCGTCGACTACAGCGCCAAGACGCTGCACGCCATGGGCCAGACTCTCGAGGAAGGGGCCGTCATCACGCTCGACGGTTCCAGCGGTGAAATCATGCTGGGCGAAGTGCCGATGATCCAACCGGAGGTCTCCGGCGATTTCGGCGACCTGATGGCCTGGGTCGACGAGGTCAAGGTGATCGGCGTGCGGGCCAACGCGGAAACCCCGCTGGACGCCCTGACCGCCAAGAAGTTCGGCGCCGAAGGCATCGGCCTGTCGCGGACCGAGCACATGTTCTTCGACCCGCACCGCATCGTCCACATGCGCCAGATGATTCTGGCCCGTGACGAGGGCGAGCGGCGCAAGGCGCTGGACAAGCTGCTGCCGCATCAGCGCCAGGATTTCCTGGAACTGTTTCACATCATGGACGGCCTGCCGATCACCATCCGGCTGCTCGATCCGCCCCTGAACGAATTCCTGCCCCATACGGACGAGGAACTGGCAGAGGTTGCCGAGGCTGCCGGCGTGACGACCGAGGACGTGCGCGTGCGTCGGGCCGAACTGGACGAAAGCAACCCGATGCTGGGCCATCGTGGCTGCCGTCTGGCGATCGCCTATCCGGAAATCTGCGAAATGCAGGCCCGCGCCATCTTCGAAGCCCAGGCCGAGATCATGAAGGAAGGCAAAAAAGCCTTCCCCGAAGTCATGGTCCCGCTGGTCTCGCTCAAGAAGGAACTGCAGGTTCAGAAGGAAATCATCGACCGCGTCGCCAAGGAAGTGATGAAGGAGCAGGGGATCGACCTGCCCTACATGGTCGGCACGATGATCGAATTGCCGCGTGCCTGCATGATCGCCGACGAGATCGCGGAAGAGGCCGAATTCTTCTCCTTCGGCACCAACGATCTGACGCAGACGACCTATGGCTTCTCGCGCGACGATGCGGGGACCTTCCTGGACATCTACATGCGCCAGGGGGTTCTGGAACAAGATCCCTTCGTCTCCATCGATCAGGACGGCGTCGGCGAACTGGTTCAGATCGGCGTCGAACGCGGCCGCAAGACCCGCCCGGATATCAAGCTGGGCATCTGCGGCGAACACGGCGGCGATCCGGCCTCGGTGGCGTTCTGTCACCGCATCGGGCTGACCTATGTCTCCTGTTCGCCCTATCGGGTACCGATCGCGCGCCTCGCGGCGGCACAGGCGGCGCTGGCCGACAAATAGGCGAGCCTGATCCGGGCCCTGACCGCGGAACCGATGGCGCTTAGTTCGCGGACCGTCCGTCGGGTTTGCGCAGACGGTAGGTGATGGCGATATTTCGGACGGCTTCGACGTCTTCGGGATAGGTGCGTCGGTAACGGTCTCTTGCCTCACGGACCGCTTTTAAGTGGTCTTCGATGGTGTTCCGTTTCAAAAGCGTGCCGAACGGCGCGACGGCCGTGGCGGGATCGTTTATCCGGTCGAAAATCATTTTGCCGATCCGTGGGGTGAAATGGCTGCTGTCGCCGAAACTGTCCGTCGCCGCAATCGAAACGGCTGAGACCGGAGAGTAGGTCGCGAAGTCCCAACACATGTGCTGGGTCGCGTCGCAGATTTCTGCAATGGCGCGTTTCCAGTGCTCGAAAATGGGCCAGAGTCCGGCTTCGTCGATTGCTTCGAGTTGTACCGCGTGGACCGGCGGAATAAGGGCGGTCATCTGAATATCCATGTCGGGGATGTCCTTCAGAACCGCGGCGAGTTCCGCCAGTTTGGCATCGACGCCCGGAAAATCCCGATAGCCCCCGCCGGGAGACAAGAACGAAGCCACTGGCGTGATCATTCTTCCCTCGTCCCTGCCCGCGCGGGGCTCGAACTCGCGAAAACCGTCCCGCCGGTAAACCATCCGTTTGCCGCGCAACGACCGGCGCAGCGTGTCGCGGCTGCGCTTCAGGGCGGCATAGGAAAACACCGTTTGCGGAAGCGACTTAACCCATCCGTGGGGTCCGAGGGCATCGTCGTAGAAGCCTTGGCGCCGGGTTCTGGCGTCGTTGAACGACGCGAAATCCAGGCAAAGGATCAGCGTCTTTGCCGTGGTCGCATTTGCAGCGTGCCGGGCGAAAGCGGTCAGTTCATCGGCCAATGCGCCGGCGACGGAAAGGTTGTAGGCCGGTTGGCCCGGGGCATCCCGTGGGTCAATTCCGTGCAAGCATCGCGACGAGCCGAGGATAATCGTCTTCGGGCGTCGTTCCACGGCTTGCAGCGGTTTGGAAAACCGTTCCGTGCCGATCGATTTGTGGGTGTTGAAGCCTTCGATCCGCGGCATGCCGAAAATGTCGAACGGATCGACGGCCACATTGATGCCGGCGCCCAACGCGGCTAGCGCCAAAATCCCGATGACGAGGTGTTTCACGTAGCTCATGTCAGAACCGGAAATAAAGAAATTCGCTGATCTCGCTCATGTTGGCGAGAGAGGCGACGGCGACAAAGGCGGCGAGATAGGCCCAGGCTCGGACCGGGCGCCATCCCACTACAAGCCGACGCGGTGTGAGGTCCGGCAAGGGGCGTTCCGGCGGGAGGGTCGGATGGTGATCGCGGAAAATCTGCGCGGTGTTCGGAAGCAACCAGACGATCGCCATGAGGCCGGCGATCTGGGTATAGGCTTCCCGCCATTTTATCTCCGCCGTCAGGTGGGGAAGGCGCGTGCCATTGGCGCCCGCCATACCGGCCAGGATTTCACCGGCGCCCGCCATGGTGTCGGCGCGGAACAACACCCAGGCGACGACGACCGCAAGGAATGTCAGAACGCGGGCCGTCCAGGCGCCGCCGGGGATCGGCACCCCGGTCCGGTCGGCGAGCGCGCGCCATAGATTGTTGAGGACCAGATAGGCGCCATGCAACGCCCCCCATGCGACGAAGGTCCATCCGGCGCCGTGCCACAGTCCCCCCAGGACCATGGTCACCATCAGGTTGACGTGCCGGCGGACGCGGCCCCGCCGGTTGCCGCCGAGCGGGATGTAAAGGTAGTCGCGCAAAAACCGCGACAGCGTCATATGCCATCGGTGCCAGAAATCGATGATGCTGGTCGCTTTATAGGGGGAATAGAAATTGAGCGGCAGTCGAATGCCGAACATCAGGGCCAGGCCGATCGCCATGTCCGTGTAGCCCGAGAAATCGAAATAGAGCTGAAAGGTATAGGCCAAGGCGCCGCCCCAACCGTCGATCAGGCCGATCGGGGCACCGGCTTCGGCGGCGGCGAAGACGGGGGTCGCGAAACCGGCCATGGTGTCGGCAATGACGACCTTCTTGAACAGGCCGACGAAGAATACGCTGAGCCCCAGCGCCAGATTGTCCCAGTCGAAGCGGAACCGCCCGGGATCGGCAAATTGCGGCATCATTTCCCGGTGATGGACGATGGGGCCGGCGATCAGTTGCGGGAAGAACGTGACGAACAGGCAGTATTCCGAAAAGCGATGGTGCGGCACCAATCCACGCCGGGTATCGACCAGGTAGGTGATCTGCTGGAACGTGAAAAAGGAAATGGCCAAGGGCAGAACAATCGTCGGTATCTGCCAGTCGGCGTCCAACACGGCCTCCAGATTGGCCACGAAGAACCCGGCATATTTGAAATAGCCCAACAGGCCCAGATTGGCGGTGATCCCGGCCCACATCCAGGCGCGGCCGCCGGCATCGCCGCCTTGCGTAATCCGTCCGGCGATCCAGAAATTGACCAGAATGGAGCCGATAATGAGCGTCAGAAACCGGGGGTTCCACCAGCCGTAGAAGAACAGGGACGCGAAAATCAGGAAACCCAGCAGCGCCGTCCGATTGCCGCCGCGCGACAACAGATAAAATCCGACCAGAACAGCCGGCAGGAAAACCAGGATGAAGGCATAGGAATTGAACAGCACCGGCGGGGCTCCCGGTTATCCCGATGTCCCGGCCTTGGGCCGGGCGACGATCCAGGACATGGTCTCCGGCCGGAATTCACACACGGCGAGCCATCGGTCCAGGCTGTCGCGGCCGCGCAGCAACGGGTAGGCGTTGGGGTCGCGGGGGCCTTCGTGGATGACGGCGACCTCGTGGGTCGGGGCCAATCGGGCCGACAGGTCCTCGGTCACCGGGCGGCCGATGAAATCATGGCACTCGATCACGAAGGTGGTTTGGCCGCCTTCCGCGATCACCGGCGGGACGATCAGATCGACCTCGAACCCTTCGCAGTCGCAGACGACCAGGGAGCGCGGGAATTCCACCAGCAAGGCGGCCAAGCCTTCGGCATCGATGCCGCCCCGGCATTCGACCTTGTCGGCGACGCCGTTGCGGTCGGCGTTGCGCGCCGTCGCTGCCTGGGCCGCCGGATCGATGTCCATGGCGATGACCGTCGGAGCGTCCAAGATCATCGCCGCGCCGATGGCGTAATATCCTTCCGCGGAGCCGATGTTAAGAACCGCGTCGAAGGTCTCGACCTTCAATGCCGCTAACGTTTCGGCCAATTCCGCTTCGTAACAGCCCAGCAGCTTGGGAACGATGTCGCCAGTGCCCCAGGACGTTTCCGGATCGATCCGCATGCCTTTGAACGGCCCGGCGGCGACGACCCCACCGGTTTCACGGGCGATCTCTTCCTCGATCACTTTTTGCCGTTCGATCGCCGTCACGCGGAACAGGTCGGCCGCCAGTTTGCGGCTTTTTCCGTCGGCTTTCCCGGCTCGGTCCGTGTACTTGGACCAATTGCGGAAAAGCCGGCGGGCG
Organism: Rhodospirillaceae bacterium; assembly: GCA_002696205.1. GTDB lineage: Bacteria > Pseudomonadota > Alphaproteobacteria > Rhodospirillales > Casp-alpha2 > UBA1479. The sequence goes on along the minus strand of NZRL01000064.1, from coordinate 383 downwards.
GCGGTGAGAAGAAGCCGGTTGAGCATGCGGGGGACCTTGGGTGAAAGGGGCGGCGGAAGTGGACATTACGCATTTTGACGGCATGGGGAAACCGGGAAGACGCGGGCCGCCCGGCTCCCTGGGAATCTGAAAAATCCAGGGCCGGGCGCTTCGCATCTGCATATAAGATTTTCCCCATATTCCACAGGGGTGTGGATTCTATGTCCATTGGCGATTGCGGGGGTGGGGCGTATCGTTCACGTGGGTTCGAAGACGAGGGCGACCCGCAAGGAGCGCCCGCCGGATCGGAACCCGGTCAGTTTTCCCAGGGGCCTCCTTCGGGGGGAATGAAGGATCGCTGATCAGGAACGGCCTCGCCGGGCAACCGGCGGGGCCGTTCTTTG
>NZRL01000063.1 GCA_002696205.1 Rhodospirillaceae bacterium | reverse complement strand
TCGCCCTTGGGCGGCATGGACCGCGAGTTCGGCCGCGCCAAGCGGTTCCTGGACGACCATCACGTCAAATTCCATCCGGCGGTGAACGAAGACCTGGCGGCGACCGCCGTCTGGGGATCGCAGCAGATCAACCTGTTCGACCGCGCCAAATACGACGGCGTGTTCGGCATGTGGTACGGCAAGGGCCCGGGCGTTGACCGGTCGGGCGATGTCTTCCGTCACGCCAACATGGCGGGCACGTCCCCCAACGGCGGCGCCCTGGTGATGGCCGGCGACGATCCGGCCTGTAAATCCTCGACGGTGCCCAGCCAATCCGAACATGCGCTGATCGACGCCAACATTCCGATCCTCAACCCCATCGACGTGCAGGACCTGTTGGACCTCGGCATTTACGGTTGGGCCATGTCGCGCTTCGCGGGGCTCTGGGTCGGCGTCAAATGCATCACCGACAACATCGACACCTCCGGCAATGTCGACGTCTCGCCCGACCGGGTGAAGATCGTCCTGCCGGACTACGACATGCCCGACGGTGGCCTGCACATCCGCTGGCCCGACGTGGCGCTGGAACAGGAAGAGCGCCTGCACCGGCATAAGCTTTATGCCGCCCTCGCCTTCGCCCGGGCCAACAAGCTCGACCGCGTGACCATGGATTCGTCGAAGCCGCGCTTCGGCATCGTCTCCACCGGCAAGGCGTATCTGGATACCATGCAGGCGTTGGAAGACCTGGGCATCGGGCCCGAGGAAGCTGAAGCCATCGGCATCCGCCTCTACCGCGTCGGCATGCCCTGGCCGCTGGAACGCGAAGGCATCCGCGAGTTCGCCGAGGGTCTGGATGAAATCCTGATCGTCGAGGAAAAACGCGCGGTCATCGAAAACCAGGTCAAGGAACAGCTCTACAACTGGCGGGCCGACGCGCGCCCCCGCGTGATCGGCAAGTTCGACGAAGCGGGCGACTGGATTCTGCCCTCGGCCGGTGAGTTGACCCCCGCCCGCATCGCCCGCGTGATCGCGGCGCGCATCCGTAATTTCCACCAGTCCGACGCCATCGAACAGCGCCTGAAGTTCCTGGAAGACAAGGAACGGATGCTGGAACGCGCGGTGCCCAGCATTTCGCGCACGCCCTATTTCTGCGCCGGCTGCCCGCATAACACGTCCACCAACGTGCCCGACGGCATGGAGGCCGCCGCCGGGATCGGCTGCCACTACATGGCGATCTGGATGAACCGCAATACCTCGACCTTCACCCATATGGGGGCCGAGGGGGCCAACTGGATCGGCCAGGCGCCGTTCACCGACCGCGAGCACATCTTCGTCAACATCGGCGACGGGACCTATTTCCATTCCGGCGTATTGGCGATCCGCGCCGCCGTCGCGGCCAAGGTCAACGTGACCTACAAGATTCTGTTCAACGACGCCGTCGCCATGACCGGCGGCCAGACCATGGACGGCCCGCTCGACCCCGCGATCATTTCCCGCCAGGTCCGCGCCGAAGGGGTGCAGCGCGTCGCCGTCGTCACGGACGAGCCCGACAAATACCCGACCGGCACCGACTTCGCCGAGGGGGCGACCATCCACCACCGCGACGACCTGGATCAGGTGCAGCGCGATCTGGCCGCTTTCCCGGGTGTCTCCGTGCTAATCTACGATCAGACCTGCGCCGCCGAGAAACGCCGCCGCCGCAAGCGCGGCACCTTCCCCGATCCCGACCGCCGGGTCTTCATCAACGAAGAGGTCTGCGAAGGCTGCGGCGATTGCGGCGTGGTTTCCAACTGCGTCGCCATCGCGCCCAAGGAAACGGAACTGGGCCGCAAGCGGACCATCGACCAGAACATGTGCAACAAGGACTACAGCTGCCTGAAAGGCTTCTGTCCGTCCTTCGTCACCGTTCACGGCGGCCAATTGGCCAAGGGCTCGGACGGGCTCAGTCCCGGCGCGGCGACGACCCCCTTTCCGGTCCTGCCCGACCCGGCCATGCCGCCCACGGAAACGGCCTATAACATCTGTGTCACCGGCATCGGCGGCACCGGGGTGGTGACGATTTCCGCCCTGATCGGCATGGCCGCCCATGTCGACGGCAAATACGTGACCGTGCTCGACGTCGCCGGCCTGGCGCAGAAGAACGGCGCCGTCTACGCCCATGTCCGCGTCGCCGACACGCCGGACGCCCTCAACGCCGTGCGCATCGCGGCGGGCGGCACGGACCTTCTGGTGGGTGCCGACATGGTGACCTCGGGCGGGTTCGAGACGCTGTCGAAGCTCGACGCCCAACGCACCAAATCCGTCGTCAACGCGCGCAAGACCATGACCGCCGACTTCACCCATCAGCCGGACATGGACTTCCCCGACGACGATCTGCGCCATGCCATCGCCGAGGCCTCGCTGGAATCCGAATTCGTCGATGTGACGCATCTCGCCCGCCGTCTGATGGGCGACAGCATCGCCGCCAATATCATGCTGTTCGGCGTCGCCTGGCAGAAGGGCCTGGTGCCGCTCAGCCTGGAATCGATCGAACGCGCCATCGAACTCAACGGCGTCGCCGTCGACTTCAACAAGGAAGCCTTCACCTGGGGCCGCCGCGTCGCCCATGATCCGGCCGCCGTCGAACGGCTGATCGGCGACCGCGCGGAAGAAGCGGACAAAACCTTCGACCTCGACGCCTTCATCGAACGCCGCGTCAAGGACCTGACGGCCTATCAGAACGCGGCCTATGCGGCCCGCTACACGGCCCTGGTCGAGAAAGTCCGCGCCAAGGAGGCTGCCCTCGGTACCGGCACCACTGACCTCACGGAAGCCGCCGCCCGCGCCTTCTTCAAGCTGATGGCCTACAAGGACGAATACGAAGTCGCGCGGCTCTATTCGGCCCCGGCCTTCCGCCGGTCCTTACGCGAAACCTTCCGGCGCGAGGACAAACTGACCGTCCACCTGGCCCCGCCGCTGCTGTCCGCGACGGACCCGCGCACGGGCCATTTGCAGAAACGCGAATTCGGCCCCTGGATCTTCCCGGCCTTCCGCCTGCTGGCGTCATTGAAGGGCCTGCGCGGCACCGCCTTCGACCCCTTCGGCCGGACCGAGGAACGCCGGATGGAACGCCAACTGATCGAGGACTACGCGGGAACGATCGACACGCTCCTGGCCAACCTCACCGCCGACAACCTCCCCCTCGCCACGGAAATCGCCGCCATCCCGCAAACCATGCGCGGCTACGGCCACATCAAGTCGAAGAACGTGGAAGCGGCGAAAGCCAAGGAAGCCGACCTCTTCGCCGCCTTCAAAGACCCCGCGAAAGCGCCGCAGGCGGCGGAGTGACAATCTAATAGAGGCTCACGATGCAGAATTCAGATTACCCAGCCCTCTATATCAGCGCCGATTCAGCATCCAACAACTTCCAGAAGCGTTATCTTTTTTTAATAAAGCTCGAATACCTGATGTTGATGATCGCTTCAATTTTGTCGGTTGGATATTTCGAGCACCAAAATTTTTATCTTCTTTACGCAATTATTTTTGTTGTATCGCTCGCAGCATTTGGTTTTAGAGCGTTAAGCAAACCCGAACAGGATTGGTACAAAAGCCGAGCATTGGCTGAAAGCGTGAAGACACTAACTTGGCGTTACATAATGCGCGCTGACCCATTTGAAAATTCAATGGATGCGAGCGTACCGAGAAAAGAATTTCGAGACCACCTCCACGAGATTTTTCGCGCAAACCAAGATGTAGCCAAGAAGATTGACAATGAATGGTCCGCGGAGGATCAAATCACCAAGGTGATGGATAATTTTCGAAAAATGCCATTACTTGAACGAGTTCAAAAATATCGAACTGATAGAGTCATCGAACAAAGAGATTGGTATCGAAGTAAATCAAAATACAATCAGGAAAAAGCAAAAATTTGGATTATTGCGGGTCTGGGAGCCTACGCAATCGCAATCATTCTTGTATTGTGCCGCATTGCGTACCCTCAATTTCAACCCTGGCCAATCGAACCGGTTATTGTATTTGCATCTTCCGCGATTGGTTGGATGCAAATAAAGAAATACAATGAATTGGTTGCAGCTTACACGGTTACAGCCCACGAAATTGGATTGATCAGCCCCAAAATTGACGCAGCAATAGAAGAAGAAGAGCTTTCAGAGGCCGTCAATGAAGCAGAGTTGGCATTTTCACGGGAACATACACTCTGGATCGCTAGAAAGACAGACTAGAAAAAAACAAATAGAACAGTCTCCCATCTAACACTTAAAGTTTTTTCTTATATCTATTGCTTCATCAATCCAACTCTCTACATTTTCTGCAATGTAATTATATACACTTGAACTTTTTGTATAGGGTGGATCATAGCACTTTGCTGCTCCCGACAACTTCCGCTTGCCTTCACAAACCGTAAAGGAACTAAAAGGATTAGCACCTTTTGACGACTTCTCGCCTTTGCTATTTTCAAGGTTGTGGATATGAATTCCTAAAAGTCCCTTCTTATCATTCCAAGACTTTTTAATTTCATAGTCGATCCACTTTCTTCCAGCCGTCGCTTCACCAATCAAGACGATTGTACAACCGCGCCCATGCAGTTGTTCATCAATCCACGCTCTGATAGCTGCGTCTCCTTTCTTTGTGACGGCATGCCAATCATTGTCAGTCGCAGCTTTGTTCCCAGAAATAGCCCCAATGTTCCTCACCTTAGAAACACGCCAGTTGTCGGGCTTAAAATGAAAGCTATAAAAAACTCTTCTAGCCATAGACTGCACCTACATTCATCGATCCAACCAAGGAATCTGAGTCTAAGCCACCGACAACAAAGTTCAACTATAAATTATTTTTCCAATAGTTTTTCCTCTTAAGATTCCGCCTACGGCACCAGAAATCCTCAAGAGTTCAGACTGCGGCCCTACATCACAAACGCCAACAAGAACGGCAGGCTGGCGAAGGACAGCAGGGTCGAGATGACGACCATGCCGGCGACTTCTTCGGGCTGGTTGTTGTAGCGTTCGGCGAAGAGGAAGTTGAAGACGGCGACGGGCATGGCGCATTCGAGGATCAGGACGCCGCGCGCGGCGCCTTCGAAGCCGAAGGCTTCCGCCGTGGCCCAGCCGACCAGGAAGCCGACCCCCACCCGCATGACCGAGAGCACCGCCGCCCGCGGCAGGCGCTTGACGCCCAGGCCCGCGAGCGAGACGCCGAGGGTGATCAGCATCAAGGGCACCGTCAGGCCGCCCAGGATGCGGGCCGTGTTGGTCACGAAATCGGGCCCCTGCCAGCCCGTGAACATGAAGGCCAGGGCCGCCAGGGTCGCATAGAGGATCGGCAGGCGCAGCAGCGCGCCGGGCGAGGTCGCGCCCGCCGGGACCGCGACGCCGATGGTGAACAGGAACAGCACGTTGACCGTGAAATAGGCGATCGCCAGCGCCAGGCCATGATCGCCGAAGGCGAGCAGGCAGAGCGGCAGCCCCATGTTGCCCGTGTTGCCGTAGACCAGGGCCGAGAGGAAGGCCTTCATGCTGAGCTTCGTCACCTTCAGGAACAGGTAATAGATCGCATAGAAGGCGATCATCGTCACGAAGGTCGCGGCCCCCATCTTGAGGAAGGCGTCGGCCTGCATGTTCGTGTCGATCAGGGTCGAGAACACCAGGCACGGCGTGCCGACGTTGGTGACCAGGGTGGTGACGAAGGCGGTGTCGTAGGCCCGCCCCTGTTTGCGCCAGATATAGCCGATGACGGCGCAGACGAAGACCGGCGCGATGACGGAAAACAGCTGGTAGAACATGGACTTGGTCTATCCCCCTGGATGGGCCGGGGCGGTGGTGGGAGCGGCGGCGCTTGCCGCCGGGGGCCGGTTATTCGACCCAGGCGATCCGCAGAATGTTGGTCGCCCCGGGAGTGCCGAAGGGCACGCCGGCGGTGACGACGACGGGGTCGCCCTTCTTGGCGAAGCCGTCCTTCTTGGCCTCGGCGACGGCCTTGGAGACCATCTCGCGGAACGAATGAATGTCGTCGGTCATCACCGAATGCACACCCCAGCAAAGGGCCAGGCGCCGCGCCGTTTCGCGGTTGGGCGTCAGGCCCAGGATCGGCACCTGCGGGCGGATGCGGGCACAGCGGAGCGTCGTCGAGCCCGTGGTCGTGAAGGTGACGATCACGGCGGCGGAGATCGTATCGGCGACCTGGGTCGCGGCGACGGTGATGGCGTCGGCGGCCGTGTTCTCATGCCCGCCGCGGCGGCGGTCGCGCATCTGGCGGTAATGCACGTCCTGTTCGACGCGTTTGATGATGCGGTCCATGGTCGCGACGGTTTCCGTCGGATACTTGCCGACCGCCGATTCCGCCGACAGCATGACCGCGTCGGCGCCGTCGTAGATGGCGGTGGCGACGTCCGATGCCTCGGCCCGGGTCGGCGTCGGCGCGTTGACCATGGAATCGAGCATCTGCGTCGCGACGATCACCGGCTTCCCGGCAATGCGGCAGAGATGGAGGATTTGTTTCTGAGCGACGGGCACGTCCTCGGTCGGGCATTCGACGCCCAGGTCGCCGCGCGCCACCATGATGGCGTCGGACAGATGCACGATTTCTTCCAGATGCGTCAGCGCCGCCGGTTTTTCCAGCTTCGACAGGATGGCCGCCCGGCCGGCGACCAGCTTGCGCGCCTCGGCCAGATCCTCGGGCCGCTGCACGAAGCTGAGCGCCACCCATTCGACGCCCAGGTCCAGGCCGAACCGCATGTCGTCGCGGTCCTTCTTGGTCAGCGGCGACACGTCGAGGATCACGCTGGGCACGTTGACGCCCTTGTGGTTCGACAGCGTGCCGCCGATCACGACCTCGCATTCGGCATGTTCGGGCGAGCATTCCAGCACCTTGAGCCGAATACGCCCGTCGTCGATCAACAGATCCGAGCCGGGCTCGAGTGCCGCAAAAATTTCGGGATGCGGCAGGGGGGCCCGGCGGTGATTGCCCGCGTCCTTGTCCAGGTCGAGGCGGAATTTCTGGCCGACTTCCAATTCGGCCGATCCGGTATCGATCTCGCCGACGCGCAGTTTCGGCCCCTGCAGGTCCAACAGGATGCCGACGGGGCGGTGATACTTGCGTTCGAGCGAGCGGACGATGGCGTGAATCTTCGCATGGTCCTCATGGCTGCCATGGGAGAAATTCATGCGGAAGACGTCGACACCGGCCTCGAACAGTTTTTCGATGGCCTCCTGCGTGCTGGTCGCGGGGCCCAGGGTGGCGACGATCTTGGCACGGCGTTCACGTTTCATGGGGGATTCCCTCTTTGGTCCTGACGCCGCCCCTGCGTCTCTTATGATCTCTAGGCTTAAGCCGAAATCGGGGCGAGTTCACGCAATTATTCCAGAAAGTCCTCTTTCAGCGCCGTGAAATCCTCTTATTTATGGAGGAACGGTCGAAAATTTCCGTATCCTGGAACCCGCCGTCGCTTGCGCGACGCCCGCTACATTAGGTAGGTATTAACCAATTTCATGGCAGATTCGATAGGCCGGAAAATACCGGCGAAACGTCTATTTTTGATGGGAAGTGGGGCGCCGGTCACGCAACGGGGATTTCCGGCCACCCAGGGGTAGAAGTTGAGCACGCAAAGCATCATGAATGCCTTGGCCGGGCTGTCACCCGATACGGACAAGGCCACGCTGATGTCCGCCGTGGACGACGCCGTGAAGGGCATCGTCCAGGAGCTGGATTCGCAGGCCGGCGGCAAGGTGCCGCCCGACGTCCGGCAGGCGACGGAGAAGACGCTCGCCTTCCTCGAAGCCTGCGGCGACTTGAAAGACCCCGAGTTCACCCAGCGCGCGCGCATTCGCGCCTCGGAACTGTTGGAAGCCTACGGCAAGGTTTCCGGCGGCGAAGCGGCCGGCGAAGACGGTGCGCCGAAAAAGAAACGCCGCCGCAAGAAACGCCCGACCGGCGCCGACGCCAAACCGGCCCGCGCCGCCAAGGGCAAGCCGGGGGCCCGCAGGAAGGGCCCGCCCCCCAAGGCCGCCGCGCGGCCCAAGCGCGACAAGCCGTGGGACGACACACCCTATACCGAGGCCTTCACCGCCAATATCTGCAAATACCTGCGTAAGCGCGCGATGCTGTGGTACGTGCCGCAGCATAAGCTGACGCCGACGCCCTTTCCGCTGTCGACCAAGTTCGGCGACAACCTGGAGACCGCGATCAAGCAGCATTTCCTGCACCGGTTCTTCGCCAACCGCCGGATCATGGTGTTGGAGGACGAACTGAAGCCGAAGGACTATGCCGAAAGCGCCTTCGTCGAAATCTTCGACAAGCCGAAGAAGGCCAACCCCGTGCGCAGCATGTGGGAAGACGGCCTGAACGAAATCTACCGTCTGCTGACCGACGATTCCCCGGCCCAACCCAAGGCCGTGAAGGCCAAGACGACGACCAAGAAGACCGGCGGTTTCCTGGGCTTTTTCCAGAAAGAGGAAAAAGTCATCGAACGCGAGGCCGAGACCGACACCACCGAATTGGACCACGCCAAGGGGTTCTGGAACACCATCGCCGGGCCCGAGGTCACCTACAGCCCGCCGACCTTCGACGATTTCGTGTTCCTGAAATCGCTGTTCGAATACTACCCGGATCAGGTCGACGAGGAGCAGCAGGCCGTCAAACAGATGCTGCAACAGGAATACGGATCGAACCAGGCCCGCGAAGGGGCCGCGCGCGACCATCTGAACGCGTTGATCAAGGACACGGCGCCGTGCTCGGGCGAACTGACGGCGCTTTGGGCCTATCTCAGCGCCAAGGACGCCTTCGGCTACAACGTGTTCAAATCCTTCACGTCGAGCCACGGGACCTCCCCGGAGCAACGCAAACGCGCCCTGCCCTACTTCCTGCGCTGGGTGCCCGACTTCACGGAACAGGAAGCGCCGAGCCGCCTGTGATGCGGCCTTGCCCCCTTGTTTCCGCGTTAACCCTTTGCTAGCCACAAGCCCCTTAGGATAATCTGTAGAAGGTCGTCGGCCCGCCCGGCGCCCCAAGCTCGGCCCCCGAAAGGTTCAGGCATGCTGAAAAAGGTCTTTTCCAAAGCGCTGTTGTCCGTGGTCATGGACAAGAAGGCCCGCTCCTCGCTGGAAGCGGCCAAGACGCGCGCGGAACAGGCCCCGCCGCCGGCCGCCGCCGACCGCCCGGCCAGCCCCGAGGAACTTCGCCACGCCGCACGTCAGGCACTGGACCAGGCCGAAAAGGAATTGGCGAGCAAGCCGAAGCTGACCGGCGAACGCAAGGCGCTGATCCAGGAAGCGCTCGCCGTGCGCAAGCAGAAGACCAAGATTCTCGACGAATTGGGCCCGGACCAGAAAATGAAGCTCCAGGCCATGGCGCTGGAGGCCTTCGGCCTCGATTCCCCGAAAGGCGGCCGTTAAGGCGCCCGCGATTTCCTTGACCGACGAAACCATCCCCACCGACGATGCCGCCGAAACGGCGGCCCAAGCCCTGGCCGACAAGGTCACGGGCGGCGACCTGCGCGCCCTCGCCCGCGCCATCACCTTGCTGGAATCCGGCCGGGCCGACCATCGGCGCCAGGCCGAAGCCCTGATCCGCGCCCTGCTGCCGGCGGCCGGAAACTCGATCCGCCTGGGCATTACCGGCATTCCCGGGGTCGGCAAATCGACCTTCATCGAAAGTTTCGGCCTGGCCTTGCTGGAAAAAGGCCACCGCGTCGCCGTGCTGGCCGTCGATCCGACCAGTCCCCGGTCCGGCGGCTCGATCCTGGGCGACAAGACGCGGATGGAGAAACTCGCCCGCGCCAAGGGGGCCTATATCCGCCCGTCGCCCTCCGGCGGCACCCTGGGCGGCGTCGCCCGGCGAACCCGCGAGGCGGTGATCGCGGTCGAGGCCGCCGGGTACGACGTGGTGCTGATCGAAACGGTCGGCGTCGGCCAATCGGAAACGGCGGTCAAGGACCTCGTCGACATGTTCCTGTTGCTGCTGGCCCCCGGCGGCGGCGACGACCTGCAGGGCATCAAGAAAGGCATCGTCGAGATGGCCGACCTGATCGTCGTCAACAAGGCCGACGGCGACCTCGCCCCGGCGGCCGAGCGGGCGCGGCGCGATTATGCCGCCGCCCTGCATCTGCTGCGCCCGGAAACCGACGACTGGACGCCGGACGTGGTGAAATGTTCGGCGGCGACGGGCGACGGACTGGACGGGATTTGGGATCAGGTCGCGGCCTGGCGGGCGGCAACCGAGGCCTCGGGCCGGTTCACCCGTCAGCGCGCGGATCAGGCGCGGGCCTGGATGTGGAACGAAGTCAACGAGACGATGTTGAGCGAATTACGCGGCGCCGATGCCGTGCGCGACACTTTGGCCGGACTGGAACCCGCCGTGGAACGGGGCGAAATCGGCCCGAGCGAGGCCGCCCGGCGTATCCTGACCGCGTTCCGAACCGCCGGCACCGGATCGGACGACGGCGCCTAACCCTGCGTAAAGGTGTGGATTTTCCCGTTTGAGCCGCTACCATGGTGCGGCATAAAACGTCGAAAAATCCAAGGGCGGGTGGCGCGAAATATGGAAACCAGAGAAGAACTGGAACTGCTGCAGGCGGAAATCCTCAACCTGTTCAACTACATCCAACGGGTCCGCAAGGAAGTCGCCGCCATTACCCGCTCGGACGAAGGCAACGGACGGTTCGACAACATGTCGGATCAGTTGGACGCCATCGTCCAGGCGACGGAAGACGCCACCAACTCCATTATGGAGGTCGTCGAACAGAACACCGATACCATCGACAAGATTCGCGCCAAGACCCAAGACGCGGAGATCGTCACCCTTCTGGACGAGTTGGAAAACAACTCCTCCAACATCTTCGAAGCCTGCACCTTCCAGGACATCACCGGACAGCGTGTGACCAAGATCGCCCGCTCCGTCACTTACGTGGAATCGCGGGTCAATTCGCTGATCGAGATTTTCGGCAAGGAACATCTGGACAATGTCGATGTCGAGACCGAAGACAAGACCGAAGACGAAAAAATGCTCAACGGTCCGCAGTTCGAAGGCGAAGGCGTGACCCAGGACGAGATCGACAAACTGTTCGATTGATCGTTTCACACCCCATTCACTTGAACGAAAGGTGCCCGGGGCATATCTCGGGCAAGGATAGGAATACATTGATCAAGCACCGGGAAACCCAAGGGAGCCTTAATTCATGCAACGACTGTTGTCCCTTTTCAGCGCCGCGATCATTCTTCTGGGGGTCGGCACGATGAGCGAAGCCGAAGCCATGGATCCGGAAAACACCCTTTACATGGACACCACCCACGGCCGGGTGGTGATCGAACTGCGCCCCGACCTGGCGCCGAAGCATGTCGCGCGGATCAAGGAATTGACGCGCGACGGCTTCTACGACGGCCTTGTCTTTCACCGGGTGATCGGCGGCTTCATGGCCCAGGGCGGCGATCCGACCGGGACCGGCATGGGCGGCAGCGGCCAGCACCTGCCG
>NZRL01000062.1 GCA_002696205.1 Rhodospirillaceae bacterium | reverse complement strand
TCTGCCGGTGCACAGAGAGGACTCGTCGCCTAAGGAGATGAGCGTCCCATCGAGATCCAGGGAGCAGCCAGGGTCGAGTGTTCCAAGCTCGAAACCTGCGGGCCCCGCCACGACCCAGGCCGGCGGGGGCTCATCGGGATCGGACCGCACAGGTGACTTCCAGTGGCCTAATCTCTGTGGCCACCGAATCGGAAGCCATGGTCGATGCCGTGCGTTGCGCGGCGCCGGGCTTCATCTTCACCACGACCCTGCCGCCGCCATTGGTGGCCGGGGCCATCACCTCGATCCGCCACGTCCGGGCGACCAACGATCTGCGCGTTCGCCATCAGGAACGGGCCCAGCGCTTGAAGGACCTTTTGGTCGAGGCCGGTTTGCCGGTCATGCCGTCGGTCACCCATATCGTGCCGATCATGGTCGGCGACGCGCTGCGCTGTAAGCAGGCGACGGATATGCTGCTGGACGATTACGGCGTCTATATCCAGCCGATCAACTATCCCACCGTGCCAGTCGGGACGGAGCGTCTGCGCATCACGCCGACGCCGTTCCACGACGACGGAGTGATGGACGAACTGGTCGCGGCCTTGAAAGACGTCTGGATGCGCCTGCAATTGCAGAAGGCCGCTTGACCTGCGGTCTGTCGGCCCGTCATCCTCCGTCCTGAGCGTTCGCCCGATTTGACCGGAGGTTTCCCCCATGCGTCTGCAGCTTTCCACCTGGCCCGAGGTCGAGCGCTATCTCGAAACCTCCAAGGGCGTGATCATCCCCGTCGGCTCCACCGAACAGCACGGCCCCACCGGCTTCATCGGGACGGACGCGCTCTGCCCGGAAATCCTCGCCTACGGTTTGTCGGAAAAGCGCGCGGCCGAGAACAACCCGGTGATGATCGCCCCCACGCTGTCCATCGGCATGGCGCAGCACCACCTGGGATTTGCCGGATCGGTGACGCTGCGTCCCTCGACCATGATCGCCATGGTCCAGGACGTCGTGAACTCGCTGGCCAAGCACGGGTTCGAACGGTTCTTCTTCCTCAACGGTCATGGCGGCAACATTGCGACGCTGAACGCCGCGTTTTCCGAAATCTATGCCGAACATTCCCTGGGCCGCGTCGGGGATAACCGCCCGCCCGTGCGCTGCACCCTGGTCAACTGGTTCGACTGCAAAAGCGTCATGAAGATCAGCGCCGAACAATTCGGCGACGACGACGGCGCCCATGCGACCTGTGGCGAAGTCTCCTTGACCTACTACGGGTTCCAGAAAGACGCCGCCCGCGTGAAAGACGCCGAAATGGCCGCGGGCCGGGCCGGTGACGGGCCGATCTTCGATTGCGACGACTACCGCCGCCGGTTCCCCGACGGGCGGATCGGATCGGACCCGCGCAAGGCGACGGTCGAGGCGGGCGAGCTTCTCTACAATGCCGCCATCGACGAAATCGGCACGCGCTACGACACCTTCCTCGGCGCGGCCTAAGGCCGCCGGTCTCATACGATGGCCGACCCTGTCCGCATCCTGCATCTGACCGACTTGCATATGCGCCGGAGCCTTGAAGGCACGGCCAACAAACCTGAGCGCCTGTCGCGCCAGATGCCGGACCGGCTGCGCGATCTGGCCGGGCGGCTGGACGACCTTGGGGTCGATCTTGTCCTGGTGACGGGCGACCTGTTGGACGTGCCCGACGAATACATCGACGGCAGCATGAGCGACCCGGCGGAACGGGCCGAAATGACGGCGCAGGCCGAAGCCGACTACCGCAGGTTCAAGGATTTGATGGACGCCATGGGCAAGCCCTACATCCTGATCCCGGGCAACCACGACGATGAGGCCTTGTTCGACAAGGTCTTCGACGGCTGGACGCCGGTCCAGGACAAGGCGGGTCTGCGCTTCGTCTGTTTCCGCGATTTCCTCAACTCCGACCGTACGCCGGTCCGGGGCGCGGCCAATCGGGACCTGTTCGACCGAGTGGTCGGCGAGGGCGGGGACGGCCCACCGCAAATCCATGTTCAGCACTACATGATCGACCCGCCGACCTGGACCAATCTGCAATATCACTACACGGATGCCGACCGGTATCGGGACCGCATCAACGCCTCGGGTTGTGTCGCGGCGGCGCTGTCCGGGCATTTCCATCCGGGCAGTCACCTCGTATCGGATACGGGCGTGCTCTATTCCGTGCCGCCGGCCTTCTGTTCGGCGCCGCATCCGTTCCGATTGGTCGACATCGGCCCGGACGGTGTGCTGGGATGCGAGGATCGCAGCCTGCTGAACGGCTGATCGCGGCCGCGCCGCGCGATGGGAGGAACGACGCCATGAAGAAAGCCTTCATCATATTCCTGACCGGGGGATTCCTGGGGCTGGCCGCCGGGTTCGCCATCGGCATCTTCGCCTATCCCTATATCTTCCTGGCCGACATCGTCGCCGACGAAGCGGCCCCCGGCGCGGGCGCCGGGGCGGTCGTCGCCAGCGGCACCTTCATCCACGCCAATCCGTCCGACCCGATCCATTGGGGCCGGGGCGGCGCGACGGTGCATGAAGGCACGGTCCGGCTGGAGGCCGATTTCGAGGTCGGCCCTGGGCCCAAGTATCACGTCTATCTGGTGCCGTCGGACGAGGTCACGCCCGAGACGGCGGTCGACGAAACCATGTACGTGGACCTGGGCCGCCTGCGCGCGTTCAAGGGCGGGCAGAACTACCAAATCCCCACCGGGCTGAACCTGAAGGACTATGGCCACGTCGTGATCTGGTGCGAACAGTTCAACGTGCTGATCTCGCCGGCGAAGTTGAGTTTTAAGGGGTGAGTAGTCGAGGGCTTGGCGGCGAGTTGTGAGTATGTGGTTTTATCTGACTTATTTGATCATAACCCCATATCGACGGTACGAGCGGTGGCTGCGCAAATCCTGGTGGCGCGTTCTCGCGGTTTTTTCTTGTTGGATTGCCTTCATAATCGTCTGGATCGAAGCCGTGGCCGGGTTGGAGGATGACGCCCGAAACTGGGCTCACTTCGGCGGCACGGTCATCGGCTTGATTCTTTTCCCAGTGATCATCTCAACGCTTTTGATTGCACGGGATATGATGAAGGAATGGGATGATGCGGTGAAACGCCTTCCCAAGTAGACGTTGCCCAACCGACCACGACGAACGTGCAACCTCCTCTTCCAATTCTGAAACTTGGATTGTATACAATCCGCCATGAATTTCGAACTCACCGAAGAACAGCGTCTGTTTCAGGACGCGGTGCGCGCCTTTGCCCGGGATAACCTGGCCGAAGGGGCGCTTGAACGTGCTCATCAGGGGGAATATCCCCGCGATGTGGCCAAGCTCATGGCCGAAAACGGCCTGTTGGGCATCACCATTCCGGAAGAGGACGGGGGCCAGGGCGGCAGCCTGATGGACGCGGTCATCGCGATCCAGGAAGTCGCCATGCATTGCCCGCGCTCCGCCGACGTGATCCAGGCCGGAAGCTTCGGCGCGATCCGCGTGCTGGCGGCCTACGGCACGCCGGATCAGAAGGAACGGTATCTCAAGCCGCTGCTGGCGGGGGAAAGCCTGATCGCGGTCGGCATGACGGAGCCGGACGCCGGATCGGCGGTGACGGACCTGCGCACGACAGCGACGCCGGACGGCGACGGCCTGCGGATCAACGGCCAGAAATGCTTCACCAGCCATTCGCCGGAGGCCGATGTCTTTCTGGTCTATGTGCGCTACGGCCCGGGGGTGGACGGCATCGGATCGGTCCTGATCCCGCGTGACGCCGAAGGCCTGGAATTCGGCCAGGCGACGCCGTTCCTGGGCGGCGACGACTGGGCGCCGCTGTTCTTCACCGATCTTTACGTGCCGCCGGAAAACATCCTGCTGCGCGAAGGCGGCTTCAAGAAACAGATCGCCGGTTTCAACGTGGAACGCATCGGCAATACGGCGCGGTCCATCGCGCTGGGCCGCCTGGCGTTCGAGACGGCCCGCGAGCACGCCCTGACCCGCAAGCAGTTCGACCGGCCCTTGGCCGAATTCCAGGGCCTGCAGTGGAAGTTCGCGGAAATGCAGATGAAGCTCGACGCCGGGCAATTGCTGCTCTACCGCGCCGCCGTGAACGCCGACAACGGCTTTCCGTCGGCCCAGGAAACGGCCATCGCCAAGGCGTTCTGTAACGAGGCCGGGCACTGGATTTCGTCGGAAGCCCTGCAGGTCATGGGCGGCACCGGCTATAGCCAGGAAACGTTGGTCGAATACTGCTTCCGCCGCACGCGCGGCTGGATGATCGCCGGCGGCTCCATCGAAATCCTCAAGAATCGCATCGCCGAAGGCGTGTTCGACAAGCGTTTCTCGCAACGTCCGCCCAGAGCGAAATAACCTGCTGTGAAATAAGCAAACCAAGAAGAAGACCCAAGTAAGGACCAGACCATGCCCGACACCAACGACCGGACGGCCGCCCCGGCGAGCCTTGCCGACGCCCTGTTCACGCCGCGCGGCGTCGCCTTGATCGGCGCCTCGGGCGACCCGACGAAGAACTCCGGGCGGCCGCAGCGGTTCCTGAAAGCGCACGGGTTCACGGGCGAGGTCTATCCCATCAACCCGGGCCGCGACGAGGTCCAGGGGGCCAAGGCCTACAAGTCGGTCGCCGACGTGCCGGGCCCGGTCGATCATGCCTTCGTCATGGTTCCGGCCAAGTTCGTCGAGGATGCGATCCGCGATTGCGGGGCCAAGGGCGTGCCGGTCGCGACGATCTATTCCGACGGCTTCGCCGAGACCGGCGATGACGGCCGCAAGATGCAGGAACGCCTGGTTGCCACCGCCCGCGAGGTCGGCGTACGTCTGATTGGGCCCAATTCGATGGGCGTCATTCATCCGGCCTCCAGCCTGACGCTGTCGGTCAATGCCGTGCTGGAAATGGAAGGCATCAAGCCGGGCGGTCTGTCGCTGATTTCCCAAAGCGGCACGATCCTGGGCACGTTGCTGTCGCGCGGGGCCGCGCGGGGCATCGGCTTCGCCCGGATGATCGGCGTCGGCAACGAGAGCGATCTGGCGGTCGGCGAGCTGGTCGATCTGCTGGTCGACGATCCGGCGACCAAGTCGATCCTGTTGTTCCTGGAAGCCGTGCGCGATGCCGACAAGCTGGCCGCCGCCGCGCGCCGCGCCTTCGATGCGGGCAAGCCGGTGATTACCTACAAACTGGGCCGTTCGGAAGCGGGCCGGGAATTGGCGCTCAGCCATTCCGGGGCCATCGCCGGGCCGGCCAAGGCCGCCGATGCCTTCTTCCAATCCAACGCCATCGCCCGCGTGGAAATGCTGGAAGGCCTTCTGGAAGCGCCGCCTTTGTTCATGGGCCACCCGCCGCCCAAGGGCAAACGCGTTGCCGTGGTCACCACCACCGGCGGCGGGGCGGCTTCGGTCGCCGACCGCCTAGGCGCACTGGGCGCCACGCTGGCCCCGGCGCCGGATGCGGTTCGCGCGGCGCTGCGCGAACATGGGCTGGAAATCGGCCGGGGGCCGCTGGTCGACTTGACCATGGCCGGCACGCGCGAAGGCATCTACGGTGCTGCGCTGGAACACCTGCTGGCCGACGACGGCATCGACGCCGTGGTGACGGTCGTCGGCTCGTCCGGGCAGTTCAAACCGGAGCTGGCCGTCGCGCCCATCGTCGAGAAGGCCGCCGGATCGTCCAAGCCCGTCGCGGCCTTTATCGCCCCCCAGGCCGACAAATCCCTGGCGCTGCTGCAGGACGCGGGCATCGCCAACTTCCGTACGCCCGAAGCCTGCGCCGATGCCGTCATGGCGTTCCTCAATCGCCAGGCGCCGCGCCCGGTTCCGGCCGTGGACGATCACGCCAAGGAAAAGGCCGAGGCGATCCTGTCCCGCGCCCCGGCGGAAAATCTGAACGAGCGCGAGGCCTCACTGGTGTTCGAAGCGCTGGGCCTTCCCATCGCGCCCGCCCAGGTCATCAAGGAGGCGGGCGAGCCCGTCGCCGTGCCTTACCCCGTGGCGGTCAAGGTCCTGGCCCGCGATATTCAGCACAAGACCGAACGCGGCCTGGTGCGCCTGGGCATCGATACGCCGGAAGCGCTCTGGCAGGCGGCGGAGGAACTATTGGCCCTTGCCCCCGAGGCCGAGGGGATCCTGGTCCAGTCCATGGCCCAGGGCGTGATGGGCGAGCTGATCGCCGGCTATCGCCTGGATGCCGAGGCCGGGCCCATCGTCCTGGTCGGGCCGGGCGGTATCCTGGCCGAGGTCTATGACGATGCCGCCGTGCGCACGGCGCCCATCGACGCCGCTGAAGCCATGGCGATGATCGAAGAGGTCAAGGGCCTGGCGCCGATCCGGGGGTTCCGCGGCAAGCCGCCGGGCGACCTGAAGGCATTGGCCGAGGCATTGGCCGCGCTGTCGACTCTGGCGGTTCTCGACGCCCCCGTGCTGGAGGCCGAGATCAATCCGTTGATGGTGCGCGAAGACGGCGCGGGCGTCGTCGCCGTCGATGCCTTGCTGAGGCTCAAATCCAGCTAACGCTGCCTTGAGGTAAGCTTACTTTGAACCGTCATGGGTTCGGCGTATCCTGATCGGCATAACATCGCCGAAAAGGGCCGATTGGGCCATCCAAGGGAGGGAGGCACCCATGACCACGCAGAACAAATCCATCGAACGCCGCCACGCCAACGCGCGGATGAGCCAGGTCGTCGCCACGGCCGATACGGTGTATCTGGCCGGACAGGTCGCCTCGGGCGATGCCCGGGGTGCGAGCGTGGCCGAACAGACGCGGGAAATCCTCGCCAATATCGACGCCTATCTGGCCGAAATGGGCACGGATAAATCCAATCTTCTGCAGGCGCAGATCTGGATCACCGACATGGCCAACTTCGCCGAAATGAACGAGGTCTGGGACGCCTGGGTCGATCCCGAGGCCAAGCCCGTGCGCGCCTGCGTCCAGGCGATCTTGGCGTCGCCCGATCTGAAGGTCGAGATCATGGTGACGGCGGCCCGCTGATCTGGTCCGGCGCCTTATTATCAAGAAGACGAGAAGAGACGACATCCATGCCCAATGAAAAACGCGCGGTTGTGGTGATTTGCGACGGCCTGCGGGCCGACCTGATCAATCCGGACTGGACCCCGAACCTGTGGCGCTTGAAGGAACGGTTCCGCACCTACGGCAATCACCGCAGCGTCTTTCCCTCGACGACGCGCACCAACGCGGCCTCCATTGCGACGGGCTGTTTCCCCGCCCGCCACGGTCTGGAAGGCAACGCCATGGCGTTGGAGGAAAACGGCCGGTTCGAGGTTCTGAGCGTCGGTCCCCCCGATTTCCGCGACCGCCTGGAAAAGGCACGTGGCCGGACCCTGACCATGCCGACCCTGGCCGAACGGGTGACCGGCGCCGGGGGACAGGCCGTGGTCTATTCCAACGTCTCGCCGGGGGCGGCAATGTTCCACGATCCGGACGGTCATGGCGTCATCGTTCATCGCGTCTTCGGCCAGGGGCCGGGGCGGACCGAGATCGAACCGCTGGGCACCGAGCATTCGGCGGCGGGCGATACGGTGATGACCGACCGTTTCCTGGATGAAATCCTGATCCCGGGCGGGCCTGCCTATTCCCTGATCTGGCAATGCGAGCCGGATCATACCCAACACGAGGTCAAGTTGGGCTCGCCCGAGCACTTGGCCGTCCTTGCAGCCGCCGACGCCAACGCCGGGCGGATCGCCGACCGCATCGAGGAGATGGACCCCACGGGCGAGAACATTCTGTTGATCATCGGCTCCGACCACGGCCATGAGACGACGACGGAGATCGTCGACATGGACGAGATGCTGGTCGCCGCGGGCCTTAAAGACAGCGCGGACAGCCGCGAGGTCGCCATCGCGCCGCAAGGCACCTCAGTGACCATCTATCTGGCACCGGAAGCCATGGACCGGGAAGGGGCCATCGTCGAATTCCTGAAAGGCCAGCCTTATGTCGGCGGCATCACCCACGGTGCAGATCTGGCCAAGCTGGGCATGCCCGTGGACGAATTGGCGCCGCGCATCGCGGTGACAGGTGCGGCGACGGAAGAGCCGAACGAATTCGGGGTCAAGGGCGGCTCCGTCGCCTTCCAGGGCACCTTGAAGATTTCGAACAACCAGGGCTGCGGCCAGCACGGCGGCCTCGGCACTTATGAACAAAGCCCCTTCGCCATGGCGCGCGGGCCGCTCTATCAGGGCGGGACCGAAAGCGGCGATCCGACCTGCACGGTCGATCTGGCGCCGACGGTTCTGCGTCACCTGGGCCTGGATTTCGGGGATGTAGACGGCGCCCCCTTGCCCTAACCGAATTCTCCCTGTCGGCCCATCGGCGGGCGCGGGACAATCATCAACGACAATCCATCAAGGACCTTTCGGAAACAATTCCATGAGCAAAATTCATATTCAGTTTTCCCGTTTCTCCGCCTTCTACACGCCGCTGATCGCGACGATGGCCGGCGGCTTTCTCGATGACGAAGGCCTCGAGTACGAATGGTCGAAGGCGGCCAACAACGACGACGCCATCGCCAAGCTGACCGACGGCACGACCCATGTCGCCCAATCGGCGGTGGGCGTCAGCATCGCGCAACTGGCGCGTGGCGAAACGCCGGCCCCCCGCCATTTTGCCCAGATCAATGAAAAGGACGGCTTCTTCATTTCGGGCCGCCATGCCGACCCGGATTTCGAATGGGCGAAGCTTGAGGGCGCGGAAGTCCTGGTCGATCACGGCATCCAGCCGCTGGCCATGTTCAAATACGCCTGCATGAAGGCGGGCATCGACTACGGCAAGCTGACGGTCAGCAACGTCGGCGGCGGCCCCGACATGGAAAAGGCGTTTCGTGGCGGGCAGGGCGATTACGTCGTGCTTCAGGGACCGGTGCCGCAGAACCTGGAATACGAAGGCGTCGCCTATGTCGTCGGCGAAGTCGGGCGGCCCATTGGTCCGTTGGCCTTTTCGTCGCTGGCGGCCATGCCGGAATGGTTGGAAACCGACATGGCGGCGGCCTTCACCCGGGCCTATGCCAAGACGCGTGTTTGGCTGAACGAAACCCCGGCGGATGAGATCGCGCTCAAGGTCGGTGAATACTTCCCCGACATTCATGCGTCGGTCCTGGCCAAATGCGTTCTCGCCTACCAGGGCCTGGGAAACTGGTCGCCCCATGTGGAGATCACCGAGGAAGCGCTCGCCGTCGCCCAGGATGTCTTCGTCAAGGCCGGGATGATCACGGAGCCCTATGCCTACGATCTGCTCTGCGCCAAGCCGCCGGCCCATTGACGCCGGGTAGGTTGCCCGCACCTCGACGGCGTCCCGACGCCGCCATTCGAAAGACCTGCCCAGGCCCATGACCGACAATCCCGACCTCACCGGTGCTCCGCCACCGCCGCCGCCCGACACCAGTGGCGTGAACCCCTGGAAAACCCGCCTGCCGATCCTGATCGGCGCCCATGCGACGGGAACCACCAACAGCGTCGCGGTCCTGTCCATGGCGCCGGTGATTTCCGCTGCCTTCAACCTGTCGGCGACGCAATTCGGAATATTCGTGTCTTGTTATTATGGCGGACAGGCTTTGTGGTCCGTCCCGTCCGGGGGCATGACCGACCGGCTGGGGGTCGGCTGGGCCCTGGTGATCGGGCATGCGATCATGGCGGCGGCGGCGGTTCTGATGAGCTATTCGCCCGATTTCACGACCTGCATGGTCGCGGCGTTTTTCATGGGGATCGGTTATTCGATGCTGAACCCGTCGACGGCGCGCGGCGTCTTCGAATGGTTCCCCGC
>NZRL01000061.1 GCA_002696205.1 Rhodospirillaceae bacterium | reverse complement strand
GGCGAGGCCGGGTCGGGCATCGACAAATCGCGGACCAGCGTCGTCCTGGGCGTCGCTTCGGCGACGGAACTGGTGGTGCATCTGGGCGGGCGCCTGCAACGCCCGGCCTGGCTCAAGGGCCTGCGCGAGGCAGGGGTGCCGGAAGGCGAGGCGCAGGCGATCTGCGATCGCATCGCCGCCAATTACGTGCCCTGGCAGGAAAGCTCCTTCCCCGGGATGCTCGGCAACGTGGTCGCCGGGCGGATCGCCAACCGCCTGGACCTGGGCGGCAGCAACTACGTGACCGATGCCGCCTGCGCCGGGTCGCTTTCGGCCCTGCAGGTCGCCTTGAACGAATTGTACCTGGGCCAGTCCGACACGGTGATCGCGGGCGGCGTCGACGCGCTGAACGAAATCCTCATGTACATGTGTTTCTCCAAGACCCCGGCGTTTTCGCCGACGGGCGACTGCCGGCCGTTCTCGGACCAGGCCGACGGCACGATCATCGGCGAAGGCATCGGCATGCTGGCCCTGCGCCGTCTGGAAGATGCCGAACGCGACGGCAACGACATCTACGCCGTGATCCGGGGCCTGGGGTCGTCGTCCGACGGCAAATCGACCAGCGTCTACGCCCCCCGTCCGGAAGGTCAGGCGCGCGCCCTGACCCGGGCCTACGACGCCGCCGGATATTCCCCGGCGACGGTCGAACTGATGGAAGCCCACGGCACGGCGACCAAGGCCGGCGACGCGGCGGAATTTTCCGGCCTGCGCAGCGTGTTCGAGCCGGCGGGCGACGGGCGCAAACAATGGTGCGCCCTCGGCTCCGTCAAATCGCAGATCGGCCATACCAAGGCCGCCGCCGGCGCGGCGGGCCTGTTCAAGGCGGTGATGGCCCTGCATCACAAGGTTCTGCCGCCGACCATCAAGGTCGCGGCCCCCAATCCGGATTTGAACATCGGCGACAGCCCCTTTTATCTGCCGACCCGCCCGCGCCCCTGGGTTCGCGGTGGCGACCATCCGCGCCGCGCCTCGGTCAGTTCCTTCGGCTTCGGCGGCTCCAACTTCCACGTCACGATCGAGGAATATACCGGCCCCGGCACCCGCCCGGCACGGACCCGCGCCCTGCCGTCTGAATTGTTCGTCGTCTCGGCAACCGACGAAGCGGCCTTGATTGCACGGTGCAAGGAACTGGCGGGCGCGGCATCTACGACCGACGATTCCCGCTTCCGCGCCCTGGCCGAGACCAGCCAGCGCGACTTCGACGCCGGTGCGGCCCAGCGCCTTGCCATCGTCGCTATGGGTGGCGCCGATCTGGCGGCCAAGCTGACCGCCGCCGCCGCGGCCCTGGCCGCCGGGAACGATCCCACCGGCCCCGACACGGCCCATGGCGCGGGCGCCGCCGAGACCGGCAAGGTCGCTTTCCTGTTCCCGGGGCAGGGCAGCCAATACGTGGACATGGGCGCCGATCTGGCCGTCGCCTTCGACGCCGCGCGCCAAGTCTGGGACGCGGCGGCGGACCTGGACGATTTCGCGGGCGCGCCCCTCCATCAGACCGTGTTCCCGCCGACCGCCTTCACCGACGATGAGCGCGCCGCGCAGCAGGCCGCCGTCACCGCCATGGAGGTCGCCCAGCCGGGCATCGCCGCCGTCAGCCTGTCGCAATTGGCGCTGCTGGACGGCCTCGGCCTGAAGCCCGACGCCGTCGCCGGACATAGCTTCGGCGAGGTCACGGCGCTGCATGCGGCGGGCGTGTTCGGGCGCGACGAAACCCTGGCCATCGCCCGCAAACGCGGCCTGCTGATGCGCGATGCGGCAGCCGGGACCGACGGCGCCATGACCGCCGTCTCGGCGGCCAAGCATGCGGTCGCCCAATTGGTCGCAGACGAAAAACTCGACCTCGTCCTCGCCAACGACAACAGCCCGAAACAGGTGATCCTTTCCGGCCGCACGGCCGAGATTGAACGGGCGGAACAGGTGCTCGCGGGCGCGGGCCTCACCTTCCGCCGCCTGCCCGTGGCGACGGCCTTCCATTCGCCGGTGGTTTCGGACAGCGCCGAGCCTTTCGCCCTGGCGTTGAAGAAACTGCCGGTCACGGCCCCGGCCCTGCCGGTCTATGCCGACGCCACGGCGGAACCCTATCCGGCGACGGCGGCGGCGATCCGCGATCAGTTGGCGGGCCAGCTGGCGCAGCCGGTGCGGTTCCGTGAAATCGTCGAGGCCCTGCATGCCGAGGGCGCGCGCCTGTTCGTCGAGGTCGGCCCCGGCGCCGTGCTGACCGGCCTTGTCGGCCAATGCCTGAAGGACAAGCCCCATGCGGCGGTCGCCCTGGACCGCAAGGGCCAGGACGGCGTGACCGGCCTGTGGCGCGCCTTGGCCCAGGTGTCGGCGATGGGCGTGGCGCTCGATTTCGCATCCCTCTGGGCGGACCTGCCCGCCCGGACGGAGGCGGCCAAGGCCCCGGCCAAGCACGCCATCCCGATCACCGGCGCCAATTATGGCAAGCCCTATCCCCCGGCGGGCGGGACGGCCGACCTGCCGCCGCCCAACCCGGAACGTCCCGTCCCGGCACCTCAGGCCGCCGCCCAGCCGGCGCCGCAGGCCGCGCCCGCCGCGCCGACCATGCCCGCCGCCCCGGCGGGGGATGCGGCCTGGATGACGGCGCTGGAACAGTTCCAGCGCCAGACGGCGGAAACCCACCGCCAGTTCCAGCAATCCATGGCCGACAGCCATCAGGCGTTCCTGCGGATGACCGAACAGGCACTCGCGGCGATGACCGGCGGTCCGGCGTCGCCGGGCGTCGCCGCGCCGCTTCCCGCCGCTCCCACGGGCCTGCAGCCCATGCCTGCGCCGGGCGAAGCCGTTGCGCCGGCTGCGCCGGTCATGGCGCCGCCGCCCGCGATGCCCGCGCCGCCTGCGGCAACGGCTCCGGCGCCTGAACCCGTGCCTGCCGCTGAGTCTGCTGCTGTGCCCGCGCAGGATGTGCAGGCCGTGCTGCTCGCCGTCGTGTCCGAAAAGACCGGCTATCCGACCGAAATGCTCGATATGGAAATGGAATTGGAGGCCGGTCTCGGCATCGATTCCATCAAGCAGGTGGAGATCCTCTCGGCGCTCCGGGATCAGATGCCGGGCCTGCCGGAACTCGACCCCGGCCAGTTGGCGAGCCTCAAGACCTTGGGCCAGATCGCCGACTTCATCGGTCCGGTGGCCGAGGCTGTCCCGGTTACCGCGCCCGCGCCTGCTCCCGCCACCGCGCCGACGGCCCCGGACCAGGATGGGACGGCGGTGCTGCTCGCCGTCGTCGCCGAGAAGACGGGCTATCCGACGGAAATGCTCGATATGGAGATGGAGTTGGAGGCCGGTCTCGGCATCGATTCCATCAAGCAGGTTGAAATCCTCTCGGCGCTGCGTGACCGGATGCCGGGCCTGCCCGAGCTCGACCCCGGCCAATTGGCGAGCCTGAAAACCCTGGGCCAGATCGCTGAGTTTATCGGCGCCACCGCTGCGCCGGCCGCGGCAGCGCCGACAGCCACACCGGGTCCCGAGGCGGCGTCCGCACCGGCCGTCGACGTGCGCGGCGTGCTGCTGTCCGTGATCGCCGAGAAGACGGGTTATCCGCCGGAAATGCTCGACATGGACATGGAGTTGGAGGGCGGTCTCGGGATCGATTCCATCAAACAGGTGGAAATCCTTTCGGCGCTGCGTGACCGGATGCCGGGTCTGCCCGAATTCGATCCGGGCCAGCTGGCGGAGATGACCACGCCGGGCCGGATCGCGGCCTTTATCGAGACCGCACTGGGCGCCGATGGTCCGGCGGCCCCGGCGCCGGTCGCGGCGGCGGCCGAGCCCGGAACCTCCGGTGCCGCCGAGGTGGCGCTGCTGGATATCGTCGCCGAGAAGACGGGCTATCCCGTCGAAATGCTCGACCTGGATATGGAACTGGAGGCCGGTCTCGGCATCGATTCCATCAAGCAGGTGGAAATCCTGTCGTCCCTGCGCGACCGCTTCCCCGACCTGCCGGAGATCGATCCCGGCCAGATGGCGCAGTTGACGACCCTCAGCCGAATTCTGGATTACCTGGATGGCGCGGATGCGGTGACGCCGGCATCGTCCCCGGAAACGGCGGCATCGTCCCCGGCCAGGCCGGTGGGGCGTTTCGTGCCGATGCTGACCGAGGCCCCGGCCTCGGGCTTCGCCATGCCGGGCCTGCGCGGGGCGGGCACGGTCTGGATCGTGCCGGACCTGGGTGCGCGCAGCGCCGCCCTGGCCGATGAATTCAAGCGCCGGGGGCTCGACGCCCAGGTCGCGGACGAGCTTCCCGACGACGCCCGCGCGGCAATCAGCCTGCATGGCCTTGCCGAGGCCCCGGGGCCGGACGCGTCCTTCGACGCCCATCTCGGTGCCTTTCAGGCGGCGCGGGCGATCGCCAATGCCGGGACCGGCGGTGTTTTCGTCACGGTCCAGGACACGGGCGGCGATTTCGGGTTCGAGACGGACCCGGGGGCGGGCGGCTGGCTCGGCGGTTTCGCCGGGCTGGTCAAGACCATGGCCCAGGAACTGCCCGCCACGGCGGTCAAGGCTGTCGATATCCGATGCGGCAAGCGTGCGGCCAAAACCTTGGCGGCGGAAATCGCCGACGAAATCCTCGCCGGTGGGCCCGAGGTCGAGGTCGGCCTGGGGCCGAAAGGGCGGCGGGTCCTGGTCGCCTTGTTGCATGAACCCGCGGCGGACGGCGGCGATCCCGTTCTGGCCGACGGCGACGTCGTCGTTATTTCCGGCGGCGGGCGCGGGGTCACGGCCCATGCCGCCCGGCGCCTTGCCCGGGCGCGGCGGCTGAAGTTCCTGCTGCTCGGCCGGACGGACATCGACGGCGGCGACCCGCATCCCGAGGCGGCGGACGAAGCGGCCTTGAAGGCGGCCCTGTTCGCGGCGGCCAAGGCCGCCGGGCAGACGCCGACCCCGGCGGAGATCAACCGCGACGCCGGGCGCATCCTGGCGGCGCGCGAGATCAAGGCGACCCTGGCGGGCCTCAGCGATCTGGGATCGGAGGCGCGTTATCTCGCCCTCGACATCACCGACGGTGCGGCTCTGGCCGAGGCGTTGGCGGGTGTCCGCGCCGATTGGGGGCCTGTCGCGGCGGTCGTCCACGGGGCGGGCGTGCTCGCCGACAAGGCGGTTGCCGACAAGACGGACGAACAGTTCACTCGCGTCTTCCGGACCAAGGTGGACGGCCTCGCGGCCCTGCTTGCCGCGACGGCGGACGATCCGTTGAAGGCGCTTTGCCTGTTTTCCTCGGCCGCCGCGCGCAGCGGCAATCCGGGGCAATGCGATTACGCCATGGCGAACGAGGTTTTGAACAAGGTAGCCCAGGCGGAGGCCCGCCGGCGCGGCGACGGCTGCGTCGTCAAGTCGGTCAACTGGGGTCCCTGGGACGGCGGCATGGTCGATGCCGGCCTGAAGGCGCATTTCGAGAAGGCGGGGATCGACCTGATCCCGCTGGACGGCGGGGCGGATTTCCTGCTGCGCGAACTGTCGCCCGCGCCGGGCGCGGACGAGAGCGCGGTCGAGGTCCTGGCGGGTGCGGCGCTGCGCATGAAGGTGCCGGACCTGCGCATGGAGGTCGTGGTCGACGGTGCGGCGCAGCCTTATCTCGCCAACCACGTCATCAAGGGCCGCGCGGTCCTGCCGGTCGTCCTGGTCATCGAATGGTTCATGCGCGCGGCCCGGGCCGTGCTGCCCGACATGACACCGACGGCGTTGCGCGATCTGCATGTGCTGAAGGGCGTGGTGCTGGAGAATTATCCCGAAGCCGAGACCTTCGAGATCGTCGCCCGGCCCTCGGTCACCAACGGCACGGGGTCGATCGACCTGCGGCTGGTCTCGGCCGATGGGCGGGAACGCTACAAAGGCACGGTCGATCTGGCGCGGACCGGCGCCGGTCACGACGCGGCGGCGATCCCCGCCGCGCGGGAACCGGGTGGCCTTGCCGCCTGGCCCTGGGCCGCGGGCGAGGTCTACGACGGCAAGCTGTTCCACGGCCCCGATTTCCAGGTCATCCGCGATCTGGAAGGCATGGGCGAGGACGGCGGCGTCGGCGTGTTCGACGGCACCGGCAGCAAAGCCTGGCCCGGCGGGCCGTGGATGGCCGATCCGGCGGCGCTCGACGGCGGCATGCAGCTGGCGCTGCTCTGGGGCCTCAGCAAGGCCGGGCGGGTGTTCCTGCCGATCCGCATCGGGGCCTTCATCCCCCATGGCGTGGCGCCCGAGGGCGAGGCGCTGCGTTGCGCCTTCCACAGCAAGCTGGTCGGCGGCTCGCGCACGGAAAGCGATCTGACCTTCACGACCCTGGACGGCCGCGTCGTCGCCGAGATGCAGGGGGTCGAGATGTATTCCATCGACGTGGGTCAAGGTGATGGGGGGCCGGGCGATACCGAGGCCGCCGACTGAGCCCGCCGATGTTCAATCCCATCGCCATCGTCGGCCGAGCCTGCGTCCTTCCGGGCGCACTGACGCCGGACGACCTCTGGCGCAATGTCGCCGAGGGCCGCGACCTGGTCGGCCCGCCGCCCGCAGGCTATTGGGGCCTGGACGCGGATCGAATCACGTCCCCCGGCGCGACCGGGCCGGAGACGGCCTGCAGCCGCATGGGCGGTTATGTCGACGGCTTCGATGCGGTCTTCGACCCCGATGGCTTCGCCCGCCCGGCGGACCGTATTCGCGCCCTGGACCCCTTGTTCCAATGGCTGCTCCATTGCGGGCGGGAAGCCTTGCGTGAAGCCGGGGTTTCGGCCAAGGCAAGCGATCTGACGCGGGCGGGCGCGATCCTCGGCAACCTGTCCTATCCCCCGCGCGGCCATGCGGATTTCGCCGAAGGCGTCTGGATGGCGGACGTGTTGGACCGGGATCGGCCCGGCAATCCGGAAAACCGCTTCTCCTCCGGCTACCCGGCCCATGTCCTGGCCGAGGCTCTGGGGCTCGGCGGCGAAACGATGATGCTCGACGCCGCCTGTGCCTCGTCGCTTTACGCGATCAAGCTCGCCTGCGACCGGCTGCAGGACGGCGAAGCCGATCTGATGCTGGCGGGGGCGGTGAACCGGGCGGACGATCTGTTCCTGCATGTCGGCTTCACCTCGCTTCAGGCCCTCAGCCCGAGCGGGCGCAGCCGCCCCTTCGACCGCGCCGCCGACGGCCTGCTGCCGGCGGAGGGTGCCGCTCTGGTCGCACTCAAGCGCCTGGACGACGCGGTGCGCGACGGCGACCGCATCTTCGGCGTGATCCGGGGCGTGGGGCTTTCCAACGACGGGCGGCAGCGCGGTTTCCTCGCCCCCGACGGCCAGGGCCAGGTCCGCGCCATGCGGGCGGCCTATGCGCAATCGGGGTTGAACCCCGCCGATATCGGCTATGTCGAATGCCACGCCACGGGCACGCCCGTCGGCGACGGCGTCGAGATCGCGGCCATGGCGGAGGTCTTCGGTGCGGACGCGGCGCTGCCCGTGGGCTCCCTGAAATCCAACCTGGGCCATCTCATCACGGCCTCGGGCGCGGCGGGCCTGTTGAAGGTCCTGGGGATGATGGAGCACGGCGAACTGCCGCCGACGCTCAATGTCGATGCCCCCATCGCGGCCTTCGATGGGGCCGGGTTCCGCCCGCAGCGGGAGACGGCGCCGTGGTCTGAGATGAAGGGCGCGCCGCGCCGCGCCGCCGTCAACAGCTTCGGCTTCGGCGGCAACAATGCCCATCTGCTGGTCGAAGCCTTCGATCCGGCCCGCGCCGCCGAGGCGACTTCAACCAAGGCAATGATCCAGACGCCCGTCGCGATCTGCGCCCTCGGTGTGGTCGCCGGGAACTGCCGGGGGATCGCCGCCTTCGCCGACGCCGTCGCCGCCCCGGGCGGTCCGCCCGCGCGCACGGCCATCGACGGGGTGGAATTGCCGCTCTCCGGGCTGCGCTTTCCGCCCAAGGACCTGCAACGCAGCCTGCCGCAACAGCCGTTGATGATCGAGGCGGCGTTGGAAGCCGTCGGTCAAATGACGCGCCTGCCCGCCGAACGGACGGGGGTGCTGATCGGCATGGGCTGCGACGCGGAAATCGCGCGCTACGGCCTGCGCTGGCGGCTGGCCGACCTGATGGACGGCGCCGGGGTCGAGGCCCCGGCGGACTGGCTGGCGTCGGCGCGGGACGATCTGATGCCCGCGCTCGACGCCGCCGCCGTGGTCGGCACCATGCCCAACATTCCGGCCAACCGTCTGAACGCGCAGTTCGATTGCACGGCCTTCGGCTTCACCCTGTCGTCGGAGGAATTGTCGGGCCTGGCCGCATTCAAGACCGCCGCACGCGCCCTGGCGGCGGGCGAGATCGACGCCGCCCTGGTCGGTGCCGTGGACCTGTCGGTCGAGCCCGTCCATATGGCGGCGGCGGACACCCTGTTCCCCGCCGACCGCAAACGCCCCGGCGACGCCGCCGTGGCGGTGGTCTTGAAACGCCTGGACGATGCCGAACGGGACGGGGAGCGCATTCTTGGCGTGATCGGCGGCGAAATCGCGGGCGAGGGGGGCGCCGAGGACCTGCGCCTGGACCCCGCCGCCGGCGAAAGCCCGGTGACCCATCGTTTCGGCCATGCCCATGCGGCTTCGGGTCTGTTGCATCTGGCCTGGGCCGTCGTGGCGCCGGGCGCGGACGGCGCGCGCCGCCGCGTTTCCGTTACCAGCTTCAGCGGCCGGGAGATGTCCGTCGATCTGGAGGTTCGCCCGGGTGCGGTGGCCTCGGTCCCCGAGGCGCGGGATGCGGGCAAAAGCCTAAGCCTGCCCGCCCATTTCCCGCCCGTCCATCTGGCCCCGCCGCCCACCGAGGACGCGCCCGGCCCGCAACCGGCCATCGGCCAGGTCATGGCTCCGGCCCCCGCCTTGCCCCCCGTGGCCGATCTCGCCCCCGTGGTGCCGAGGGAGCCCGCCGCCGCCGCGCCGCCGCCGGCCCTCGTTGCGACGGGCGCGGGCGCGGAAGGGGCTGCGCGCCTGCTGGCCCAGGCGGCGGAGGTTCACCGCGAGCATCTGGAGCGCCAGGCGCGGCTCTATCAGGATTACGTCGCCTTGCAGGAAGCGGCGTGGTTGCGCTTCCGGGGCGGCGAGGCGCCGGTCGCGATCTCTCCTCCTGCGCCCGCCCCGTTGCCGCCCAAGCCGTCGCCGCCGGTCGCAAGGAAACGGCCTGCGCCGCCTGTTCCCGTCCCCATCCGCACGCCCGAGACGGCACCGGACAGGCCAGCCCCCTCCGGCCCCGATTTCGACCGGGCCGATTTGGAACGCCTGGCCTCGGGCCGCATCGCCGACGTCTTCGGGCCGGAATTTGAGAAACAGGCGGGCTATCTGCGCCAGGTTCGCATGCCGATGCCGCCCATGCTGCTGGCCGACCGGGTGACCGGCATCTCGGGCGCGCCGGGCTCCATGACCAAGGGCACGATCTGGACGGAAACGGATGTGGACGAGGATGCCTGGTACCTGCATCAGGGCCATATGCCGCCCGGCATCGTCATCGAATCAGGGCAGGCGGACCTGTTGCTGATTTCCTGGCTGGGCGCGGATTTCCTGAACAAGGGCGAACGGGTCTACCGCCTGCTGGGTTGTGAGCTGACGTTTCACGCGGGCGGCCTGCCCAAGCCGGGCGATACTCTGGCCTACGACATTCACGTCGACGGGCACGCCAAGACCGGCGACGTGCGGCTGTTCTTCTTCCATTACGACTGCCACATCGGCGACCGCCGCCTGCTCAGCGTGCGCGAGGGTCAGGCCGGGTTCTTCACCGATGCGGAATTGGATGGTTCGGGCGGCGTCCTCTGGTCGCCGGAGGACGACACGCCCGACCCGGCGGCGCGCCTGGATGCGCCGCCCAACCCGTCGGCCAAGCGGGCGTTCTCGGCCGATGAATTGGCGGCTTTCGCGGCGGGCAACGCCTATGCCTGTTTCGGCGAGGGGTTCGAACGGGCCGCCGCCCATCAGCGCACGCCGACCATCCCGACCGGCCGCATGGCGTTGATCGACAGTGTCGCGGAATTCGATCCGCAAGGCGGGCCCTGGGGGCGCGGGTACCTGCGGGCCGAGGCGCATGTGCCGCCGGATGCCTGGTTCTACGGCGGGCATTTCCTGAACGATCCCTGCATGCCCGGCACCCTGATGGCCGACGCGGCGGTGCAGAGCCTTTCGGTCGCCATGGCGGCCATGGGTTTCACCGTGGACCGCGACGGCTGGCGGTTCGAGCCGGTGCCGGATGAACCGTTCCAGTTCGTCTGCCGGGGCCAGGTGGTGCCCGACCGGCCCCACGACCTGACCTACGAAATCTTCATCGAGGAAATCATCGACGAGGCCGGGCGGCCCCGCGTCTACGCGGCGCTGCTCTGTTCGTCGGACGGCTTCAAGGTCTTCCAATGCCGCCGTTTCGGCCTGCAACTGACGCCCGATTGGCCGCTCGGCACGCAGCCCGGGGCGATCCCGGCGGACCTCGTGCCGCATCCGGTGGCCGAAGGATCGGACGTGCGCGGCGATTACGCGGCGTTGCTGGCCTGTGCCTGGGGCGCGCCGTCGGCGGCCTTCGGCACAATGTACGAACGGTTCGACCATGGCCGCACGGTGCCGCGCCTGCCGGGGCCGCCCTATCATTTCATGTCGCGCGTCGTCGAATGCGACTGCCCGGCGGGTGAAGCGACGGAAGGCGGGGGGCTGATTGCCGAATACGACGTGCCGCCGGATGCCTGGTATTTCCGCGACAACGGGGCGGCGGCCATGCCGATCAGCGTCCTGATGGAGGTCATGCTGCAGCCCTGCGGCTGGCTGGCGTCCTACATGGGGTTCGCCCTGACCGACGGCGATCTCGCCTTCCGCAACCTGGACGGCGACGGGGCCGTGCCGACGGCGACGGTCGGGCCAGACGCCGGAACGCTGACGATCCGCACGCGTCTGACCCGCTATTCCCGCGTCGGCGAGATGACCATCGTGTTCTTCCGCGTCGACTGCGACGGAGCGAGCGGGCCGGTCTATTCCTTCGATACCTCCTTCGGTTTCTTCTCTCCGGGGGCGCTGGCCAATCAGGTCGGCCTGCCCGCGACCGCCGCCGACCGGGCGCGCCTGAGCGAGCCGTCGGACACCCATATCGACCTGCGGGGCGAACCCGCAGACCTGTTCCATACCCAGCCCTGCCTGGCGGGCGGGCGCTTGCGCATGTTGGACGAGATCACGGGCCTTTGGCCGGCGGGCGGCGAGGCGGGCTTGGGCCGCATTCGAGGGCGGCAGGAAATCGACGCCGAAGCCTGGTACTTCAAGGCGCATTTCTATCAGGACCCGGTGCAGGCCGGATCGCTGGGGATCGAGGCGCTGGTCCAGTTGCTACGGGCCTTCGCCCGGCTGTCGGGCCTGGGGGCGGAGATCGCCCATCCCCGGTTCGAGCCGGTCGCCCTGAACGAAGCCCTGGTCTGGAAATACCGGGGCCAGGTCGTACCGACCAACCGCGCGGTGGTGACGGAGTTGGAGATCACGGCGGTCGAGACGGAGGCCGATGGGTCGGTCAAGGTCGCGGCCAAGGGCAGCCTCTGGGTCGACGGCCTGCGCATTTACGAGGTCGAGAATTTGGCGCTGCGCATCGTCTCCGCCGCGCCCGCCGCACGGTTCATCGACGTCGCCGTATCCGAGGCGGCGATGCCCTGGCTCGCCGACCATTGCCCGACCTATACGCTGCCCGCCCTGCCGATGATGGCCGAGGTCCAGATGGTCCTGGATGCCACCCGCGCCGCCCGGCCCGGCGAGGTGGTGACGGGGATTTCGGACTTCCGCCTGTCCCGTTGGGTGACGGGGGAGACGGACCTGCGAATTCATATGGACGACGCGGCGAATGGGGTTTCCGTTCGCGTGACCGACGGCCCGGTACCCGTGGCCACCGGACAGGTGATGCTCGCCGCCGCCTATGCCGCCGCGCCGCCGCCGATGGAGATTTCCGGTGACCTGCCGACCGTGGGCGATCCCTATGCCGGCGGCGCCTTGTTCCACGGCCCGGCCTTCCACGTCATCGATGGCCTTCGGCGGGACGAACGCGGCGCGGTTCACGCCCTTTCGAACGGCCCGGACCTCACGGTCGTGCTCGACGGGGCGTTGCACGGCATCCCCCATGACGACCCGGCCCTTTGGGCGGGGGAAGGGGCCGAAGGGAAGGTCGCCTATCCGGCAAATCTTCGGCGGCTGGAATTCTTCGGCCTGCATCCGGCGACGGATCGGCTCGAGGTTCGCGCCCGTCCCGGTTCCGGCGACGGCAAGAGCCTGCGGGTCGATGTACAAATTTTGGCTGACGGCGCCGTCTGGTGCGCCTTCGAATTGGACGAGGTTCTGCTGCCCAAGGGGCCGCTTGGCCTGTTGTCGGGGGCCGGGCGCCGTGCCTTCCTGCGGGACCGCGCCGTCGTGCCGGGCGCGCGTCTGTCCGACGTGAAGGGCGACGAAACGCATCTGACCGAGGCGGCGGTGCTGGCGAGCAACTGGCTGCCCGGCACGCTGGAGGCCGTCTACGGCACCTCCGGCACGGCGGCGGAGATGACCCGCGCCATTGCGATCAAGGAGCATGTCGCCGCCCGCGCCGGGGTCCATCCGGAAACCGTCGCCGTCGAGGGCGACGCGGCGACCTGCGCGGCGCTGCCGGGCACGCGGTTCCCGGTGAGGGGCTCGGTTGAGGCTGGCGCGGTGACGGTGGCTGACGCCGAACCGCCGGTCTTCGATCCGGCACCCTTCCGCGCCTATTGGCGGCGGCGGTTGGGCTTCCGCGACTGGCCGGTGGAAGATATCTATTTCGCCCTGGTGCGGCGGTTCGTCCGCTCGGTCCGTCTTGAGGATCCGTCGGCGATGGCGGCACTGCGGGGGCGGCCCGCGCTGTATCTCGCCAATCATCAGGTCGGCATCGAATCCCTGACCTTCGCCGTGATCGCGGCGGCCTTGGGCGGGCGGCCCGTCGTTACCATCGCCAAGGGCGAGCACCGGGAAACCTGGCTGGGCCGTTTGATCGCCCATTGCCGTGCCCATCCGGGGGCGCGCCTGCCGCGGGCGCTGATGTTCTTCGACCGCGACGACCAGGCCAGCATGCTGACCATGATGGCGGAGATGCAATCGGCCCTGGGTGACGAGGGGCTGTCGCTGATGGTCCATGCCGAAGGCACGCGTTCGCTTAATTGCGGGGCGCCGGTGACCAAAGTCAGCGGCGTGATCCTGGATTTGGCGGTGAAGGCGCGCCTGCCCATCGTGCCGGTGCGTTTCGCGGGCGGCCTGCCGAGGGAGGCGCTGGCCGACCGCCTGGAATTCCCGTTGGGCCATGGGGCGCAGGATATCTATCTGGGCACGCCCGTCGATCCGGCGGAGCTGGCCGAATTGCCGCTGGGTCCCCGGCGTGACCGGGTCTTGGCGGCCTTGAACGGCCTGGGGCCGGAGGCGTCGGACGAGGTGCCCAATCCGGGCGATGCGGATTTCGCCGCCGGGGTGGACCGGCTGGTCGGCGATCTGGGGCTGCCCGCCGCGCGGGCGTCGGTCCTGCTGGCCCTGGAACGGGATCCCGATACGGGCGACCGCGTGAGGGGCGTGATCGAGGCGCTGCGGCGCGGAGACGCCCTGGCGGACGGCCTGCCGGGCCGGGGCTGGTTGGCGGGGTTGGCCGATTGGTTCCGGGCGGAAGGCGAGAGCTGAGGATCAGCGCCGTTTCTTGGCCAGGCCCAGCTTGCGGCCCAGCATGGCCGCGCCGAATTTCACCGACGATAGGATCAGATTGGTCCAGGTCAGGGGAACCAGGGTAATCAGGCCCCGGCCCTCGGCGTATCGTGGATTGGTGCGCAGGAAGAACCGGATCACCGGGTTGTCCGAGGTACGCCAAAATTCCGGTTCCTCTTCGGCCTCGCGGGTGCGTTCGCTGGCCAGTCGCACATAGGGCGAGGGCGGGTCGTCGAATTCATATCCCCGTGCCTCGGCCAGGGAGGCGATCAGGCGGTCGATCTTCGGTGGGGTCTCGCGGTCGTGGCGGGGCCACATTTCATAGGCGTATTTCGACAGCACGTAGTAGCTGGACGGGTGCAGCATGGAGCCGAAGTAATAGACCGCGCGGAACGGATGTTTGATCTTGTAGGCGACGGCCAGTTGCAGGCCGAAGGCGATGGTCGAACTGCCGCCCCGGTATTCGCGTTTCATTCCGGCGGTCGAGCGGAAGGCGTCGCGTTCCTTGCCGTCGATTTCGACCGGGTAAAGCCGCACCGCGTTGAAGCCGACCATCGTGCCGTCGGGCGCACGCATCACCTGCATCCGGATTTGGCTGCTGTTGGGATCGCCGTAATAGGCTTCCAACCCGGGCCGGTCGAAGCCGTCGAAGATCTCGTTATAGAGATCGAACCATTCGTCGAAGAACCGGGTCCGTTCCGCCCCCGACAGGGCCAGGATATCGACCTGCGATTTGATGAGTTTGACCATCGTTTTCTATCTTCGTCTCTTGGCCAGGCCCAGGCGCCGGGCCAGCATGGTGGCGGCGAATTTCGACCCGGTGATGAACAGGTTGGCGAAGGTCAGAGGCGCGATGCCGACCAGGGCATGGCCCTCGCGGTAGCGCGGATTGGTCTTCAGATAGAATTGCACCTCGGGGCGCGGGTCGGCGGCCCAATCGGCGGCTTCGGCATCGTCCTGGCGGGTCATCACGTCCGGTTTGCAGACATAGGGATGGTCCGGGTCGTCGAGCGGAAATCCGGCAGTTTCGCAAAGCTTCTTCAGCAACTCGAACTTGTCCGCCGGGGTCGGCTCCTTCGGTGTCGGCCAGAAGGCATGGCCGTATCTGGCGAACAGGGCATAGGACGTGGGATGCAGCAGGATCGGCAGGAAATAGACCTCGGCCAAGGGATGGGCGAGCTTGAACCGGAACGCCTGGGCGAGCCCGAAATTCAGGGTCGATCCCCGGCCCCGGTATTCCGGCAGCAGACCCGCCATGGCGCGGAACATATGCACGGTCCGCCCATCGATCTCGTAGGCGAAGCGGCGGACCTGGTTGTAGCCGACCAGCCGCCCGTCCCCGTCCCGCATCATCAGCACCCGGGCGGAGGCAAGGTGCGGGGCGGCCATGTCCTTGGCCAGATAGTCGCGGCCGTAATTGACGAAGATGGTCGAGACCAGCGCCCCCAACTCGTCGAGGAACGCTTCGCGGGCGGCGGGGGCCAGGTCCTCGACCACGACCAATTCCGTCCGCAAGGTCCCGGTCATGCCGCGCCGTCCTCGGCCGGGCGCAGGACCAGCACGGCCAGTGCCAGGAAGCTGAGCCCGCCCATGGCCGCAACCATGGGATAGGGCGTTGCGTTCTGGATCATTCCGACGACCTGCGACATGACGGCGCCGCCCATCAGGACGAGAAACCCGATCAGCGCCGAGGCCGTGCCCGCGACCTCGGGAAAGCGGCCGATGGCCTTGACCTGGGCGCTGGGCAGGGCCAGGCCGGCGGCCAGCGCGGTGAAGCCGCCGGGAAGAAACATCGCCAGCGGCGCCCACCCGCCGAATTTCAATCCGGCCGCCATGGTGGCGATGGCCGTGAGGCCCAGGGCGCTGCCGATCAGGACCATGCGCCGGGCGCCGACGCGGTCGGCGATTTTGGCGGAGGTCAAATTGCCGACCACGTAGCCCGCCGCGACGATCATGAACCACAGGCCGAACTCCGTGGCGTCGCGGCCCATCAATTTCTGCGTCACATGGGGGGCGCCGGAAATGAAGGAAAAGAACACGCCCATGGTGAAGGCCGCGTTCAGGGAATAAGCGGCGAAGGCCCGGTCGCCCATCATCTTCCCGAACCATCGGAACATGGCGAGGAAGTCCATGTTCTTGCTGGGCGATCTGTTGGTCTCGCTCATGCGCAGGACGACGGCCAGAAGGACCACCGCGCCGATGGCGACCTGAAAGACGAAGGTCGATCGCCAGCCCAGGTGATCGGTCAGCAGGCCGCCCGCCGTCGGCGCCAGCAGCGGCGCCAG
>NZRL01000060.1 GCA_002696205.1 Rhodospirillaceae bacterium | reverse complement strand
TCGGAAGGCAAGGGGAAAATCGCTTGCCCATGCCGATTTCCGATCCGGGCATGGCGCGGCGCCGTAAAGGCGGCCGCGTCCGGTGCCCGGCGGGGACTATTCCTTGGTCTCGTCTTCCGGTTCGATGTGCTCGCGCACTTCGTCCAGGTCGTCGTCGTCCTCGCCCAGATCCGCTGTGTCTTCCATCAGATCGTCGTCTTCATCGTCGTCGAGCGAATCGTCGTCGTCATCGTCGCCGATGTCGTCGTCATCCACGTCTTCGACCTCGGGCAGGACCGAGTCCAGGTCGTCCTCGTCTTCGTCCTCGTCGTCTTCCGACGGAACCTCCGCTTTCTTGGGCTTCGGATCCGCCTGCGCCACCGGTTTCGGTGCCGCGCCGCGCTTCGGACGGAATGCCTGGAGCGGATCGTTTTCGGACCCGCACGCGGGGCAGACCGCCGGCTCGCGTTTCATGTCGTAGAATTTATTGCCGCAACCGGCACAGGTGACCTTGCGGCCCCATTCGGGTTTCGCCACGGGCTGTCTCCCGGTGTCTGGAGTTGAGCCTGATACCCCCCCAAGGGAGTGCCGTTTCTTATTAACTTTTGTTGTCTGCCCAATGCCATGAACGCCGCCCCCTGTCAAAAGCAAAATGCCCTTATTCGCGCATTCCACGGATGATTGGCGGGCGGCTCCTCTATATGCTAGAGAGCCGCGGCGCCCGG
Organism: Rhodospirillaceae bacterium; assembly: GCA_002696205.1. GTDB lineage: Bacteria > Pseudomonadota > Alphaproteobacteria > Rhodospirillales > Casp-alpha2 > UBA1479. The sequence goes on along the minus strand of NZRL01000060.1, from coordinate 7,367 downwards.
CACCGGCCCGGCCGCCCGTTTTCGCCCCGTTTTCCGCATGGGAGAGCCCCGTTCCGTGAGCGCATCCACCCCCAACCCGACGCCGCTTCGTTCCGGCCCCGCCAGGGCCCTCAAGGGCGAGATCAGAGTCCCCGGCGACAAGTCGATTTCCCACCGGGCGTTGATGCTGGGCGCCCTTTGCGTCGGCGAGACCCGCATCACCGGCCTGTTGGAAGGCGAGGACGTGCTGGCGACCGCCGCCGCCGTCCGCGCCATGGGGGCCGAGGCGGAAAAGCTTCCCGATATTGAGCCGGACGGCGCCGGAAAGCCCGCGGGCGGGCGCTGGCGCGTCGTCGGCTGCGGCGTCGGCGGCCTGGCCGAACCGGAAAACGTCATCGACATGGGCAACGCGGGCACCGGCGTGCGCCTGATGATGGGGGTCGTCGCCGGCCACGACATGACCGTGACCTTCACCGGCGATGCCTCGCTCTGCCGCCGGCCCATGGGCCGGGTGACGGGCCCCCTGAAACGCATGGGCGCCAAGTTCACCGGGCGCGACGGCGATCTGTTGCCGATGACGGTCCGGGGCGCGGCGGAACCCCTGCCCATCGAATACGAGTTGCCGGTTGCCTCGGCCCAGGTCAAATCGGCGGTTCTGCTGGCGGGGCTCAACGCTCCCGGCGTGACGACGGTCGTCGAGCCGCAGCCGACCCGCGACCATACGGAAAACATGCTGCGCCATTTCGGGGCCGAGGTCCTGGTCCGCGAGACCGAGGACGGCGGCCGCCGGGTCTCGCTGGTCGGCCGCCCGGAACTGGTCGCCCGCGACGTCGTCGTGCCGGCGGATATTTCATCCGCCGCGTTCCCCATCGTCGCGGCGCTGATCGTGCCGGGATCGGAGGTCACGTTGAAGGATGTCGGCCTCAATCCCCTGCGTGCCGGCCTGCTGACGACGTTGGCGGAAATGGGCGCCGAGATCGAGACGATCAACGCGCGGGAAGAGGCGGGCGAGCCGGTCGCCGATCTGAAGGTGTCGGCATCGAAACTCAAAGGTGTGACGGTGCCGCCGGAACGGGCGCCCTCGATGATCGACGAATATCCGATCCTCGCCGTCGCCGCCGCGGTCGCCGACGGCGAGACGCGGATGGACGGCCTGGAGGAATTGCGGGTCAAGGAAAGTGACCGATTGTCCGCCGTGGCGACCGGCCTGGCGGCCTGTGGCGTGACGGTCGAGGAAGGCGAGGACTATCTGGTCGTCGCCGGTTCCGGCGGTGCAGCGCCCAAGGGCGGCGGCACGGTGACGGTCGATCTCGACCACCGCATCGCCATGGCCTTTCTGGTATTGGGCATGGCCTGCGAGACGCCGGTCACCATCGACGACGGCGACGCCATGGCGACAAGCTTTCCGGGCTTCGCCGATCTGATGAACGGCCTGGGCGCCGATATTCGGCCGGGTTGAGCCCCGGGAACGAGAATAAGGAAGGAATAGGGCCATGATCATCGCCATAGACGGACCGGCGGCGGCCGGGAAGGGAACCCTCGCCCGGCGCCTCGCCGACGAATTGGGACTGGCTTATCTGGATACGGGCCTGCTGTACCGCGCGACGGGCAAACGGGTATTGGAAGCGGGCGCAGATCCCGAGGACGCGGCGGCGGCCGAGGCCCAGGCCCGCGCCCTTGAACCCCGGGATCTGGAGCGCACCGATCTGCGCGTCGACGAGGTCGCTCAGGCGGCGTCCAAGGTGTCCGCCGTGCCGGGCGTTCGGGCGGCCCTGCTGGACTTCCAGCGGACCTTCGCGGCGACCCCGCCGGGCGGCGCCAAGGGGGCCGTTCTGGACGGCCGCGACGTCGGCACGGTGATCTGCCCCGGCGCCGACGTGAAATTCTTCATCACGGCCTCCGATGAAGTCCGCGCAACCCGCCGTCACAAAGAGTTGCAGGAAAAGGACCCTGACGTTATATATGCGCGCGTTCTTGAAGAAATGCGCGAGCGTGACGCCCGGGACAAGTCCCGAGCCGTAGCGCCGCTGGAGCCGGCCGAAGACGCGATCCTGATCGATACCAGTGGCATGAACGCCGACGAGGTGTTCGCCCAAGCCCTTGATATCGTATCGAATAAATAGGATTGCCTGGGCCTCGCCCGGTCCCGACCACCGCCTTCTTCGAGTTTGAACACCCGCCCGCCACCGCCGTCAAAAGGCGGGGCGACGCGGGATTTTGTGTAACCCAAGACCGTCGGAACCAACCGGCCGGCCAGATAAAATCGAAAGGATCGACCCTAATGGCCAATACGGATGCCGCTGCTGCGGCCGAAACCACCCCTCAATCCACTGAAGATTTTGAAGCTCTCCTGAACGAGTCTCTCGGCGACGACGAAGGCTTCGAAGGCCGCGTGCTGCGCGGCGTCGTTGTCAACGTCGATGGCGATTTCGCCATCGTCGACGTCGGACTGAAGTCCGAAGGACGCGTTCCCCTCAAGGAATTCATGAGCCCCGGCTCGGACGAGAAGCTCGTCGCCGGTGACGAAGTCGACGTTTATGTCGAACGCTACGAAGACCGCGACGGCCTGGTCCGTCTCTCGCGCGAGAAAGCCCGCCGCGAGGAAGCCTGGGTCGGCCTGGAAAAGGCCTTCGAAAAGGGCGAGCGCGTCAACGGCGTCATCTTCGGCCGCGTCAAAGGCGGCTTCATCGTCGACCTGGACGGTGCCGTGGCGTTCCTGCCCGGCTCCCAGGTCGATATCCGCCCGGTTCGCGACGTGCAGCCCCTGATGGGCATGCCGCAGCCGTTCCAGATCCTGAAAATGGACCCCCAGCGCAACAACATCGTGGTCTCGCGCCGCGCCGTGCTGGAAGAAACCCGCACCGAAGCCCGTTCGGAGCTGATCTCCTCGCTGCAGGAAGGCCAGGTTCTCGAAGGCGTGGTCAAGAACATCACCGATTACGGTGCGTTCGTCGACCTTGGCGGTGTGGACGGCCTGCTGCACGTCACCGACATCGCCTGGAAGCGCATCAACCATCCGTCGGAAGCGCTGTCGATCGGTGAAACGGTCAAGGTCCAGATCATCCGCTTCAACGCCGAAACGCAGCGTATCTCGCTGGGCATGAAGCAGCTGGAAGCCGACCCCTGGGACGGCGTCGAAGCCAAATACCCGGTGGGCACCAAGTTCACCGGCCGGGTCACCAACATCACCGACTACGGCGCCTTCGTGGAGCTGGAACCCGGTGTCGAAGGCCTGGTTCACGTTTCCGAAATGTCCTGGACCAAAAAGAACGTCCACCCGGGCAAGATCGTTTCCACCTCTCAGGAAGTGGAAGTCATGGTCCTGGACGTCGATCCGGACAAGCGCCGCATCTCGCTGGGTCTCAAGCAGTGTGCCGCCAACCCGTGGGAAGACTTCGTGGTCAAGTTCCCGGTCGGCGCCGAAGTCGAAGGCGAGGTCAAGAACATCACCGAATTCGGTCTGTTCATCGGCCTCGACGGCGAAATCGACGGCATGGCCCACCTCTCGGACCTCAGCTGGGACAAGTCCGGCGAAGAAGCCCTTGCCGATTACAACAAGGGTGACATCGTCAAAGCCAAGGTGCTGGACGTCGACGTCGACAAGGAGCGTGTCTCCCTGGGCATCAAGCAGCTGGGCGACGACCCGGTCGAAGGCGCCATGGACGGCCTGAAGAAGGGTGCGGTCGTGACCTGCACCGTGACGCAGACCAACGACGGCGGTGTCGAGGTCAAGGTCAACGACGCTCTGCTCGGCTTCATCCGTAAATCCGATCTGTCCCGCGACCGTTCGGAACAGCGCCCGGACCGTTTCGCCGCCGGCGAAAAGGTCGACGCCAAGATCACCCAGATCGACAAGTCGGGCCGCAAGCTTTCGCTCTCCATCAAGGCCCTTGAGGTCGAGGAAGAGAAGAAGGCCATGCAGGAATACGGTTCGTCCGATTCCGGTGCCTCCCTGGGCGATATCCTGGGCGCCGCTTTGAAGGAAAAGCAGGCTCAGGAAGCGGCCGACACGGAAGAAGAAAAGCCGGCCAAGAAGGCGGCCGCCAAGAAGAAGACGGCCAAGGAAGACGACGACGCGGCGGATGCCGCGGCCGAGGAAGCCGAGGCGGAATAACGCCCCGGGGCTTCGGCCCGTCTTTCCCCCGCCTGCCGGTGCTTTCCACATTGCCCGGACATGCGGGGACCGTGATAGGATTTCCGGGAGCTTCCTGATGGGGGCTCCCGGTTTTCTTTTGTCCAAACCCATGTCTCGGCCGCGATGACCGCGGCCGGCCGAAACCGACCAGGATTTCCCATGGCCCTCGACGCCGACAGCCTTTTCGACCGCCGCCGCCTGAAACGCCACCTGACCCTGTGGCGCCTGCTCGCCCTGGGCGCGCTGGCGGCCCTTGCCGTGATCTATGCCGGGCGGTTCGACGGACCGCCGTTATTGGGTGGCGATTACGTCGCGCGCCTGTCGGTCGACGGCATCATCTTCGACGACGAGGACCGCACCCAGGCCATCGCGGCCCTGGCCGAACGGGACGACGTGCGGGGCCTGATCGTCAAGGTCGATTCCCCGGGCGGCACCTTCGTCGGCGGCGAGGCGCTGTTCGAGGCGCTGCGCAAAGTGGCGGCGCGGATACCCACCGTCGCCGTCATGGGCGGCACGGCGACCTCGGCCGGATACATGGTGGCGATCGCCACCGATCACGTGATCGCCCGGCGGGGCACCTTGACCGGATCGATCGGCGTGATCCTGCAGACCGCCGACGTGACGGAACTGTTGGGCAAGCTCGGCATCAAGCCGGAGGTCTTCAAAAGCGGGCCGATGAAGGCCCAGCCCAATCCGCTGGAGCCGCTTTCCCCCGCCGCCCGCGAGGCGACCCAGGACGTGCTGATGGAATTGTACGGCCAGTTCGTCGACATGGTCGCCGAGCGCCGCGATATGCCGCGCGACAAGGTCCTGGCGCTGGCCGACGGGCGGGTCTATTCCGGGCGCGGCGCCAAGGAGAACGGATTGATCGACGCCATCGGCGCCGAGGACACGGCGCGGGCCTGGCTGGAATCCACGCATGGGGTGCCCGCCGATTTGCCGGTGCGCGAGATCGAGTACGGCGAAGAGCCCTTGCCCTGGCGAGACGCCCTAAGCTCGCAGCTGCAAAAAGCATTGTTTTCTGAAAGACTTAGACTTGACGGCGTGTTCTCCCTTTGGCACCCTTCGTTATAGTTAGCCACATGTGAGGGAAAGGTCTCCGGCCGACTGTGGGATTCCGGCCTGTGCCGGGTGCCGATACGACCCTGCCGGGGATTTGAAGCATGACCAAATCCGAACTGATCGCCAGACTGGCGGCGGACAACCCGCACCTGTATCAGCGTGATGTGGAGCGTATCGTCTCCACCATCTTCGACGAAATCACCAGCGCGCTTTCCCAGGGCGACCGGGTGGAATTGCGCGGGTTCGGCGCTTTTTCCGTGAAGCAGCGGGGGGCCCGCGTCGGGCGCAACCCGCGGACCGGCGCCACCGTCGAGGTCGATTCCAAGCATATTCCCTACTTCAAGACCGGCAAGCAGCTGCGCGAGAAACTGAACGGCAGCTAACGTCCGGGCGGGGCAGATGCGGCCCCGGTATTTCAGCAGACGCCTTCTCAACCTATTCAGGTGACGCCCGTGGGCCGAATTTTCTCCTGGATCATCCTTACGCCGCTGGTTCTGGCGCTGATCCTGTTCGCCGCCTCCAACCGGGCGGACGTGGTGCTGCAGCTCTGGCCGTTCGATTATGAATTGACGGCGCCGGTCTCCCTGGTCGGTGTCGCCGGTCTGTTCCTGGGCTTCCTCTGGGGGGCGGTGATGGTCTGGATTTCCGGCGGCGTGGCGCGCGGCCGGGCCCGGCGCGAAGCACACCGCGCCGACATGGCCGAACGCGAGAACCAGCGCCTCAAGACCGATATCGAAGTTCTGGAAGAACAGCTCCGCGCCGCCGAGAAACAGGCCAAGGACGCCGAAGGCAAGGCCGCCGGCGACCGCGCCTCGCTTCCCGCCCCGGCCGAGGCCGGGTCCGCCGCCCCTCCCGCCATTTTCTGACGGGCCCGGCACCGGCCCGAAGGCGCCGCAAAAGAAGATGACGGCCGGCCCGGCGCGCCGGTATAAATAATCATCCCGTTTTCCGACGGGCCGCAGACCACTGGGACCGCCATCGATGACCACCACGACCATCCCGACGGGCATTGAACGCCCCGCCGACCGTATCCTCGTCGCGCTCGACACGACCGACGCGGATCAGGCGCTCGCCCTGGCCGAGGGCGTGAAGGGGGCCGTCGGCGGCGTCAAGCTGGGCAAGGAATTCTTCACCGCCCACGGGCCCCAGGGCGTGCACAAGGTGTCGGGCGCCGGTCTTCCGGTCTTCCTGGACCTCAAGTTCCACGACATTCCCAATACGGTGGCGGGGGCGATCCGCGCCTCGCTGCCCATGCGGCCCTTCATGGTCAACGTCCATGCGTCGGGCGGCCGCGCGATGATGGAGGCCGCCGCCCAGGCCGCCAAGGACGGCGGTGCGTCGCGCCCCCTGGTGCTCGCCGTCACGGTGCTGACCAGCCTGTCCGACGAAGACCTGATCGAGGTCGGCATCAATAACGAAACCAAGGCCCAGGTCGCCAAGCTGGCCAAGCTGGCGCAGGAAGCGGGCATGGACGGCGTCGTCTGTTCGGCCCATGAGATCAAGGTCATCCGTTCCGTCTGCGGCCCCGACTTCACCCTGGTGGTGCCGGGCATCCGCCCCGAATGGGCCGCCAAGGGCGATCAGAAGCGCATCGTCACGCCCCGCGACGCGGTGTCGCTCGGCGCCGACTACCTGGTCATCGGCCGCCCGATCACCCAATCCGACGACCCCATCGCCGCCGCCAAGCGCATCGCGGACGAACTGGGCGACTGACATGTCTGTCGTGAAAATCTGCGGCCTGAAAACGCCGGAGGCCGTGCAGGCGGCCTGCGATCCTGCCAACGCGGGCGGGGCGGACATGGTCGGCTTCGTGTTCTTCAAGAAATCGCCGCGCAACGTGCAGCCGCCGATCGCCAATGCGCTGGCGGCCCTGGTGCCGCCGGATGTGATCAAGACGGCGCTGACCGTCGATGCGACGGACGACGAGCTTGCGATCATCACGGCCGGCGGCAACATCGACCTGTTGCAGCTGCACGGATCGGAAACGCCGGAGCGGGTCGCCGAGGTCAAGGCCCGCACGGGCCTGCCGGTGATGAAGGCGCTGGCCATCGCATCGCCGGAGGATGTCGCCGATGCCCGCGCCTTTGAGGCCGTCGCCGACCGGCTGCTGTTCGACGCCAAGCCGCCGAAAGACTCTGGCCGGCCCGGCGGCAACGCGGTCGCCTTCGATTGGGGCCTGCTGGCCGGAACG
>NZRL01000059.1 GCA_002696205.1 Rhodospirillaceae bacterium | reverse complement strand
CGGGGACGCGTGCTGCTGACCTCTGCCCCCAGTTTCGCGGCGACCCGCCTGCCCCGCATTCTGGCGCGGTTCCGCGACCGCAACCGCAACATCACCGTGCAGGTGCGCGAAGCCTACGGCGCCGACATTCTGGATATCGTGCGGCGCGGCGACGCCGATTTCGGCATCGGCCCCATGGAACGCCAGCAGCGCGAATTCGAATTCCACCAGTTTCTCGAAGACGGCTATGTCGCCGTGGTCGCCCCGGACCATCCGCTCGCCGGACAGACGGATATCCCGCTCGACGCCTTGCGGGATGAGACGATTCTCGCCTTGCCCGCGCCGTCGCGAACGCGCGGCCAGGTCGAAACGGCGTTCCAGTCCGTCGGCATGACCCTGGTGCCGCATTTCGAAATGCTCCACCACCAGACCCTGATCTCCCTGGCCGAGGAAGGCCTGGGGGCCGCGATCCTGCCGGAGACCGCCGTGCCGCCCTCACGCGACGGCGGGTACTGGGCCGCCCGGATCGACCATCCGGACCTGACCCGGCGCATCGGCATCATCACCCTGCGCGGCCAAACCCTGCCGCCGGGCGCACAGGCGCTGGCCGACCTGATCGCCGAGACGGGTGCCGCCGCCTGACGGCTCCTGGCCAACGCCGGATTGTATACAAAGCCGTTTTGCCTCAGAGTGGCCGAAACACCCCCCGAACGGCGCGCCCGAACGACGCCGGAAACATCCCAGGACGAGGCATTCATGACGCATCCCAACAGCTTCAGTGCGCGCGCGATTCTTTCCGCGAACGGCACCGATTACACCTATTTCAGCCTGCCCCAGGCCGAGGCCGCGGGCCTTACCGGCACATCCCGCCTGCCCTATTGCCTGAAGGTGCTGTTGGAAAACGTCTTGCGCCATGAAGACGGCGAGACGGTGACGACGGAAACCGCCGAAGCCTTCAAGACCTGGGCCGACAACGCGGGCAACCCGGCGGAGATCAGCTTCTTCCCCACCCGCATCATGGTGCACGACGTCTCGGGCATCCCGTTGCTGACGGACCTGGCCGCCATGCGCGAACACATGCAGGCCATGGGCAAGGACCCGTCGCTGGTCAATCCCGTGCGGCCGCTGGATTACGTCACCGACCATTCGGTGATCGTCAACGTCGCCGGGCAGGCCGACGCCCTGACCCGAAACATGGCGGCCGAGTACGAACAGAACGCCGAACGCTACCGGGTCGCCAAATGGGCGCAGAAGGCCTTCCGCAATCTGCGCGTCCTGCCGCCGGGACAGGGCATCTGTCATCAGATCAATCTGGAACGGCTGGCCCGTGTCGTCTGGTCGGAAGACGATCCGGAATTGGGGCCGGTCGCCTTCCCCGACAGCCTGCTCGCCTGCGACAGCCATACCCCGATGATCAACGCGCTGGCCGTTCTCGGCTGGGGCGTCGGCGCCATCGAGGCCCTGGCCGCGACCCTGGGCGAACCGGTCAGCATGCTGATCCCAGACGTCGTCGGCGTGCGCCTGACCGGCCAAATGCGCGAAGGCACGACGACCACCGATCTGGTGCTGTCCCTGACCAAGGCGCTCCGCGATTACGGCGTGGTGCAGAAGTTCGTCGAATTCACGGGCCCCGCCCTCGACACCCTCAGCCTGCCGGAACGGGCGACGCTTTCGAACATGGCGCCGGAATACGGCGCCAGCGTCGCCTTCTTCCCCATCGACGAGAAAGCCCTCGCCTATCTGGAATTGACCGGGCGCGGCGATCAGGTGCCTTTGGTCGAAGCCTATGCCAAGGCCCAGGGCATGTGGCGCGACGATACGGCCGAGGTCGTCTATTCCGACGTGATCGAATTCGATCTGGGCCAGGTCGAAGCCTGCCTGGCCGGGCCGAAGCTGCCGCAAAGCCGGGTGCCGCTCAGCACCGCGCCGCAATCCGCCGAAGCGGCGATCCGGGAAAACGGCCGCGATCCCGCCGCCGCACCGGCAGACGGCCCGATCCACGACGGTGACCTCGCCATTGCGGCGATTACCTCCTGCACCAATACCTCGAACCCCAGCGTCATGATCGCCGCCGGTCTGTTGGCGAAGAACGCGCGAGCGAAGGGGCTTACGGCCAAGCCCTGGATCAAGACCTCGCTGTCGCCGGGATCGCGCGCGGTCGGCGATTACCTGACCCGGGCGGGTCTGATCGAGCCGCTGGAGGAATTGGGATTCCACATCGCGGGCTACGGCTGCATGACCTGCTGCGGCGGGTCGGGCGGCCTGCGCGACGACATCGCCCAGGCGATCAAGGCCGACAACCTGAGCGTCGCCGCCGTGCTGTCCGGCAACCGCAATTTCGAAGGCCGCGTCCATCCACAGGTCAAACTCAACTACCTGGGCTCGCCGCCCCTGGTCGTCGCCTATGCGATCCTCGGCACGGTTCTGAAAGACATCACCACCGCACCGTTGGGCAATGACGCCGACGGCAATCCGGTTTACCTCGCCGATATCTGGCCCAGCGCCCAGGACGTGGAGGCCGCGATCCGCGACAACATCACCCAGGGCCTTTACCTGGACCGCCTCTCCCGCCCCGAAGATGCCAACCCCATGTGGGACGACATCGACCCGGGCGACGCCGGGGCCTTCGGCTGGGACGACGACAGCACCTACATCGTCAAGCCGCCCTATCTGGAGACGGCCCGTCGGCAGGTTCCGTTCCCGGGCGTCGAGGGGGCCGCGATCCTGGCGATGCTGGGCGACAACGTGACCACCGACCACATCTCGCCCGGCAGCCGCATTCAAGAAGGCAGCCTCGCGGGCGATCATCTGTCGGCCCAGGGCGTCGCCCCCGCCGACTATTCCGGTTTCCTGCAGCGCCGCGCCAATCATGAAATCATTCTGCGCGGCGCCTTCAACAACCCCTACGTTCAGAACGAAATGACACCGGACCGGCGGGGCGGCTGGACCCGGTATCAGCCGACGGGCGAGGAAATCACGATCTTCGACGCGGCCCAACGCTACGCCGACGAAGGCCGCCCGGCGGTCGTCGTCGCCGGGACCGGATACGGCATCGGATCATCGCGCGACGGGGCCGCGCGCGGCCCGCACCTGTTGGGGGTCCGCGCGATCATCGCCGAGGACGTGGAACGCATCCACCGCTCGAACCTGATCGGCATGGGGATCATGCCGCTGCAGTTCCCGGCGGGGACGACCCGCAAGACCCTGGGCCTGGACGGCACGGAGTCCGTGGACATCACGGGCTTCGGCGGCACCATCACCCCGGGCCAGACGGCACAGGTCCGCTTCACCAAACCGGACGGCACGGTGATCGAAACGGAGGTTCTCTGCCGCCTGGATACGGCGCGCGAAGTCGCCTGGTTCGAAAACGGCGGGGTCATGCCCTACGTGCTGGAAAAATTCAGGGGCGCCAACGCCGCCTGACATTTCGCATTCCGCTTCACGGTCGAGACAACAGGGAGGACCGACCATGCCCATCTTCGAGAACGGCGACGTCAAAATTCATTACGAGGAAGCCGGCTCCGGCTTTCCCCTGCTGGTGCTGCCCGGCGGCGGCCTGAACGCGACCATCGACGGCATGGCCAAGCATGCCTTCAATCCGCTGGAGGCGTTCAGCGACAGATACCGCGTCATCGCCCTCGACATTCGCAACGCCAACGGCGGCCGGACCGAGGGCCCGCTGGAAATCGACCGCCCCTGGGACGCCCTGGTCGACGACCAATTGGCCCTGCTGGATCACCTGGGTGTCGATACATTCATGGTCCTGGGGTTCTGCATCGGCGGGCCGATGATCTGGAACCTGATCAAGCACGCGGGCGACCGCGTGGTCGCGGCGACCCTGGTGCATCCCAGCGGCTATGCCTCCAGCCACCCCGATCTGTACTACCGGAACAACATCAAGGGTTGGGCGCCCGAGTTCATGGAACGGCGGCCGGAGATCACCCAGAAAATGTGCGAGGATTTCCTCAACAACATGTACACGAAGCGGGCCGATTTCGTGCTGACCGTGGACCGCGATTTCGTCCGCAACTGTCAGACGCCCGTCCTGATCCTGCCCGACGACATTCCGGCGCACCCATACGCGACGGCGATGGAATCGGCGCTGCTGGCGCCGAACTCACAGGTCAGCCTGTATCCGTGGAAAGAAAACGACCGCAAGATCGAACTGGCCCTGCGCCACATCCGCATGTTCCTGGGCGCGAACGCCCCGGCGGCCTGACGGCCGGACCTAGCCCAGCCCGTAGGCCGTCGCCCATTTAAGCGATGCCTTCGTCGCCCCCGGCTGGGTCTTGTCGTGGGCCGCGTATTCCAGGCCCAGCCATCCGTCGAAGCCGAGCCGATCGCAAAGATCGAACAGGAAGGGATAGTAGATTTCCCCTTCGTCCGGCGGCAAGCGGCCCGGGTTGCCCGCGATCTGCACATGGCGGATATCGGGCAGGTGTTTCTCGAAGGTGCGGGCCAAATCGCCTTCCATGATCTGGGCGTTATGGAAATCGTACTGGATGCCGATGTTGTCGTGGCCGGCCGATTTGACGCCATCGACCACGCGCTGGCCCTCGGCGGTCGTGCCGACCAGATATCCCGGCCGGGCGTGCCAGTTGATGGGCTCGGTCAGGGCGACCAATCCGGCCTCGGCCAGCACCGGACAGGCCCATTTCAGATTGTCGATGAAGGTTGCGAAGCCTTCCTCGCGATCCCAATCGCCTGGCTGCCATCCCGATAGGACATGCAGGTAGGTCGATCCCAGTTCCTTGGCGTAGTCGATGGCCGTGCCGATGGTGTCCTGGAATTCCGCTTCCCGGCCCTTCAGCCCCGCGATGCCGTAGGAATCTTCGCCGCTGCCCGGCGGCGAATTGAACAGAACGAATTCGACCCCGGCGGACTTGGCGGCATCGCCCATGGCCGATGCCTCTTCGTCGTAGACGGAGATCGGGCATTCGACGGCGGCGAAACCCAGGTCGCGGACCAGCTGGAATCTCTCCAGCATGGGCACTTCCTGGGCCAGCCAGCCGATATTGGCGGCGAACTTGGGCATGGGTCGTCCTCGGCGAAAAGACGACGCGTCTGCTTTCTATTCGCGCAAACGCGTCGTCGCGCGGGCGGCTGCCCGCGCTCGGGGTTTGCGGCTAGAGCGCGTCGTTGTCCTGTTCGCCCGTACGGATGCGCACGGCGGAGTCCATGTTGTAGACGAAGACCTTGCCGTCGCCGATTTTGCCCGTATTGGCCGAGGTCTGGATGGCCTCGACGACCTGGGCGACCTTGTCGTCGGCGACCGCGATCTCGACCTTCACCTTGGGCAGGAAATGCACCTGATATTCGGCGCCGCGGTAGATTTCCGTCTGGCCGCGCTGACGGCCGTAGCCCTTCACTTCGGAAACGGTCATACCTTCGACCCCGGTGGCGCCCAGCGCCTCGCGGACGGCGTCCAGCTTATGCGGTTTGATCACCGCCATGACGAACTTCATGTTGTCCTCTCCTAATCGTGGTCTTGTTTTTCTTGGTCTTGGTTTTTGGTTGGTCTGATGGGCGGAGCGTCGTTGCTCCGCCCGTTATAACACGTCAGTCAAGCCGATAGGCAGTCTCGCCATGTGCGGTGATGTCGAGACCTTCCAGCTCGTCGTCCTCGCGCACGCGGATGCCGCTGGTCAGACCGGCGGTGATCTTGACCAGGATATAGGTCGCGACCGCCGACCAGCCGATCGTCGCCGCAAGGCCGATGGCCTGCACGCCGAAGGCGTCCCACATGGTCTTGCCTTCCGGCAGACCGAGACCGCCGAATTCCGGCGCGCAAAGGAACGCGACCAGCAAGGTACCCAGCGAGCCGCCGACGCCGTGCACGGCGAAGACGTCCAGGGAGTCATCCAACTTCCACGCCTGTTTGACGATCTGCACCATCTTGAAGCAGACGAAGCCGGCGGCGACACCGATGATCAGTGCGCCAAGCGGGCCGACGAAACCGGAGGCCGGCGTGATCGTCGCCAGACCCGCGATGGTCCCGGTGACGAGACCGACCAGCGACGGTTTGCCGTACTTTTTCCATTCGATCATCATCCAGACCAGGGACGCCGTGGCGGCCGCGATATGAGTGACGGTCAAGGCCATACCGGCAGAGCCATCCGCCGCCAGGGCCGAGCCGCCGTTGAAACCGAACCAACCGACCCAGAGCATGCAGGCCCCCATGGCGACCATGCCGGGGTTATGCGGCGGCGCGGAATCGTTGGGGAAGCCGTGGCGCGCGCCCAAGGCACGGACGATGACCAGCGACGAAATGCCCGCCGTCGCATGGACGACCAGGCCGCCCGCGAAATCCATCACGCCCATGTCGGCGAGCCAGCCGCCGCCCCAGACCCAATGGGTCACCGGCGCGTAAACGACGATCAGCCAAAGACCGGACAGGATCAGCACGGCGGAGAACTTGATGCGCTCCACATAGGCGCCGACCATCAGCGCCGGGGTGATCACGGCGAAGGTCATTTGGAAGGAAAAGAACACGTTCTCAGGAATAGCGCCCGCCAAGGTGTCGGTGCCGACGCCGTCCAGGAACAGACGCGAAAAACCGCCGATCAACTGGTTCGCGCCGGCGCCGTCGGTGAAGGACAGGCTGTAGCCGACGATCAGCCACAGGACGCTCATCAAGCAGGCGATCGCGACACAATGCATCAGGACGCTCAGCACGTTCCGGCTTTGCACCAGGCCGCCGTAGAACAGCGCCAGACCCGGCAGGGTCATGAACAGGACCAAGGCGGTCGCCGTCAGGATCCAGGCCGTATCGCCGGAATTAAGCTGATCGGCCGCCAGGGCCGTATCGGAATGAAAAAGGGTCAGGAGAACGGCCACGAGCGACAATGCCGGCGCGGCCAGCCGGCGATAAGACTTGGACATGTATCTCCCCGTCGTTGGGTTGGCGATTTCGCGTCCTTGCGAAATCTTCTTAACCGATTTGGACCGGTTGACGATCTCGGCGGGGCGGGTTGATCCCGCCTCCTCTCCGTTTCCGGCCTCTCGTATTCAATTCATGGAAAGGCGTTCAGCGGCCCCGATAATGCCCGAGGCCCGGGCGTATGCAAGGCAAAACTCCCCGCCCGGACGGCCCCAGGGCCGCCCGGGAAAACGGGGCAAACAGGTCCGATTACTCGGCGGCGTACTTCTTTTCCGCCTCGTAGTATTCGGGGAAGCCGACGATGTCGCGCAGTTCCGGGAAGGTGATCTGACCTTCCGGGGTCTTACCGGCCTTGAGGTTGGCCAGCACGCCTTCCATCGCCTTGATCGACGCCAGCATCATGGACACCGGATAGATGGCGATCTTGTAGCCCATCTCGCCCAATTCATCTTCCAGCAGATAAGGCGTATCGCCCTGCTCCACCATGTTGGCCATCTTCGGGCCGTCCACTTCCTTGCAGTAGCGGCGCATCTGGTCCTTGTCCAAGGGCGCTTCCAGGAAGGTGATGTCGACGCCGATCTCGCGGAAGGCGTTGCAGCGGTCGATCGCTTCTTCGATACCGTCGGTCCAGTTGGCATCCGTGCGCGCCATGATCAGGATGTCGGCGCCGTCGTTACGGGCATCGACCGCGGCCTGAATGCGCTGAAACGCTTCTTCGCGCGACACGATGGATTTGCCGCGGGTATGACCGCAGCGCTTGGGCGCCACCTGGTCCTCGATCATCACGCAAGCCATGCCGGCCTGGGCGAAGCCCTGAACCGTGCGCTTGACGTTGATCGCGTTGCCGAAGCCGGTGTCGCCGTCACCGATGATCGGAATCGAGGTCACCGCCGCCATGTTGCGGCCCTGGTCGACCATTTCGGCATAGCTGATCAGCCCCGTATCGGGCAGACCGATGCGGGCGGCCGAAACGCCGAAGCCGGTCATGAAGGCGGCCTCGAAACCGGCGCGTTCGACCAGCATGGCCGACATGGCGTCGTAGACGCCGGGCAGGGTCCGGCAGCCGGGGCGTTCGAGAAGTTCGCGCAGTTTATCGGCGCGGGATTGGGTGCTCATTTTTCTTCCTCCAAGGAGTTTGCAAATTCATTCGGGTTTGGTTGGGCCGCAGATTACGCCAGCTTCGCCGCGAATCCAACGCCCGCCGCCCCTGTCATCGTCGGCCGGATCACTGCGCCTTGAACGCAGGTTTTTCCTTCGCCAGGAAGGCGCGCACGCCTTCCTTGTAATCGGCGGAATCGCACAACGCGTAGCTGGATTTTACTTCGTCCGGGGAGATCGGCTCCGGTTGCAGCAGACGGCGCAGAATCTTCTTCGATCCGCGCGCGGCCAGCGGCGCGCCCTTGGCGATCCGCCAGGCCAGGGTCTCGGCCTCGTCGTCCAGCTGTTCGACCGGCACCAGGCGCGTGACGATACCCTTGGCATAGGCTTCGTCGCTTTCGAGGATACGGCCTTCCAACAGCAATTCCATGATCACCGGCCCCGGGATGACCGACAACGCCGCCGCCATCTCCGGATAGGCGAAGGCATGGCCCAGGCGGTTGATGGGAATGCCGAAGCGCGAACCTTCGGCCGCCAGGCGCAGATCGCAGCAACAGGCGATCTCAAGCCCGCCGCCGGTACACGCGCCCCGGATCACCGCCACCGTGGGATGGCGCAGGTTGGCGAAGCGGTCCAGGGCGTCGGCGACGACGGCGCCGTATTCCTCGGCCTGGGCCGCACTCATGCGTTTTTCCGGGAATTCGGAGATATCGGCGCCGGCGGCGAAATGTTCGCCCGCGCCGGTCACCAGAACGCAACGCAGGTCGTCGTCGCCTTCCAGTTCCGCCGCCAACTCGGCCAGGCGCCGCCAGGCGTCCAGGTTGAGCGCGTTACGCTTTTCCGGGTTGTTCAGGATCAGGGTCGCGATCGCCCCGTTCTTTTCCAAACGGATGATGTCGTCGGTCATTGTGGTCAGGTCTTTCGTCTTGGTCTTAAGTGACTGGTCGTCAGTCGGCGGCGTTGAGCACGCGCACCGGCGCGCCGTCCATCCAGCCTTTGATGCATTCCACGGCATCGGGATACATCTGTTCGTAGTTTTCGCGCATGACATAGCCCAGGTGGCCGGTCAGCACCGTATTGTCCAATTTGCGCAGTTCATGATCGGCGGGCAGCGGCTCGACATCGAACACGTCCAACCCGGCGCCCTTGATCTTGTTGGTCTTCAGCGCCTCGATCATCGCGGCTTCGTCGACGATCGGCCCGCGCGAGGTGTTCACCAGATATGCCGACGGTTTCATCAGCGCCAACTCGTCCGCGCCGACAAGGCCCCGCGTGCGGTCGGACAGAAGAACATGGATGGTGATGACGTCCGCCTGCTTGAACAGGTTTTCCTTGGACACGCGCACCGCACCGCATTCGGCGGCGCGGGCCTCGGTCAGGTTTTCCGACCAGGCGATGACTTTCATGCCCAAGGCCTGGCCGAGCGCCGCCGACTGCGCGCCCAATTTGCCAAGGCCGATGACGCCCAGGGTCTTCTCGCGCAGGCCGATCGGGAAGCTTTCCTGCCAGCCGCCCGCCTTCATGCAGCGGTCTTCCTTGGGGATTTCCTTGGTCACGGCGAAGATCAGGGCCCAGGTCTGTTCGAACGCGGGATAGGGCAGGATCGAGGTCCCACAGACGGGGATGCCCATCTCACGGGCCTTGTCCATGTCCCAGGCCAGGTTCCGCATCCCGGTGGTCACCATCATCTTGAGATCGGGCAGTTTCTCCAACTGCGAGGCGGGAAACCGTGTGCGTTCACGCATACCGACAACGACGTCGTAGCCGGCCAGTGCCTGGGCCAAACGGTCTTCGTCGGTTTGCAGGAATTCGTTGAAGGCCGTGACCTCCACGTCGGGGCCCAGGCTGTCCCAATCGGCCAGGTCCAGGGCCACGTTCTGATAATCGTCCAGGATCGCGATGCGCGTCATCGTGTCGTTTCCTCTTAAATTTTTGCTGTCCGGCCCGGCGGTCGTATCCGGCCGGATTCGGTCTTTCCGCAGGATATGGCCAGACACAAGGCGCCGCAGCAAGACCTTAAACCCTTCTCGGAACGTAAGGTTTACATAAGGTCTGGCGTTTATGTTACGGATATTGCAAGTATTCCCCCCGGGGAAACCATCTAAAAACCAAAAAAGCTCCACGGGTGTGGAAGCAGGGTTCAGCCATGAAATTGGACGCGGATTTTTCCTTTTCGGACATCGTCGCCAAGGCAAACGACGCCGTTTTCGTCGCCACCGTCTCGGATCAGGCGGGCGCAAAGCCGAAAATCAGCTACGTCAATGAAGCTTTCTGTCGCCTTTCCGGTTATTCGGAACAGGAAGCGATCGGCAAACTGCCCGATTTCCAGGACGGCGCCGAGACGGATGCCGAGACCCGGGACAAGATCGACGACGCCATCAAGGCCGGGCGCCATACCCGCACGCGCCTTCTGCAGTACACGAAGACCGGCGAAACCTATTGGGTGGACATGAACGTCATGCCGCTGTTCGGCGCGGACGGCAAAATGACCCATATCGCGGCGATCCAGCGCGACGTGACCGAAGACGTGAAACGCGAGGAAGAATTGCTTTCCCTCGCCACCACCGACGACCTGACCGGCGCCAAGAACCGCCGCCACTTCATGGAACGTGCCGAATTGGAAGTCCATCGCCTGCGCCGCCATCGGGTCCCGTTCTCCGTGGCGCTGCTGGACCTCGACCATTTCAAACAAGTCAACGACACGCATGGCCACCAGGCCGGCGACGAAGTGCTGAAGGAAGCCGTTCAGCGCTGGCAGAAAGGCCGCCGGCCGTTCGACACCCTGGGCCGTATCGGCGGCGAGGAATTCGCCATTCTACTGCCGGGGGCCGATGCCGATGCCGCGATGATCGTTGCCGAACGGCTACGCGCCGTGATCGACGACGCGCCGTTCGACACCATCGACGGTGAAATCGACGTCACCGTTTCGATTGGTGTCGCCGAAGCGGAAGATGCGGACAACACGATCGAAGGCACGCTGGGCCGCGCCGACGCGGCGCTCTATCATTCCAAGCATGCCGGCCGGAACCGCGCGACCAAGGCGTCGCCGATCCCGACCAAACGGCGCAAGGTCGTCGAGGGCTAAGCCCTCCAATCAGTTTACTTCAATCCGGTCCGGCCGCCCGCCCGTCAGGCGGCGCGGTCGTCGCGCAGGCGCATCGGCGTGCGCGGGCCCATGTTGTAATGGTCCGCGAACTGGGGATCGAGTTGCCGGGCGCCCTCCCGCATGTTCATCCAGATCCGCAGCAGGTTCCGCTTGCGCCCGGGTTCGGGCCAATCCTCGAACGCCGCCCGGGAATGCAGGGTGACGTAATTGTTGAGGATCTGCATGTCTCCCGGCTGGAAATCCATGTCGAAGCGGAATTTGTCGCTGACGCAAAGCTCCTGCATGTAATCGAGTGCCGCCAGGGCCAAATCGGAGACCGGCTCGCCCACGAACTGCTGCCCTTCGACAATGGCCTTGCGCAGGTAGCGACAGCTGAGCCGCCCGTCGCACCAGCTATAGACCGGCACCTTGTGACGGGTTACCGGATGGGTTTCGCCCGCTTCGCCCTCGCCGCGCAGGTTGAAATGAAAACCTTCCAACAGCGGCGGCAGGTATTCGGGATGAGTGGCGAGGATTTCGTTATATACGGCCATGCTCGACGCGATCTGGCTTTCGCCGCCCGACATGGATGGCTGCAGACAAAGCAGGCTGACCAGATCCATGCCGTCGCAGTGGAAGAACAGTTTCTGTTTCGTCTTGTAGCCTCGGATCAACGGATCGTTGTAATCGAGCCCCTTGTCCGTCACTTCGCCAATCAGATCGCCGTCCGGGTTCTGATGCATGGGCACGGCGAACAGCAGGGTCAGCGCCCAGTACATGGCTTCGATCTCGTCCCGTGCGTAGCGGTCGACCTCCAGTCCGCGAAGCACCGCACAACCGCGGCCGTGTTCCAATTCATTGGCGATCCAATCGGCCAGGGATTTGAGCGTCGCCGATTGAACGTCGGCAAGACCGAAGTTCGGCGCCCGCTTTCCGGCATCCAGAAGCTCGCGGGCGACCCGCTCAAGTTCGCCGATCTCGTCGTCGGACAGGTGGCGGGTCCAACTGCGGTCGGCGGCCATGTCGGCGGCCGTCCAGGCGGATTTCTCGGTTACGGGGGTCAGGGGATATTCGGTCATGGGGATGTTCCGTTGTGTGGTGGGGGCGTCGTCACGCGGTTCGTTGCGCCGCGCGTTTCTCGAACGCTTTCAGAAATTCGACATCGATCGCCAAGGGCGCGCCCAGCCAAAGGGCGTTTTCCGTATGGTCGGCCACGGGCGATCCGGTTTCGGGATGGACCAGAATGCTCAACCCCGCCCGGTTCAACATCAGATACGGGACCGCGTCGGCGAAGCGGTCGACCGGAATGTGGACCAGAATATCAGGCAGCGGATGCGGGCCGCCCGGCTCTTCCCGAATACCGCCCGGCGTTCCACCGAAATCGGACAGCAAGGCCGCGCGCAGGGCATAGGCATGGTCGCGCGCCATCGCGCCCTCGAAATAGATATGGGCGTGGAATTCGGAAATGGACGTTGGATCGTGGTCCGTCATGGGCGACTTTCGGAAAAGGATGCCCTTCATAGATGGCAAACCGCCGCGGTTTTTGCAACGCCGATCGAATTAAACGGGTGCGGCAGAGAGCATGAAATTGTATACAGTTTGACAAACTGAAACATTCAAATCGCCATTCCCAGACGGAGGATCCCATGACTTGGCTTGAAGGCAACGCACGCGACAAACGCCCCGCCGGCGTACGGCTGCGCGAACTATTGGACCGCAAGGAAATTCTGCGCGTGCCGGGGGCCCATAACGCCTTCGCCGGCATGATCGCCAAACAAGCCGGGTTCGACGCACTTTATATCTCGGGCGGTGCGGTGACGGCCTCCTTGGGCCTGCCGGACCTGGGTATCATGACGCTGGATGAAATGTGCGGCGTCGTCCGCAGCGTTTCGCGGACCACGGACCTGCCGCTGATCGTCGATGGCGATACGGGTTACGGCGGCACGCTGAACGCCATGCGCGTGGTGCAGGAAATGGAATTGGCCGGCGCCGGCGCGATCCATATCGAAGACCAGATGCTGCCGAAGAAATGCGGCCACCTGAACGACAAACGCCTGGTCGATCCGGAAGAAGCGGCAACCAAGATCGCCGCCGCCAAGAAGGCGTCGTCCGACCTTGTCATCATCGCGCGCACGGACGCGGCGGGTGTCGAAGGCCTGGATGCCGCCATCAAGCGGTCGAACCTGTACCGTGAAGCCGGCGCCGACGTGTCCTTCCCCGACGGCCTGCCGTCGGCCGAGGACCATGTGGAATACGCCAAGAAGGTCCCGGGCCTGAAGATGGCCAACATGACCGAATACGGCCGCACGCCCTTCTTCACCGGTCAGGAGTTCGAGGACATGGGCTTCGACATCGTGATCTGGCCGGCGACTTCCATGCGCGCCGCCGCCAAGCTGTTCCAAGACCTCTACGGTCATATGAAGGAACATGACGGCACCGAAGGCTTCATGGACAAGGTCATGTCGCGCGGCGAACAGTACGACACCCTGGCCTATTACGATTACGAATCGCTCGACCAGTCGGTCGCCCGCACGGTGCTGCCCGAATACGGCAAGTAAGCCGGCCCAAGCAAGCCGGCCAAGGCATCAGACGAAGAAACGGCCCCTCATCAGGGGCCGTTTCCATTTGGCGGAGGCTTTCGTCGCCGTCACGGCGCCGGTGGTGCGCCCCGGCCCGTGATCAGATGCGCGATCAAGGCCAAGACGAACAGCACGATAAAGACGAAGAAAAGAAGTTTCGCGATGTCGACCGCCGTGGCGGCGATGCCGCCGAAGCCGAACACCGCGGCAATCATTGCAATAATCAAAAAGGTTACGGCCCATCTCAGCATGGGGACTCTCCTTGCTCTATGAATAGCGCGCGCCGCGGCCGTTGCCCTGTCAGACAGGGCGGCTCGGACGGCGACAGGCCGATGGAATCCGGAAAGATCAGCGGCCTGGCGGGGTATGAACATTGCCCCCGCATCGATCGGGGACGCGCCCCGACATATCGCGCTTGGCCCATGACGTAGTCAGGTCATCCGGCGATTGCCAATATTTTTAGTACGGGAATCAGACCGTTATTCGAGAGCGGCGGACAACACCCGTCGCTAAGTCAGGCGTCGCTAAGTCAGGTATTGCACGGCGATCGGGTAGTGACGCTCCCCGTCGTGATGACTGGCATGAACGACCGTCCGATTATCGAACAGGCAAACCTCGCCCGTCCCCGGTGGCCCGTCCCAGGCCATCCGTACCATCACCTTGCCGAGCGCCGCCGCCGCCGTTTCCGGTTGGAACAGCACGAGGTTCCGTGCCCCGGCCGCGTCGCGCTGCCCTTCCCGTTCTGCCTGCAGGAAGAAGACGGCGTTCGGAATGATCAACGTCGAAGTCCGCCGGGGTGGGCGATGATCCGGGTCCGCCGGGTTGCGATAGAATAAGGACACCTGATTTTCGAACAACGCGCCCCGGTCCGTGTGAAACTTGAGGTCGGGAAAGATGTTCTTCTGAAATTCCTTATCCGGCGGCACGGGCAAGGAGACGTTGGAAAAGGTACAGACGCCGAACAGGTCCACGGCACGCCGATAATCCGGGGCCAGACATAAGTCCTCGCCGAAGGCTTCCAACCGATGCGGCGCATCAAAACGCACCTCGAGCCCGAACGTCCGGAACGGCGTTTCCGCCAGTTCTTTTTCCAGGCCCGGCACATCGGCGTAGTACCCACGGGCGGCCTGAACGATATCGGGGATCAGGACTGTCGCCGTGAAGCCCTGTCCGGCGGACATGCCCCGCACGGGTTCGTCGGGCCGGGCGATCAGGCGCTCGATGACAACGGGTTCCAGACACCCCATGGGCTCAACCGCCGCCCGGGCTCAATTTCTCGCAGGCTCGGGTGAACTCCGCCTCCAGGCTCGCGCTGATCGTCGCGATATCCGATTGCAGGCGTTCGAGACCGACACCATGGGCGTCCGCGCCGGGCTCCAGGCTGAAGGTGGTATCGGCGTTGGCGTCGTCGGAAAACGTCACGGTTACCTGCCACCGGGTCGACAGCACCCCGCGCACCGACAATTCGTTGATTGCATCGGAAAGCAGACGCAGATGAACCACGGAATCGGCGTAAAACCAGACGCGCGGAAGTTTCCACAGTTTGCCGGAGGGATCGTTATGCCCCTCGCACGACCAACAGGGAAAGAACACGCCGAGCTTCTTCAACTCGAAGACCAGAGGGGCGATCTTTTCCTCGACGGGAAAACGATCCGGGTCGCTGGACAACCGGGCGGGCGCCTTGGCGCAATCCCGGCGGCAGCCGGCCCGAAGGTCGTAATCAGGACAGGCGTCAACGCAGACCGGCGCCTGCAGGGGGCCTTCCGTGCGTGCACGGCGAACGTCCTGATCAATCCGTTCCTTCGCGCCCGACGGCCCCGACCGTTCCTTTATCCGCACCTCGGTAAATCCCTTCGTGTGTCAGATGGTTGAATTATACATCGGTCGCCTCTTCTATTGGAGGCGCAATTCCCGTCGCATCAGAGGCATCAAAGCCCCAACCAAACGGCCGTCAAATCATCGTCCAACGGCAATCGGGTCCGAGCCGTGAACCGATCCACCAATCGATCGAGCGGCGGCTCGGCGCCGGGCTCCTCAAGTACCGACCGAACCAGTTTCATGAGCCCGTCGTCGCCCAGCATGTCGCCGCCCGGTGACGGGCATTCGAGCAAGGCATCGCTGTACAGCAACATGAACCCGGCCTCGGGAATATCGATGACCCGGTCTTCGAATGTCGACTTCCGCGACAACCCCAGCGGCACGCCCGATGTCTCTCCGGTCGCCAGGATCGTCCCGTCGGCCTTTCCGAAAATGACCGGCGGACAGCCCGTCGCGGCATAAGTAAAACGCCGCTCCGCCACATCAAATATCCCATAGAGCATCGTCGCGTACTGACCCCGCGGCAAAATGGAACAGATCCGGCTGT
Source organism: Rhodospirillaceae bacterium (assembly GCA_002696205.1). Lineage (GTDB taxonomy): Bacteria > Pseudomonadota > Alphaproteobacteria > Rhodospirillales > Casp-alpha2 > UBA1479. The sequence goes on along the minus strand of NZRL01000059.1, from coordinate 2,385 downwards.
TCAAGCGGGTCAAATAACCGCCCGGCCCGTCCAGCGGCGGCGGGTTGTCGCGCATCAATGTGTGCAGCCGAAAGGTATTGATCGCGGGCCCGACGCCGTGCCCGGAAAAATCGACCATGTAGAGGCCGAACAAACCGCCGCCGAAATCGCTCAGCCCCCACCAATCGCCGCCCAATTCGGAGGACATCTGAAAGCGGGCGGACAACTGGACGCCGGTGGCCTCCGAGACCGCCGCCATCGCCTCGTGAGACGGCATCAATTCTTCCTGCATGCGTTGGGCCTGGCGCAATTCGACCGTCACGCGGCGTTGATAGGCGCGCAGCTGGCGCATGACCAAAAGGCTCTCGAGAAGTTGTCGCGTCCGGTGAATCAAAAGGTCCGGATCGACCGGCTTGGTCATAACGTTGGTCGCGCCGGCCCGCAGGGCGTCGGCCCGGAATGCCCGGTCCTCATGGGCGCTGACCAACAGCACGGGAAGTTCGCGGGTTTTTTCGTGTTCCCGTACTTTCGCGATCACGTCCAGGCCGGTCATATCCGGCATGCTATGATCCAAGATGACGAGGTCGGGACTGTCGGCGTTGATCTTGGCCCAGGCGTCCGACCCGTTCGAGGCCGTATCGATCCGCTTAAAGCCGGCGTCCTGTAACTGGAACGCCGTCATTTGGACCAGGATGTCTTCGTCGTCCACGATCAGGATCGGACAATCGAAAACCGATCCATGCAAACGCGCAACCACATCGCCGGCCGGGCTGTCGGGTGATGTGTCCCTAGAGCGCGACTCGACACGGCGGCGAAACGACAACTCCGTCCGTCGGCCACCATCGGCGACCCGCATTTCCCCGACCAAGGCACGCACGATATCCAAGCCGCGGCCGGTGTACCCATCCCCAGAATTCTCGCTCGATGACGGTGTGTAGCCCGTCCCTTCGTCTATCACGGCGAGAATCACGGCATCGGGGCGCAGCGTGGCCGTGACCCGAACGCGCCGTGCCGCATAAGGCATTTCGGATGCGCGCGCGTTGACCCCGGCATGAAACGCCTTAAGTCCCTCGGACGTTTTCTCCGGCGACGGCAGTTCCATGTTTCCGTGGACCGCCGCATTGACCAGAATTTCGCGCAGGGCGGTCGAGATATCCTGAAGCCGGCGCTCACCCAGTTCTTCGGCGATCCCCAATTGGCCGAGCGCCCCTTGGGCGACGATGTCCGGAAGGTCGAAATCCAGGCAACTGGCGCTTCTTACCGACGCGAACCACGCGCCGGTCGCAAGGCCCCAACGCGCTTCATCCAGGACAGCCGCAACGTCTTCTTCATCGGAGGCTTCAATCACCCCCGACGAAGATGTGTCGGCCATCGCGTCCGCGGCCGACGCCGGCGCGCCGTGAAACACCACGACCCCCGGAGCCCCCCGACCGTCGCCCAATTCTGCCAGCGCGACGCCAAGCTGATCGGCGAAACCGCTGGAAAGACCTGCTGAGGTGACCTTCACGCCTGAAAATCCGCGTCGAGGGCGATCAGCCCTCGACGTTCATCAACTGATCGAACCGCGAGATATCCAACATCTTTTTGACCTGGCCCGATGCGCCGCGGACAGCGAACTTGCCGCCACTGTCTTCGACCTCGTCCTTGATCAGGACAATCATGCCGAGGCCCGCGGAATCGATTTTATCGACACTGCTCAGGTTCAAAACAACGGACCCAGCGCGTTTGCCGACGAGGGATTCGACCAATTGCTCGACGCTCACGTTGTCGGCGAACCCGAAGGTTCCCTGCATCATGACTTCGTGGGCATCACCCGCTTCATTGATTGTGTATTTCAATTTCCGAACTCCGGTAATTTGATGTTTCGCCGCGCGTCAGGCGCGACATAAAAAACGCCAGAGCCACTAGCTCTTGAGGAAACGCTCGATACTGGACTGCAGTTCGCCGACCGGATCGAGAAGCTTTCTCGTTTTCCAGATGACCTTGATCGCAGAGCCCATACCCAAGAGGTTGCGCTGCGTGACGTCGGAGACGTTGTCCGTCACCTTGTTCATCGCGGCGGTCGATTCCTGGACGTTGGCGCTGATTTCCTGGGTCGCATCGGTTTGTTGCGAAATCGCCGAACGCACCTCGCTGGTCATATTGTCGATATCGCGGATGATCTGGGAGATCTCCTTGATCGCCTCGACCGATTCCTTGGTCTCGTTCTGGACGGCGATGATCTGGCTGGAGATTTCCTCCGTTGCCTTGGTCGTCTGATTGGCAAGGTTCTTGACCTCGGACGCGACCACGGCGAAGCCCTTGCCCGCATCGCCTGCGCGGGCGGCCTCGATCGTGGCGTTCAGGGCCAACAGGTTGGTTTGTTCGGCGACGTCGCGGATCAATTCGACCACGTTGCCGATCCGG
>NZRL01000058.1 GCA_002696205.1 Rhodospirillaceae bacterium | reverse complement strand
GAGGCCGGAAATCGGCGTGCGGAAATCTTTTTGACCCGCTAGCCGCTTTCCAAGTAAACGGAAGGCCGTCGGATGGGGCGGTCCCCGTGCCGACCCGGCGTCGGAGCGGCCTCCGCGCCGTCGTATTACCGTAATTGTCCGGCTGATATGGCTGCCGGATAGAATTTTGGCACCTATTGAAACACGAATGACGAACCCGCGATGAAACAGGAATTCCACCGTATCCGCCGTCTGCCGCCTTATGTGTTCGCGGAAGTGAACGCCATGAAGGCGCGCGCGCGCGCCGACGGCGAGGACATCATCGATTTTGGCATGGGCAACCCGGATCTGCCGACCCCGCCGCATATCGTCGAAAAGATGATCGAGGCGGCGCAGGACCCCAAGACCCACCGCTATTCCAATTCGCGCGGCATTCCGGGCCTGCGCAAGGCGCTGTCGGCCTACTACGAACGTCGGTTCAACGTCGCCGTCGATCCGGAACACGAAGCCATCGTGACGCTGGGGTCGAAGGAAGGTCTGGCCAACCTGTCAGCCGCCATCACCAGCCCCGGCGACGTGATCCTGGTGCCGAACCCGAGCTACCCGATCCATCAGTTCGGCTTCATCATCGCCGGTGCCGCCGTGCGCAACATTCCGGTGACGCCGGACGAGACTTTCTTCCAGGCGCTGGAACGCGCGGTGCAACACAGCGTGCCCAAGCCGACGGCGATCGTTCTCAACTACCCGAACAACCCGACGGCAGAGCTGGTCGATCTGGCGTTCTACGAACAGGTCGTCGATTTCTGCCTGTTCCATGGGATCTACATTCTGTCGGACCTGGCCTATTCGGAGGTCTATTTCGACGACAATCCGCCGCCCTCGATCCTGCAGATCCAGAAAGCCTGGGACATCGCCGTCGAGTTCACCTCCATGTCCAAGACCTATTCCATGCCCGGTTGGCGCATCGGCTTCGCCGCCGGCAACCGTGACATGATCGCCGCCCTCGCGCGGGTGAAATCGTACCTCGATTACGGCGCCTTCACGCCGATCCAGGTCGCCGCCGCCGCCGCCTTGAACGGGCCGCAGGATTGCGTCGATGAAATGCGCGCGGTCTACAAGGAACGGCGTGACGTGCTGATTTCAGGCCTGGGGGCTGCCGGCTGGGATGTTCCCGCACCCCCCGCGACCATGTTCGCCTGGGCGCCGATCCCGCCGGACATGGCGCATCTGGGCTCCCTGGAGTTCTCCAAACTGCTGTTGTCCGAAGCCCAGGTCGCCGTGGCGCCCGGCGTCGGCTTCGGCGAACACGGCGACGGTTTCGTGCGGATCGCGGTGGTCGAAAACGTCCACCGCACCCGTCAGGCCCTGCGCTCCATTAAGTCTTTCCTGCAGCGCTATCGCGCCGGCTCGTTGGATAATTTGGACCCCGGACAACGGGCGCTCGGCTGATGGTTTCTCCTTTGCGTGTAGGTATCGCCGGGCTCGGCACGGTCGGCGCGGGTACGGTCCAGGTTCTGGCGACACATCGGGACGAGATCGCCCGCCGTTCCGGCCGGGCCATCGAGGTCACGGCCGTTTCCGCCCGGGACAAATCCAAGGACCGGGGCGTCGATTTGTCGGGCGCGGCCTGGGCCGATGATCCCGTTGCCCTGGCGAGCGACCCCAATGTCGATGTGGTGGTTGAATTGATCGGCGGCTCCGAAGGGACGGCCAAGGATTTGTGCGAGGCCGCCCTCAAGAACGGCAAGCACGTCGTCACCGCCAACAAGGCACTGATCGCCCATCATGGGCAGGCCTTGGCCGAGGCGGCGGAAAACGCCGGCGTGGCGCTGACGTTCGAGGCAGCCGTCGCCGGCGGCATCCCGATCCTCAAGGGCCTGCGCGAGGGGCTGGCGGCCAACGCCATTGGCCGCGTCTACGGCATTCTCAACGGCACTTGCAATTACATCCTGTCGGAAATGCGCGACACCGGTCGTGAATTCGACAACATCCTGGCCGACGCCCAGGCCGAAGGCTATGCCGAGGCCGACCCCAGCTTCGACGTCGACGGCATCGACGCGGCGCATAAGCTGGCGATCCTGGCGTCCCTGGCGTTCGGCACGCAGATCGATTTCTCCTCGGTTCATGTCGAAGGCATCCGTCACGTTTCGCCGGCCGATCAGGATTTCGCCCGCGAACTCGGCTACGGCATCAAATTGCTGGGCATTGCCACGGAAACCGAAGGCGGCATCGAACAGCGGGTGCATCCCTGCATGGTGCCGATCGACGCCCCCATCAACCACGTCGGCGGGGTGTTCAACGCCGTCGTCGCCGAAGGCGATTTCGTCGATCGGGTGATGATGGAAGGACGCGGCGCCGGGGCGGGGCCGACGGCCTCTGCCGTGGTCGCCGATATCATCGACATCGCGCGCGGCAACATGGTGCCGGGCTTTGCCCGCCCGGCGACGGAACTGACGCCGCCCAGGCCCGTCTCCGTGGCCGCCCATCGGGGCTGCTATTACATGCGCTTCGAAGTCGTGGACGAACCGGGGGTCTTTGCCGGGATCGCCCAGGCGCTGGGTGCGCACAACGTTTCCATGGAATCGATCCTGCAGCGCGCCCGCGACCCCGGCGAGCCGGTGCCCGTGGTGATGACGACCCACGACACGCTGGAGGCCGACATGACTGCCGCCGTCGCCGCGATCGCCGCCCTTGACGCCGTGGTCATGACGCCGCGTATCATTCGGATCGAAAATCTATAAGGCGAAAACCCGCCGACCGAACCTGAGAGGAACCGCCAGTGACCGACGCCGCAATCGACCGCAATCTGGCCCTGGAAGCCGTCCGTGTGACCGAATCCGCCGCCATGGCCGCGCTCGCCTATCTGGGCGGGGGTGACGAGCGCGCCGCCGACGAGGCCGCCGTGAAGGCCATGATGAACCGCCTGGGCACCCTGATCCTGGATGGTACCGTGCGCATGGGAGAAGGCGAGAAGGGCGAAGTCGAGGATCTGTATACCGGCCAAACCATCGGCACCGGTGGGGCGCCCAAGGCCGATGTCGCGGTTCTGGCGCTGGAAGGCAAGTCGATTATCGCCCGCGGCGGCTATAACGCGCTGTCGGTGATCGCCCTGGCCGAGGACGGCGGCTTTATGTCCGTGCCCAATATCTACATGGAAAAGATCGCCGTCGGCCCGGACCTGCCGGAGGGCGTGGTCGATCTGGACGCCGAGCCGGCGGACAACCTGAAAGCCTTGGCCAAGGCCAAGAAGGTCAAGGTCTCGGACCTGATCGTCTGCATGCTCGACCGTCCGCGCCATGCCCAATTGGTGACCAAGGTACGTGATGCCGGGGCCCGCATCCGTCTGATCCTGGATGGTGACGTGTCGGGCGCCGTGGCGCCGGCGCTGCCCGGTTCCGGCGTCGTTATCTTTCTCGGCAGTGGCCGCGCGACCCAGGGCGTGCTCGCCGCCGCGGCGCTGCGCGGCCTGGGCGGTCAGATGCAGAGCCGCCTGATCGTGCGCAACGACGACGAGGCCCAGCGCCTGCGCAAGGCCGGGGTCGAGGACGCGGCCAAGAAATACGAATTGACCGACATGGCGGCGGGCAACGTGACCTTCGCCGCCACGGGCGTGACGGCCGGTCCCATGCTGTCCGGCGTGCAGACCGAGAACGACGGTTGGTCGACCACCCATTCCCTGGTCGTGCGGTCCAAGACGCGCACGCTGCGTTACATCGAAGGGCACCATCATGTGTCCAAGCTCGCTCAAGGGGGCTGAGGCCCCGCCAAACCCCGCGTCACGGGACGATAGCGCCCGGGCCCCCGCGGCTCGTGTGCTGGGTGTCGAGCGGTCGCTGACCGGCCGAACCTGGCTGGAACGGCCTGTCGATCCGCGCGCCGTACAGGTGCTTTGCCAACGGTGGGAGCTTTCCGAACTGACCGCCCGCGTTCTCGCCGGGCGCGGCGTCGATCTGGACGATGTGCCGGGCTTCCTGGCGCCGACCCTGCGCGACCTGCTGCCCGATCCCGACCGGTTCCTCGACATGCTGCCGGGGGCGGAGCGGTTGGCCGGGGCCATCATGCAGAACGAATGTATCGGCATCTTCGGCGACTACGATGTCGATGGGGCCACGTCCTCGGCCCTGCTGGCGCGCTTTATCGCTGCCGCAGGCGGCCGGTCGGCCGTCCACATCCCCGACCGCATCAAGGAAGGCTACGGCCCCAACCGCGACGCCATGCTGGGCCTGCGGGAACGGCACGGCGCCTCGGTCGTCGTCACCGTCGATTGCGGAACCCTGGCGTTCGAGCCGCTGGCCGCCGCCCGTGACGCGGGCATCGACGTGGTCGTCGTCGATCACCACACGGCGGAGGCCGAATTGCCCCAGGCCCAGGCGGTGATCAATCCCAACCGACTGGACGAGACGGCGGGGCATGGGCAGATGGCCGCCGTCGGCGTGACCTTCCTTGTCGTCGTCGCCGTTAACCGGGTATTGCGCGGGGCAGGCTGGTACAAATCGCGGCCCGCGCCGGATTTGATGCAATGGCTCGACTTGGTGGCTTTGGGAACGGTCTGTGATGTGGTGCCGTTGACGGGAATTAACCGTGCCTTGGTTACGCAAGGCCTCAAGGTCATGGCCGGGCGCCGGAATCTGGGCCTTCGAGCCCTGGCCGACGTGGCCGGTGTGGACGAAACGCCGACGGCCTATCACCTGGGGTTCGTCATGGGGCCGCGGGTCAATGCGGGCGGTCGGGTCGGGGAATCGGATCTGGGTTACCGCCTGATGACGACCGAGCATGAGGATGAGGCCTGGCATCTGGCGCGCAAGCTGGATGGTTTCAACCGCGAACGCCAGGCGATCGAGGCAGATGTTCTGGCCGGGTCCATCGGGCAATTGGAAGACCTCGGCGGGGGCAGTCCCAATGCCATGGGGGCGGTCGCCTTGGCCCATGGCGAGGGCTGGCATCCGGGTGTCATCGGCATTGTCGCCTCGCGCCTGCGCGAACGCTACAACCGGCCTGCCTGCGTCGTCGCCTTCGGCGGCGCGGCGGGGGATGGGGCGGGTGATTTCGGCGTCGGATCGGGGCGCTCGGTCAAGGGCGTGGACCTCGGGTCCGCGATCATCGCTGCCCGTCAGGCCGGATTGATCGTGAAAGGCGGGGGCCACGCGATGGCCGCCGGTTTCACCGTGGCGCGGGAAAAACTGTTGGATTTTCAGGCGTTTCTGGACGAGCGGGTGGCTGCCCACATGGCCGAAAGCGGCATTCAGCCGACGCTTTATCTGGACGGCGGCCTGCGCCCCGACGCGGCGACCGAGGAATTGGTCGAGGAGATCGCCAAATTGGGCCCCTTCGGGTCGGGCAATCCCGAGCCGCGGTTCGTGATGCCACATGCGCAGCTGACCTTTGCCGACCGGGTCGGGGAGAATCACGTGAAATGCGCGGTCGCCAAGGACGGCAAGGGGAGCCTCGGGGGCATCGCTTTTCGCGCGTTGGACTCGGACTTGGGCGCGGCTTTGTTGAACCATGGCGGGCGTCCGTTGCACCTCGCGGGGCGGCTGCGGCTCAACAAATGGAACGGCCGGACGACGGTCCAGTTCCAGATCGAAGACGCCCAACCGAGCGATTGAGTAAATTTCTTGAAAAAGTCCCCTTGATTTTGCCGACGGGGGCGTATACCAAGTGCGCCTTCGGACGACAGGACCCTTTCGGGTTCTCGCAGTCCCCATCGTCTAGCCCGGCCTAGGACACCTCCCTTTCACGGAGGAGACAGGGGTTCGAATCCCCTTGGGGACGCCATTTCTTTTTATTTTCCCGACTCATAAACGATTGCGCCATTGCCCGGTTTCCGGTTGCCATGGTGTGCGTCGTTTACCGGGCATAGGGGGGATTCGTGGGCGATCGCTTCAGCGCAGAAGAAATGCCGATCGATCCGGTTACGTTTACAGGGGACTTCGCCTGGCTTCATGCCTATTGCGCGGAGCGCTCGGGCCCGACCGGCATGGCGCAATGGTCGGATATCCGGCTTGTCGACTTTCCTTCGAGTCTGCTGCCCTTGTTGGTCATCATGGATGTGGTGGACGACGCGCGGGCCTTTGTCTTCCGTTATTGGGGCACGGAGCGGACCAATCTCCAGGGCGTGGATATGACGGGCAAATCGGTCATGGAATTGGCGATTCCGGGACTGGCAGAAGGCATGCTGATGCAGAATCGCCGGGCCGTGGAGGCGCGTGCGCCCATTCTCTACCGAAACTGTTTCAAGTCGCCTTCGGGGCGGGTCGTCGAATACGACGCGCTGCGCCTGCCGGTGCTCGACGGTCCGGACATCGGTAAGGTCTTCGCCGTCAGTCAATTCATCACCGGGCATGAGGTTTCACCGCCCGGGCCCAGGGACCATCCGACGCCCGTTTAACGCCCGCTTCTTGGCCGTTCAGAGGGGCGGAAAACCCTGGCTTTGTGCGGTTCCGTCTGGCATACGTTTCGAACCGGCCGGCTCCCCGATAAACGAGACCAACAAGAACCAGATCAGCTTAGGGGAACATCATGGGTAGCGATAAACTGACACTTGCCCATTTTCTGTACGAAGACGTCCGCAACGAACCGCAGGCGACGGGCGAACTCGCGTCCTTGATCAACGATATCGCGGCGGCGTGCAAGGCTGTCGCCAAACTGGTCAATCACGGCGATTTGGCGGGCGATCTGGGAGGTGCCGTGGGCCAGAACGTTCAGGATGAAACCCAGAAGGAACTGGACGTTCTCGCCAACGATACCTTCCTGACCTGGACGCGCCGCGGCGGCCAATTGACCGCGCTGGCCTCCGAGGAAATGGAAGAACCCCACATCATCCCGATGGACGAGCCGCGCGGTAAATACCTGCTGGTCTTCGATCCGCTGGACGGATCCTCCAACATCGAAATCAACGGCCCGGTGGGCACGATCTTCTCGATCCTGCGCTCGCCCGATCCCAAGCGCCTGGCCTGTAAGGAAGACTTCCTTCAGCCCGGCCGCAATCAGATCGCCGCCGGCTACGTGCTGTATTCGGCCTCGACGACCATGCTGCTGACCCTGGAAGGGAAGGGGGTTTCCAAATTCACCCTGGACCCGGGCGTCGGCGAATTCGTGCTGACCGAGCGCAACATCCAGATTCCGGCACAAGCCAAGGAATTCGCCATCAACGCCTCGAACCAGCGCTTTTGGGAGCCGCCGGTCACCCGCTATATCTCCGAATGTCTGGCCGGCAAGACCGGGCCGCGCGGGCGCGACTTCAACATGCGCTGGGTCGCCGCCATGGTCGCCGACGTGCACCGCGCGATTTCGCGCGGTGGCGTGTTCATGTATCCGGTCGACGACAAATGCCGCGAGAAGGGCGGGCGTTTGCGCCTGCTTTATGAAGCGGCGCCCATGGCGATGCTGATGGAGCACGCAGGTGGCCGCGCCTCGACCGGGCTCATGCCCATTCTCGACGTCGTGCCGACGGATATTCACCAACGAATTCCGGTGATGATGGGATCGGCGGAGGAGGTCGAGGTTCTCGACCGCTATCACGCCGAGGCCGAGGACATGCCCGCAAGCCGCGTCGGTGCGGCCGAGTAACGCACTCGCATCTATCTCGGGGACAAGCCCCGCTAATCAGAATTCGTCTTTGACCTGATTGACCAGCTGATGCAGGCCCGTCGGCGTCTGCTGTTCCTGCGGCGGGCCTCCGTGGACCTGGGCGTAGTATTCCAGCATGTGCTGAAATTCCTCGACCAGGCGCCCTTCGGCGATGGCCTCCGGATCCATGTGATGGGCCACGAAGGCCGAGAAGTTGGCCGCCGCATGCCGAAGGCCTTCGGCGATGGCTTCGGGCGCCAGGCCGCTTTCCAGCCGCGTATTGGCGACATTGATGATCTGGTTGGCGATCTGGACGCTCAGGGTATGGTCGTCGTCGCCATGATCGTGATCGTGGCCGCAATCGGGGCCATGGACATGATCGTGCTCATGGTGATGATGGTGCCCGTGATTGTGATCGTGGGAGTCGTCGTGATCGGCCATGGCTTGGCGTTCCTTCGTTGCTGCCGTTGCGGGGCGGTTTGGCCTTGCTATAGCACATCGTCCGGATCACGGGGACTCCGTTCCCGGGTCATGTCCCCGTACCCAGCCGGCCCCGGTATATGGACCTCCGTTCATGTTGCCAACGCATGAAGTTAGGCAGTACCTTCGCGATAACGAAGACCGAACCGGAACGGGCGAGGAAGCGGGCAGTATGAGCACGGAAACGGGGACCTATCGGCTGATTACGCGGCCGGATTTCGACGGCGTCGTCTGCGGCGCGCTATTCATGGAGCAGGACATGATCGATGCCGTCATGTTCGCCCATCCCCGCGATATGCAGCACGGCCAGATCGAGGTCTCCGGCAACGACATCACGACGAATCTTCCCTTCGTGCCGGGTGTGCATCTCTGCTTCGATCATCACGTCAGTGAATCCGAACGTATCGGCCCCATGGAAAATCATGTCATCGACCCGAAGGCGCCCTCGGCGGCGCGGGTGGTCTTTGACCATTACGGGGGAAAGAAGGCGTTTCCCCTGGTCGACCCGGCGTTGATCGATGCCGTCGACAAGGCCGATTCCGCCGCCTTCAACGAAGAAGAGATTCTGGCGCCCGACGGCTACACGATGCTCAACTTCATCCTCGACGGCCGTACGGGGTTGTCCCGGCTGCGCGATTTCGCGATCTCGGAAGAGCAGTTGATGATCGATATGATGACCTATTGCCGCCATCATCCGGTCGATGAAATCCTGCAGATTCCCGACGTCGCGGAACGGGTGCGCTCCTATATCCTCAACGAGGAATTCGCCGAATTGCAGATCAAGCGCTGTGCCGAGGTCAACGACAACGTCGTGACCGTCGATCTACGCGGCGAGGACACGCTTTATACGGTCAACCGCTTCCTGGTCTATGCGCTGTATCCGAAGTGCAATATCTCGATCCACATGACCAATCTGGGCGACAAAGGCCGCGTCGAGATCGCCGTCGGCAAGTCGATCCTGGACCGCTCCAATACGGTCAACGTCGGCTCGCTGTTGCTGCAGTACGGCGGCGGCGGCCATGCGGCGGTCGGCACCTGTCAGGTCGCCCCCGACGACGCCGACCGCATCGCGCGGGAAATTCTAACGGCGGTACGTGGCGAATAGCCGAATTCTTCGCCGTCACAATCACTCACTCAAACAATAAAATCTCCGGGAGACTTCCATGACCGCGCCTTTTTCCATCGACCGCATCGACCATTTCGTCATCACCGTGGCGGACGTGGACAAGACCTGTGAGTTCTACGAGAAGGCGCTGGGCATGACGCGGGAAGATTTCGAGGCACGGCCCGGGGATATCCGATCGGCCCTGCTGTTCGGGCGCAACAAGATCAACCTGCACCCGTACCCCAGCCCCTACGAGCCCAAGGGCGTCAACCCGGTGACCGGGGCGGGGGACTTCTGCCTGATCACCGAGACCCCGATCACCGAGGTCATGGCCCACCTGGAAAGCCTGGGCATCGAGATCGAGGTCAAGCCCTCCAAGCGCACGGGCGCGCTGGGCGAACTCGATTCCATCTACTTCCGCGATCCCGACGGCAATCTGGTGGAAGTTTCCAACTACGTCTCATGACCCGCGAGCGGCTGCCAGGGCGCCGCTATTTCTGACCGAACCCGAGAAATTCTTTGTCGCGCGGATGGAAATCGACGGGGCTTGCTCCCGGTTTGTTTGCAGGATTAAGATTAGTAATGTTATAACATTACAAATTGAGGTGTGATAATGATCTGGGCAAACTGGCAGCCCGCCGGAACTAGCAGGAACTTCCGCAAAAACAAGTCGGCTGACCGCATGACGGTCGAATCGCGCCAAAGCTGGCGCCGCAAGGAGGTCGGGGCATGATCGGGGGGCAAATTCTCTCGGCCGCCTGGTCAGACGGTATTTGTGCTGGGCGCAATCCCGAAGCGCTGGAACGGATCGAGGCGCCGGGCGTCTCGGTTGCCGTTTGGAACCGGCGGCCGCTGCGTTCGTTTCAGGAATGGATCGACAGCCTGCCGGTTGATCGTCTGCCTGAGATGCGCGCGGTGACCACGCCGGACCTGGTCGAAACCTTGGTCGAAGCGGCCTGCAGCATTGCCCGTACGCCGGAATGTGTCGAGCGTGAACGCCTGATCGGCGATGTCGCGGCGCTGGCAGATATTCTTCATAGCGTGACGAGAGCGCCCTACGTCCGGGTGCGAATGGAGCGGGTTTCAGACAATGCCTGTAAGAAATTCCATCAGGACTATGTCACCGCGCGCCTGATCTGCACCTATCGCGGGACAGGGACACAATATGGCGAGAGTCGCGACGGCGGGGAGCCGTCCCAGGTTCGGATGCTGCCCACCGGAGTGCCGGCGATATTTCGGGGGCGGCTTTGGCCCGCGCGGCAGGGGGCGCCGGTGTTGCACCGATCACCGCCAATCTCGGGCACAGGGG
>NZRL01000057.1 GCA_002696205.1 Rhodospirillaceae bacterium | reverse complement strand
TTGGTTCTGGACCCGATCACCGATTCCGAAGTCGGTCCGGAAGACAGCCTCGTGATTGCTCAGGGTTGCCACTGACGGAGTGGAAGCCGTCGGGGTCAGACTTCCGTCACACCGCTGATCACGAAGCCCTGGTTCGCCGGATAACGGCGTTCCGCGCGGGCACGGGCTTCGTTGACGTCGCTGCCTGAGAATTCGATGAAATGGGTGTCGGCCCATTCATCCTTGAAGATCTTGTGGCTGGTCCCGTCTTTCAGGGCGTCCAGCACGTCGCTGTTGTGAATTTCGAACTCGAAGACCGGCATTGATCACTCTCACCCATTGAATGTGGCTACGGACCTATTGCGGGGCCGGCGCCCGATCCATGGGCGCGCTGGACCTTGGTCTGTTTTTTGTCCGATCCCTATGTACGGATAAGAGATGATGAAGAATGTGACCCATGTCACAAATGGCCGGAGGAATTCCCAGTTCCGATATAAGTATTTGGTGTTGCTGTGATTTTCTGTCGCCTGTTGGCTCAGACGATACCTAGAATTTTGACTCCGGCACGCTGGCGCAGCAGCCAGACGAAGCTGACACCGCGCAGAAATCGCAAGGCCAGCAAGGCCAGGATCGCGCCTTCCAGACCGTAGAGGAAGACGGCGCCGGGGGCCACGACCAAGGTCGTCGCCAACAGGACGATGGAAACCTTGACCGCCTGCCGGTGGTGGCCGCCGAGCGTGAGGAACGGCACGGCGGTCAGCAGCGCGCAGTTGACCGGCGCGATCGCCAGGGCAATCAGGAGCCAATCGGCATAGGCGGCGGCATCGTAATGGAAGTAGGTGAGAATGCCTTCGGCCAGGAAAGCCAGGGGAGCGGCGGTGAGAACGCTCATCAGGAAGGTCACGCCGAAGGCCTGATTGAACAGTTTCTGCAATCCCTCCCGGTCGCCGGTCAGTTCGGAAATCTTCGGTGCCGCCACGTTCATCACGGCGTTGAAATTGGTCCAGACGAAGGACGTGACGAAGAACAGGATGGCGAAGATGCCGACGTCGGCCTCGTCCGTGTGCAGGACCTCCATGGCGATGATCATCAGGCTGATCAGGAACAGGTTGGCCAGAACCACGAACAGCAGCGAGCGGGTGACCTCGCGCCAGGTTTCCTTGTCGAAGGTCGCTTCGGTCGCCGCCCAATCGAAGGCCAGACCGCCCCTCAGGAAATACAATTGGACCGCACAGACCAGGCAGAGCGCCGCGAAGAAGATCGCGATGACCTCGCGGTCGGTGAAGGTCGGAAACACGGCCAGCCAGGCCATGGCGCCCAGAAGAAACAGGGCCGGGCGCAGGACCTCCGATGGGAAGATGGCCGCGAATGGCCGTTGCAGGGCGCCGACGACCAAGGTGCTCAGCAAGGCCACGGCGAACAGCGGCGCCAGAATGACGGAAAGCACCGCCACGTGTTCCAGGCGTTCCATGCCGAGCAGATGGAACGTCAGGCCCAGACTGCCCGAAATGACCAGCAAGCCCAGGGAAAGGATGATCGTCTGCTTGAAATGTGTCTGCAGATAGCCCTTGGCCTCGGCGAACCGGCGGGCCTGCATGTAGACCGGCAGGAACTTACCGGCCCCGGCGCCGCCGCCCAGAACCAGAATCGTGCCGAGAAAGGCGGAAACGGAAAAGGCGACCTGGATATCCCCGAAGCCTTCGAGGTCGAGATGTTCGGCGAGATAGCCGTTCAGGATGAAGATCAACCCGAAGCCGGCGTAGACCGAGGCAAGCGATAGAAGTATCTGCAATGTCCAAGTGCGACCGGGGTTTCGTCCCGGGCAGCCCCCCACCTTGGTTCTTGAATTCGCTCAGTTTTTGCGCCGGGAGGCGGTAAGTCAACCCGGGCGGGCTATGCCGCTACCCCCGCAACGCCCGGTCGAGGTCGCGGATCAGGTCGTCCGCCGTCTCAATGCCGATGGACAGGCGCACCACGTCGGGACCGGCGCCGGCAGCGATCTGCTGGTCTTCCGTCAGTTGCCGATGGGTCGTCGAGGCCGGATGGATGATCAGCGAGCGGGTGTCGCCGACGTTGGCCAGGTGGGAGAACAGCTCCACCGTCTCCACACATTTGATCCCGGCCTCGTAGCCGCCCTTGAGCCCGAAGGTGAAGACCGATCCCGGCCCCTTCGGCAGGTACTTCTTCGCGAGATCATGGAACGGGCTGGATTTCAGGCCCGCGTAAGAGACCCAGGCGACGGCCGGATGGCCTTCCAGGAATTCCGCGACTTTCTGTGCGTTCTCCACGTGCCGGTCCATGCGCAGGCCCAGGGTCTCCGTGCCGGTGATGGTCAGGAAGGCGTTCATCGGCGCCATGGACGGCCCGAAATCGCGCAGTGCCACGGCCCGCGCCTTCATGGTGAAACCGAAATCGCCGAAGGTCTCGTAGAAGGTCAGGCCGTGATAGGCCGGATCCGGCGTGCACATGCCGGGAAACTTGCCCGACGCCGCCCAATCGAATTTGCCGCTTTCGATGACCGCACCCCCCATGGAATTGGCATGGCCCGACAGGAACTTGGTCGTCGAATGAACGACGATGTCGGCGCCCCAATCGAAGGGCCGTAGCAGGTACGGCGTCGCCAAGGTGTTATCGACGATCAGCGGCACGCCGGCTTCATGGGCAATCTCGGCGACCGGCTCCAAATCGACGATCAGGCCGCCGGGATTGGCGAGGGCTTCCAGGAACACGCCCTTGGCCTCCGGATGCTCCTTGAGGGCTTGGCGGAAGTTCTCCGGGTCCGTCGGGTCGACGAAATGACAGTCCCAGCCCAGGCGCTTGAAGGAATGGCCGAATTGCGTGATCGAGCCGCCGTAGAGGTTCTTCGACGCGATGAAGCAGTCGCCCGGCTCCAGCAGGGTGAAGAAGGTGAGGAACTGTGCCGCATGGCCCGACGATGCGCAGACGGCGGCGCGCCCGCCTTCCAGATTGGCGAGACGTTCCTCCAGCACCGACACAGTCGGGTTCGTCAGGCGCGAATAGATGAAGCCGAAGGTCTGCAGGTTGAACAGGTCGGCGGCGTGTTCGGCATCTTCGAAGACGTAGGAGGTATTCTGGTGGATCGGTGTGACGCGGGCCCCCGTTTCCGCGTCGGGCCGGGCTCCCGCATGGATGGCGCGGGTCTCGAAACCGAATTCGTGCGGGCCGTCGGGCTTTTTGCTGTCGTCGGTCATGCCCGCGTCACCGTTTCGGCCGTTTGGAGGAGATGACGCCGGAATTGACGCCGCTCCAGCCCAGTTCGCCGAACAGCCGGCCATATTCGATCTTGGGGCAGCGGTCCATGATGACGGTCATGCCCGCAGCCTCGGCCCGTGCCGCGGCGTCGTCGTCGCGCACGCCGAGCTGCAGCCAGATCACCTTGATCGCCTTTTCGTCCTTCAATTCGATGGCGCGATCGATGATGCCGCCCGCGTCCTTGGACGCACGGAACACGTCGACCATGTCGATCGGGCCGGGCACGTCGCCCAGTTCGGCATAGACCGTCTGATCCCAGATTTCCTTCCCGGCATGCCCAGGGTTGATGGGAATGACCGCGTAGCCTTTGCCCAGCAGGTATTTCATGGCGAAGTTCGACGGCCGCACCCAATTGGGCGAGGCGCCGACCATGGCGATGGTGCGCACGTCCTTGAGGACGCCCGAGACCAGCTTGTCGTCGTAGACCAGGGGCGGGGGGGCGGCGTCGGCGGGGGTGGGCTCGGTCATTTGGGGTCCTTGGGGTCGAACAGGTCTTCACCCGGCAACCAGTCGGGCATGGGCTCTTTATCGAGAAAGGCGCCGACGCCATGCTGCGCGTCGTCGTGCAGCATGTTGCGCACAATGGTTTCCGTCGCCAGGTCGTAGGCGGCGTCCAGGCCTTCCTCGATCTGCTTGTAGAACAACGCTTTGCCCGCCTGTACGGCGGTCGGCGATTTGCCCGCGATGGTTTCGGCCAGGTCGTGAACGGCGGCGTCCAGCGCCTCCGCCGTGACGACCCGGTTGACCAGGCCGTATTGCCGCGCCGTCTCGGCGGAGATGAATTCGCCGGTATAAAGCAATTCCAAAGCCTGCTTGCGGGGCAGGTTGCGGGTCACCGCGACCATCGGGGTGGAGCAGAACAGGCCCAGGTTGATGCCCGAGGTCGCGAAGCGCACACCCTCGGCCGCAACGGCCAGATCGCATTGCGCGACCATCTGGCAGCCGGCGGCGGTTGCCACGCCGTGGACCTTGGCAATCACCGGCTGCGGAATGCGGGTGAGGGAGGTCATCATCTTGGAGCACTGCTTGAACAGGCCCTCCAAGGCATCGCGCCCTTGCAGGCCCTTCATCTCCTGAAGGTCGTGCCCGGCGCAGAATGCGCGCCCGTTGGCGGCGATGACGACAACCCGGGTATCGCGGTCGTCCATCAAGGCGTCCAGCTGATCCTGGATCGCGGCCATCAGATCGCCGGACAGCGCATTGAATTTGTCGGGCCGGTTCAGCGTCAGGGTCGCGATGCCGTCGCGGTCGTCGCGTAGCAGCAAGGCTTCGTTGCCGCCGGTGGTCGAGGTGTCGGGCATGGGTGTTCGTGTCCTCCCGCCTTCGTTTCTACGGCTCCCGGGGCAGGGAAGGCAAGCCCGCCCGGCGGTGGAAGCTGCGCGTTGACGTTAACGTAAACGGTAAGTACCGTCTGCCCCTCCCGCAAGCCCTAGAAAGAAAACCAAGACGGAGTCCGCCGCACATGACGCTCTTCACCGCCGAACAGTTCAACGCGATCATGGAAGACGAATTGCCTTTCGCCCATGAGGTCGGCATGCGGGCCGAGACGATCGAGGAACGCAAGGCCGTCTTGCGTATGCCGACGGACGAACGGCAGCTGCGCCCGGGCGGCACCGTTTCCGGACCGGCCATGATGGCGCTGGCCGATGCGGCGATGTATGCGGTGCTGCTGGGCGCCATCGGGCCGGTGAAATTGGCGGTGACGACCAGCTTCAACGCCAACTTCCTGAACAAACCGCAGCCCGGAGACCTCGTCGCCGAGGCGGAAATCCTCAAGCTTGGCAAGCGCTTGGCAGTGATCGAGGTGGCATTGCATTCCGACGGTTTCGAGACACCCGTCGCTCATATGACCGGGACCTATTCGATCCCGCCCCGAGACTGAGCCCTGGGGCTTGTCGAAATGTGAGGTATTATAATACCGTTCATGTAAATGACGGAAAATGTTGCGGTTTTCCGCTTGACTTCCCGTTCTTCTGTGGCATATTCCGCCGCCTTCGGCCACCCGTGCGCCTATTGTCCTGTGCGGGGGCCGTGATCGAATTTTAAGGAACGTGACCCATGAAAACCTTCTCCGCGAAACCGTCGGACGTCGAAAAGGGTTGGTACGTCGTCGATGCCGAGGGCCTGGTCCTCGGTCGTCTGGCGTCGGCCATCGCCACCCGTCTGCGCGGCAAGCATAAGCCGATGTATACCCCGCATATCGATTGCGGCGACCACATCATCGTCATCAACGCCGATAAGGTGCGTCTGACCGGCAACAAGCTGCTGGACAAGAAGTATCACTATCACACCGGTTATCCGGGCGGCCTCAAGACCCGCACCGCCGGCGGCATCCTGGGCGGTGCGCATCCCGAGCGCGTCGTCTACAAGGCCGTCGAGCGCATGATCAGCCGTAACCCCCTGGGTCGCGACCAGATGCGCAAGCTGCACGTCTATGCCGGAACGGAACACCCCCATGCCGGTCAGCAGCCCCAGGTTCTGGACGTTGGCGCCATGAACCCGAAGAACAAGAGGAGCGCCTAATCCATGTCCGATGAAGTGAAAACGCTTGAAGACCTGGGCGAAGTCACGGGCATCGCGCCCCAGCCCGAGGAAACGGCGCCCGCCGAGCCGGTGATCGACGAACACGGTCGGTCCTACGCCACGGGCCGCCGCAAGGACGCCGTCGCCCGCGTCTGGATCAAACCCGGTCCGGGCAAGATCACGGTCAACGGCCGCGACGTCGATGTCTATTTCGCCCGTCCGGTGCTGCAGATGATGATCAAGCAGCCGTTCGAGACGGTCGAACGCCTGGGCCAGTACGATGTGATGTGTACGGTCAAGGGCGGTGGCCTTTCGGGTCAGGCCGGCGCCGTGCGCCACGGCATTTCCCGTGCGCTGACCTACTTCGAGCCGACCCTTCGGCCGAAGCTGAAGTCCGGCGGCTTCCTGACGCGCGACAGCCGCGCCGTCGAACGTAAGAAGTTCGGCCGCCGCAAGGCCCGTCGTAGCTTCCAGTTCTCGAAGCGCTAATTGCAGGGCGATGGGGATGGCCCGGTTGGCCATCGCCCGTCTCCACGCAAGGTTTTGGAAAGGCCGTCCCGTCAGGGGCGGCCTTTTCTTTTGCACGCCTCGTCCTGCGGGGGAGGGCGTTTTTGTGCTATGATGGCGGGCAACCGATAGAGGGAGACCCGTCATGCAAAGACGCCTGACAACGGCCCTGGTGGTCTGCGTTCTGGCCCTGTGGGCCCCCGCCGCCAAGGCCATGACCCTGGGCGACGACGGCCTGCACAAGCAGCCCTGGTTCGCCGAAACCTTCCTGATCCTGGGCGAAGACATCGAAGAGGCCGCAGCCGACGGCAAGCGCGTCGCCGTGATCTTCGAACAGAAGGGCTGCCCCTATTGCCGCGAGATGCATACGGTCAATTTCGCCGAGCCCGAGGTCGCCGAATACATCAAGGCCAACTTCATGGTCGTCCAATTGAACATGTGGGGTGCCCGCGAGGTCACGGACCTGGACGGCAAGGCCATGGAAGAACGGGAACTGGCGCGGCGCTGGCGCGTCAATTTCACGCCGACCGTCGTGTTCCTGCCGACGCCCGAGGAAATGAAGGCCGGGATGACCGAAGCCGCGCGACTGCCGGGCTATTTCAAGCCGTTCCATTTCCTGCGCATGTTCGAGTACGTGAAGGCCGGCGCCTATGCCGACCAGCCGTTCCAGCGTTATCTGCAGGACAAGTTCGAGGAAATGGACAAGGCCGGCGAGAAGCCCAAGGTCTGGTAACCGCGACCTTGGGCTTTGCCGTGACTTGGTACCGCCCGCGTCAGGGCGTGCGGTCGAGGAACGCCCGCAGCCGGTCGTCCCAAAGGTGGGCGTCGATCATCGGGCCCGCGTGGCCGTACTTGGTCTTGATCTCGCAGAATTCCGCATCCAGCCCCTCGGCTTTCAGAAGGTCCACCGTTGGCTGGCCGAGCGCCACATCGACGACGTTGTCCGTATCGGCCAGGACGTTCATCAGGGGGGCCTTGTACTTGGCGGCGTGCGGCGTCATGTCCGAGCCGATCCCGGCTTCGTAGAGCTGATACAGGCAATTGGCGTCGAACTCCTGGGCCCAGGATTCGGCCCGCTTGGCGATTTCGGCTGCCGCCGCGTCCTTGCCGCCCAGGGTGTCGGCCAGATAATCGCCGATGCCGTAATTGGTCAGCCGTTCGACGCGCGCCGCCGCCAGTTCTTCGTAGACGGCGCCGGCATCCGGATTGCCGACATAATGGCCGCCGTTCCACCCGGCGCATTTGGCGTAGCGGCCGCGGATTTCATCGACCTGTCCCGGGGTCGTCGCGCGCTTGATCACGCCGGCGATCGGCACCAGGGCGCGCATGCGGTCGGGATGCGTCGCGCCCCAGCGGAAGGTCAGGTGCCCGCCGTAGGAATAGCCGATGACGGCCTTCAATTGGCCGATGCCCAGGTGGTCGATAAGAATGCGTTGCGTCTCGACCGTGTCGGCGACGGTGAACTTGGGAAAGTCCGGGCCCCAGAGCTTGCCGGTCGCGGGATTGACCGTCGCGGCGCTGGACGTGCCGTAGCTGGACCCCAGGTTGTTTGCGCATACGACGAAGTATTTGTCCGTATCGATGCCCTTGCCCGGGCCGATCAGATTGTCGGCCCAGCCGCTTTCGTCGCCGGCGGCATGGGGGAAGTTGGTATAGCCGTGACACAGCAGGATGGCATTGTCCCCGGCGGCGTTGAGCGTGCCCCAGGTCTCGTAGGCGAGGGTCAGATCAGGCAGGGTTTCACCCGTCGACAGCGTGAAGTCGCCATGGGTGTAGGTCTTGGATGTCGGCAGCAGCATTGTTCTTGAGCCTTTGGTTTGGATATTTGGCGGGATTGATTGGGCGAAACTCTAGACCTCGGGCGCCAGGCCGATCAATGCGCATTGTTGCGCCTCGCCGCCGGGGCGCTTATACCGTGGCCCATCCGGTGGCCCGTCGGCCGTCGGCCCGACCATTCAGATTCAAGGACCATGACCATGACCGCCAAGGTGTTCATCGACGGAGAGGTAGGAACCACGGGGCTGCAGATCAGCGCGCGCCTGGAACGCCGCGACGATGTTGAACTCCTGCGCCTGGCGGACGCGGTGCGGAAAGACCCCAAGGCCCGGGCCGAGGCCCTGAACGCCGCCGACGTGGCGATTTTGTGTTTGCCCGATGCGGCGGCCAAGGAAGCCGTGGCGATGATCGACAACCCCAACACGCGGGTGATCGACGCCTCGACGGCCCACCGGGTGGCCGAGGGCTGGACCTATGGTTTCCCGGAGTACGACAAGGGCCATGAGACCAAAGTGGCGGCGGCCAAGCGGGTCGCCAACACGGGCTGTTACGCCGTCTCGTCGATCGCCTTGCTGCATCCACTGGTCTCTGCGGGGCTGCTGCCTGCGAATTTCCCGGCCACGATCAACGCGGTCTCCGGCTATTCCGGCGGTGGGCGGCAATTGATTCAGGCGTTCGAGGACCCGGGCGCCGAAGGGCATATCGAGGCCGCCGTGCGGGTCTACGCCCTGGGCCTCGCCCATAAGCACATTCCGGAAATGCACAAGTATTCGGGCCTCGACCATGCGCCGATCTTCGTGCCCTCCGTCGCGCGCTACATGCAGGGCATGATCGTGCAGGTTCCGGTGCCGCTGTGGTCCCTGCCGGGCACGCCCAAGGCCAAGGACCTGCAGGCGGCGCTCGCCGACCATTACGCCGGTCGCCGCTTCGTCACGGTCGCCGACTACGACGCGGCGCTTTCCATGGGCCATCTGGAGCCCGAGGGCCTGAACGGCACGAACGAGTTGAAGTTGTTCGTCTTCGCTAACGAGGGCACGGGCCAGGCGGTGCTGACGGCGCTGCTGGACAATCTGGGCAAGGGGGCGTCGGGGCAGGCGGTGCAATGCCTGAACCTGATGCTCGGCGTCGACGAGGCGACGGGGCTGGACGCGCCGCAGGACCTGCTGAACTAGACGGGGTTCAGCGGGCCGGGCGGCCCGACGACTGGTGGCGGCCTAAATGTCGATGTCTTCGACAAAGCGGGCGTGGTCCTGGATATAGGCGAAGCGCAATTCCGGCTTCCGTCCCATCAGGCTTTCCACCAGTTTGGCGGTCTTGCGCGCTTCCGTGCGGATTTCCGGATCCTCGCCGGTCGGCAGGGTAACCCGCAGCAGGACCCGCTTCTTCGGGTCCATGGTGGTTTCCTTCAACTGCGCCGGCGGCATTTCGCCCAGGCCCTTGAAGCGGCTGACCTCAACCTTACCGCGGCCCTTGAACTCGGTCTCCATCAGGTGGTCCTTGTGGTCGTCATCGCGGGCATAGGCGGATTTCCCGCCCTGGACCAGACGGTAGAGCGGCGGCAGGGCCAGATAGAGATGGCCGGTCTCCACCAGCTTCGGCATTTCCTGGAAGAAGAACGTCATCAGCAGCGACGCAATATGGGCGCCGTCGACGTCCGCGTCGGTCATGATGATCACCCGCTCGTAACGCAGGTCGTCTTCCAGGAACTGATCACCGGTGCCGCAGCCCAAGGCTTCCATCAGGTCGCTGAGTTCCTGGTTGGCGCGAATCTTGTCGGCAGTCGCGCTGGCAACGTTCAGAATCTTGCCGCGCAGCGGCAGGACGGCCTGGGTCTCGCGGTGGCGGGCCTGCTTGGCGGAGCCGCCGGCGCTGTCGCCCTCGACCAGGAAGATTTCCGTACCGCCGGCCGTATTGCGCGTGCAATCGGAAAGCTTACCGGGCAGGCGGACGCGGCGGGTCGCCGATTGGCGCTTGGTTTCCTTGGCGGCGCGGCGCTTGAGACGCATTTCCGCGCGCTCGATCGTGCGCTCCAACAAGGCACCCGCCTGGGCCGGATTGCCGGACAGCCAATGGTCGAAATGGTCGCGCACGGCGGTTTCGACCAGGCGGTGCGCCTCGGCGGTCGACAGCTTGTCCTTGGTCTGGCCCTGGAACTGGGGATCGCCGATGAACACGGAGAGCATGATCGCCGCCCCGCCGGTGATGTCGTCGGCCTGGATCTTGGCGGCTTCCTTGTTCTTGACCAACTCGCCGTACGCCCGCAAGCCCCGCGACAGGGCCGATTTCAAGCCCGTTTCATGGGTCCCGCCCTGGGCCGTCGGCACCGTGTTGCAGTAGGACGAACAGAAGCCTTCCTCGTCATAGGGCCAGGCGATGGCCCATTCGGCGCGGCCGGTACCGCCGTTCAGCTTGCTTTCGCCGACGAAGGGCTGATCGGTCAGGCATTTGCGTTTGTCCAGCGTCGCCGCCAGATAGTCGCCGAGCCCGCCCGGGAAGTGGAAGGTCGCCTCGGCCGGCGTCGGATCGTCGGCTTTCAGCAGCTTGGGATCGACGGACCAGCGGATTTCCACGCCCTTGAACAGATAGGCCTTGGAGCGCGCCAGTTTGTAGAGGGTCTGCGGTTTGAACAAAGCGCGGGCGCCGAAGATCTCGGGATCGGGCAGGAAGATAACGGTGGTGCCGCGCCGGTTGTTGACGGCTCCCGCGTCCTCGAGCGCAGAGGTCGGATGGCCGCGTTCGTAAGTCTGGCGCCAGAGTTTCTTGTCGCGCGCGACCTCGACCACCAGCTTTTCCGACAAGGCGTTGACGACGGAAATCCCGACGCCGTGCAGGCCGCCGGAGGTCTCGTAGTTCTTGCCGGAAAACTTGCCGCCGGAATGCAGGGTCGTGAGGATGACCTCAAGCGCCGATTTGTCCTTGAACTTGGGGTGCGGATCGACGGGAATGCCGCGCCCGTTGTCGCGTACGGTCAGCGCGCCGTCTTCGCCCAGCGCGACCTCGATCCGCGACGCATGGCCGGCCACGGCCTCGTCCATGGAGTTGTCGATGATTTCCGCCGCCAGGTGGTGCAGGGCGCGTTCATCCGTGCCGCCGATGTACATGCCGGGGCGGCGGCGGACGGGCTCCAGGCCCTCCAGGACCTCGATGTCCTTGGCCGTGTAGTCGCCATCGGCCGATGCGGCGGCCGGTTTGGCCGGCTTCGCGGCCTTCGATGCCTTCGGCGGCGTCGGCGCGGGGGCCTTATCCGGTTGCTTTTTGTCTTCGGCGTGCTGAAATAGGTCGCTCATTCTCTTACCCGTGGGGGCGCTGTTCCGCTTGTTCTTAAGGTCCCGGCCGGGCGGCGCTGCGCTGGCGGTGATTGCATTCCAAGATATACCATGATGGGGTAGGGGGGATGCAATGAATTACCATATATTGTGCTGATTTCGACGTTTCAAAAATAGGAATTTTTCGTGATGACAACCCCGGACGACACGCCCGAAACCCCCGAAACCGGCCCCGGCGCGGGCCCCGGCGGCGGCGAAGAGACGCCGCGCGGCGAACTGGCGATCCGCACCCTGGCCATGCCGGCTGACACCAATCCGTCGGGCGATATCTTCGGCGGTTGGGTCATGGCGCAGATGGACGTGGCGGGCGGCATCGCGGCGGCCCAGCGGGCCGGCGGCCGGGTCGCGACGGTTGCCGTCGACGGATTCATCTTCCACAAGCCGGTGAACGTGGGCGACGTGCTGTGTTGTTACGCCGAGGTCGTCCGCGTGGGCACCACGTCGATCGCCATTCGGATCGAGGCCTGGGCCCTGCGGCAACGGGTACGCAACAGACGGGTCAAGGTGACCGAGGGCATCTTCACCTTCGTCGCCTTGGACGAAGCCGGAAAAAAGCGGCCCGTGCCGGAAGCCTAGGGGCGAATCCATTTCCTGGCCGGGGCGGGATGAGTGCCTGCGCGGAGGCGCCTTGCGGCCCGGGGCGGCGGAGCCATCGGCAGCCCCGATAGACCGAGGACTGCCGAATGTGGTCTCGCCGCCGACACCGGCCCGAGGGGCGCGCCAAGGGGCGCCCCGGCGGCCATCCTCAGCCGACCACCATGCAGGCATAGCCGGCGGTGAACATAAGGGCGAGGGCGGCGAGTTCGTTCAAACGGGACATCAGCATGGGTCATCTCCCCAGGGGTTGAAACCAACGGAACATTGTGTGAACAGAAGAGAACATAACAAGAACATAAGTGTCAACACAATTTCGTCATCGACTTTCGCCGGCCCGAAGAAGCGCGGTATTCTGCGGGTAAGAAGCATGAGATCGACAGGGGTGCGCTTCATGACAGGATCGGGATTCAAGGCAGCGATTGGCGCCGTTCTAATCGTTCTGCTCTGGTCGACCGGATCGGTTCAGGCCGACCAGCCCCGGGTGATCGCCGCCGAGGCTTCGCCCAATGGTGACGGCAGCTACACCGTGTCGGCGACGATCCGCCACGGCGATACGGGATGGGATCACTACGCCGATAATTTCGAGGTTCTGGGCCCCGACGGCGCCTTGTTGGAACGCCGGGTGCTTTATCACCCCCACGTCGACGAACAGCCGTTCACGCGCTCCGTCGGCGGGGTGAAGGTGCCGCCGGGGCTCAAGCAGGTGATCGTGCGGGCCCATGACAAGGTTCACGGATACGGCAAGGCGACCGTCACCGTCACGTTGCCTGACCGCTGACGCGCCGCGCCGTACACGGAAATCCCTGTGACGGGCATCATTCTTTCGTCATATTCACCGACGTAGACTGTCGTCCCGCCATCGAGAGGAGCCTTCCCATGCGCCTGTCCGCCGTTCTTACCGCCGTCCTGATGACCGCCGTCCTCGCAATGGGCGCGCCGCGTCCCGCCGCGGCCGAGGACACCTATACCCAGGAAGAAATCGTGGCGAAGGCCAAGGGCTTCTTCGGCACCACGACCAAGGGCCTCGCCGATGCGATCCAGAAGGTGTTCGAGGACCAAGGCAAGCCCAACGCGATCATCCTGGGCGAGGAAGCCTCGGGCGCCATCGGGATCGGCCTGCGCTACGGCAACGGCACGCTGGAGCGTAAATCAGGCACGACCCAGAAAGTCTATTGGCAGGGGCCGTCCATCGGATTCGATTTCGGCGGCAACGCGTCGAAGGTCTTCACCTTGATCTATAACCTGGGCAACACCGAAGCCCTGTTTCAGCGCTATCCCGGCGTCGACGGCAGCTTCTACGTGGTCGCCGGCCTGGGCGTGAACTATCAGCAGGCGGGTGACGTGATCCTGGCGCCGATCCGCACGGGCGTCGGCCTGCGCGCGGGGGCCAGCGTCGGCTACCTGCATTATTCCAAGGAACATTCCTGGATCCCGTTCTAAGACGGGAATTCTTGGCCGGGCCGCGAGTCCCGCCGGGTCAGAGTTCTTCCAACGCCCGCTGATGTTCCAGGCGCCGGCGCACGGCTTCTTCCGTGGCGCCCAGGCCCGATAGAACGCGCCCGGCCAGTTGCAGGCTGCCTTCGATGGTCTCCGGCACCGCCGTATTGGCGCCGGCGGCGCACAGGCGTTCCGCATGGCCCTTGTCCCGGGCCCGGGCATAAACGTTGATCAGCGGCCAATGCTTGCGGATTTCGCCGACGATGCGCTCGGCCGCCGCGGGGTTGTCCATGGTCACGACGACGGCGGCGCAGGTGCCGATATGGGCGCGTTTCAGCATGTCCAGCCGCGAGGCATCGCCGTAGAACACGGGCAGCTTGTCGGCCCGGCCCTGGGCGACATGCGTCGGGTCCATGTCGAGTGCGATGAAGGAAATTGATTCCGATTGAAGCGTGTTCGCCAAGGTCCGCCCGAACCGCCCGAACCCGGCCAGGATGACGTGCCCTTCGATGTCGTCTTCCGCTTCCAGGGTGCCCTGATGGGCACGGGTCGTGGCGTCCCTCTCCATTCGGCCGGCGACTTTCTGGGCGACGGCGGCCAGCGGCGGCGTGAACAGCATGGTCAGCCCCGCGACGATCAGCATGAATTGGCCGACTTCGCCGGGGATCAGGTTCAAGGTCATGGCGAGGCCGACGACGATGAAGGCGAATTCCCCGCCCTGGCCCAACAACAGGCCGGTTTCGAACGAGGTATGACGGGGCAGGCCGAATGCCGCGCAAAGGCCCGCCGCGACGATGCCCTTGACCAGGAACAGCCCGAACACGGACAGCGGAATCCAAAGCGGCTCGTCCCCGACCACGCGCCAATCGATGCCCATGCCGACGGACATGAAGAACAGGCCCAGCATCAGGCCCTTGAAGGGCTCGATATCGACCTCGATCTCGTGGCTGTATTCCGTTTCAGCCAGCAGCAAACCGGCCAGGAACGCGCCCAAGGCCATGGACAGGCCCGCCGAGCCGGTGATCGCGGCGATCCCGATGACGGTCAGCAGGACCGCCGCCATGAACATTTCCGGGCTGCGGGTCTGGGCGACCAGGCGCAGGGCGGGGCGCAGGACCAGTCGGCCGACCGTGTAGATCACGGCGATGGTCAGCGCCGCCTTGCCCAGGGCCAGGGCCAATTCCGTGCCGACGCCGCCTTCGACCTCGACCCCCAGAACGCCGACCACGAACAGGATCGGCACCACGGCCAGATCCTGCATCAGCAGGATCGAGAAGGTCGCCCGGCCGAGCGGTGTGCCGAGCCGTCCGCCACCCATCAGGAGCTGCATGACGATGGCGGTAGACGACAGCGCGAGGCACGCGCCGAGAACGATCGAGGCTTCGATCGAATTGCCGAAGGCATGGGCGATGGCGCCGATGATCGCGCCGGTGATCAGAATTTGCAGGCTGCCCAGCCCGAACACGAGGCGCCGCATGGCCCAGAGGCGTTCCAGCGACAATTCCAACCCGATGGTGAACAACAGGAACACGACGCCCAGTTCGGCCAGTGCCTTGACGCCCTCGATATCGGAAATCACGACATGGGACAGGGCCGGGAACTCGCCCGCCAGCAGGCCCAGGCCGAACGGCCCGATCAGGCCGCCCAGGACCAGATAGCCGAGGACGGGGCTGACCTTGATCCGGTGGAACAGGGGAACCATGACGCCGGCGGCGACCAGGAAGACGATGATCTCGCGCAGATGGGGCAGGGTCGCATGCGATCCCATGGGCAGCTCTCTTTTGGGGGCCTGGGAGGTGTTCCGCCGACCGGGCGCTGCCCGACGGAACCCGATCAGGTTAGAGCCTTTTTCCCCCAGAATGAACCCTTTGCGGCACTGCAGCGAAAGTTTATTCGCTGTGTTTACCGCCTTTTCCCGCTGTCCGGCCCAATCGCGCCTCGATCCAGACCTTGGCCAGGTCGAGGCGCCGCCACCAGCGCCCGGCGGGCGGGTCCAGATCGATCGCCACCGCGGCGATGCGGCCGTCCTCGATGCGGGCGATGATCAGGTCCACCGTCGTCAGGTGCAGGCGCCGGCCCGCCACCGGACGCCGCAGCAGATTGCGTTTGATGAACTCGCCGACGGGCAGGGCCCGCCGCCGTGCCGGGACCCAGAAATCGTAGGCGTCGGCGATGGCGCCCAGTGCCGTCGTGCCGTCGAAGGTAAACGCCCCCGCGTTTTCCGGATCGTGCAGGCCGGGCCCGCGCGCCCCGAACAGGCGGTCCAGGTCGGGCATACGGTCCGGCGGGGCGATCAGGATCACGTCGTCGCCGGGGGCCAGGCGGTCGACCTCGGCGGGTGTGCGCATCTGGCCGTCGCGGATGACCGAGACGACGTCGATCCCGTCGGGCAGAGGCAGGCGCGAGAGATCGCGCCGGACGGACAGGCTGCGTGGCTGCACGCTATAGGCCGTCATGTCCCGCCCGGTATCCGTCGGCAGGCCGATTTCCACGCGCGGCGGCTGCGGCGGGCGCGGCGCGAGCATCACGCCCAGGCGGCGGCCGACGGCGCCGACGCTCCATCCCTGAACGATCAACGAGGCCATGACCACCATGTAGACGACGCCGAAATAGGTTTCCGCGTTCTCCAGCCCCGCCAGAACGGGAATGGTGCCAAGGAAGATGGGCACCGCGCCGCGCAGGCCGACCCAGGAGACGAAGGCCGTCTCGCGCAGGGGATAGCGGAACCAGGCGAGGGACAGCGCCGTCGCGACGGGCCGGGCGATGAAGACCAGTGCCGCCGCGATCCCGACGGCGGGCAGGATGACCGGGATCAGGGAACTGGGTGTGATCAGCAGGCCCAGGATCAGGAACATGGCGATCTGGCAGAGCCAGGCGAGACCGTCGTGAAACCGATTGATCAGCAAGGTCGCCTTGTGCCGCTTGTTGCCGACGATCAATCCGGCGAGATAAACCGCGAGGAAGCCGCTGGCGCCGATCTCCTGCGCCCCCGCGAACAGCAGCAGCGCCCCGGCGGCGGCCAGCACGGGATACAAGCCCGAGGCGATGTTCAATCCGTTGAGGGTCGTGAGCAGGGGATACCCGCCGATCACCCCGGCGATCAGCCCGCCCGCGATCTGCAGTACGAAGCGCCCGGCGACATCTGCGGCCGTATCGACCGACAGCGCCGCGTCGGTCGACAGGATCAGGCTGACGCAGGTCACGGTCAGCATGACGGCCATGGGATCGTTCAGCCCGGCCTCGGCTTCCAGCAAGGCGCCCAGGCGTTCGCGCAGCCGCATGGCCCGCGCGGAGAGCAACAGGAACACCGCCGCCGCATCGGTCGACGCGACGATGGCGCCGACCAGCAGGCCTTCCAGCCAACCGATCCCCAACAGATAGCGCGCGGCGGTGCCGGTGATCGCCGCGGTGACCAGGACCCCGACGGTCGCCAGAACCACCGCCGGTGCGGCGACGCCCCGGAAATCGCGCCAGCGCGTGCGCAGGCCGCCGTCGAACAGGATGACGGCCAGCGCGATGCTGCCGACCAGGTAGGTTGCCTCGTAATCGTCGAAGTCGATGCCGCCGGGGCCGTCCTCGCCCGCCAGCATGCCAAGCACCAAAAACACCAACAGCAATGGCGCGCCGAAACGGGACGACAGCGTCCCGGCGAAAATGCTCGCCAGGATCAATCCCGATCCGATCAGAATAAGATGATTGGCCAGTTCCATGCCGATTGCCGCGAAGGTCCCAGAGTGCCGCCAAAGAATAATCCATCATATTGGGATTCCAGGCGAAATTTCACAATAGAACCTGCGCGCCGGATGCGGAAAATCAGGGGTGGCTTGCGTCTTTCGGGCGGGACCGGCACTCTGCCTTCCAGATAGCGCGAATTGAACCGGCCGAACGGACCGGGCACGACATGGGAGGAAACCGTCAATGGAATACAGACCTTTGGGCCGCACCGGCGTCAAGGTGTCGCAGCTCTGCTTCGGGACCATGTCCTTCGGGGCCGAGGCCGATCTGGCCGCCTCGCGGGCGATGTACAAGAAGGTCCGCGATCTGGGGATCAACTTCTTCGACTGCGCCGATGCCTATACCAAGGGCAAGGCCGAGACCATCCTGGGACAGTTGATGAAGAGCGAGCGCGACAACCTGGTCATCACCTCGAAATGCTTCAACAACATCCGGGGCGATATCAATTCGGCCGGCGGCAACCGCCGTCATGTCTCGAAGGCCGTCGAGGATTCCCTGAAGCGGCTGAAGACCGACCGGCTGGACGTTCTGTTCATGCACCGGTTCGAAAAACTGGCGCCGCTGGAAGAAGTCCTGCGCGGGCTGGAAGACGTCGTGCGGTCGGGCAAGGTGCTGTACATCGGGGCGTCCAACTACGCCGCCTGGCAGGTCTCCAAGGCGCTGGGCATTTCGGAAAAGAATGGTTGGACCAAGTTCGACGTGATCCAGCCCATGTACAATCTGGTCAAGCGCGCGGCCGAGGCGGAAATCTTTCCCCAGGCCATGGCCGAGGGGCTGGGCGTCATCACCTACAGCCCCGTCGGCGGCGGCATGCTGTCGGGCAAGTACGGCCCGGACAAGCGCCCCAAGAAGGGCCGCATCATGGATCAGAAGAACTATTCCGACCGTTACGCCGACGATTGGATGTTCGATACGGCGGGCAAGTTCACCGAGTTCGCCAAGGAAATGGGGGTGCACCCGGTGGCGTTGTCCGTTGCCTGGACCGCGGCCCATCCGGCGGTGACGGCGCCCATCGTGGGTGCGCGCGACGTCAAGCAATTGGCGCCGTCGTTGAAATCGTTGGATATCAAGATGACCCAGGAGCTTTGGGATCAGGTCGCGGCGTTGTCGCGCACGCCGGCCCCGGCGACGGACCGGGTCGAGGAATACGAGCCGGTGAAGGTGCGTCCCGTTTCCGGCTGACGTGCGACACCGACCGAAACGCGAAAGGCCGCCGGCGTGTTCCCGGCGGCCTTTTTCGTGCGCATGTTCTTGGTATCCGCAAGAAAATCGGGGGCCTGCTTGTAACAAGCAGAACCCCCAAGTTTGGCGCGTAAATTCTGT
The DNA here is from genome assembly GCA_002696205.1 of Rhodospirillaceae bacterium. Taxonomy (GTDB): domain Bacteria; phylum Pseudomonadota; class Alphaproteobacteria; order Rhodospirillales; family Casp-alpha2; genus UBA1479. The sequence continues at coordinate 4,802 of NZRL01000057.1, read as the reverse complement.
AGATGGCCGTTTCGGCCGTTCGAGATGCGCTCGAAAAAGCGGGAGCGGGCAGGGCATGTGCCCCGCCCGCGTCCGGCGCTATTACGAGGAGTAGTACATCTTGAACTCGATCGGATGCGGGGTGTGTTCCATGGCGTACACTTCTTCCCACTTGAGGCCCATGTAGCCGTCGATCGCGTCGTCGGTCAGGACGTCGCCCTTCTTCAGGAACTCGCGGTCGGCGTCCAGGGCTTCCAGCGCTTCGCGCAGGGAGCCGCAAACCGTCGGCACGCCCGCCAGTTCTTCCGGCGGCAGGTCGTAGAGATCCTTGTCCATGGCGTCGCCCGGGTGGATCTTGTTCTGAATGCCGTCCAGGCCGGCCATCATCATGGCCGAGAAGGCCAGATACGGGTTGGCCGTGGCGTCGGGGAAACGGATTTCCACGCGCTTGCCCTTGGGGCTGCCGGAGTACGGGATACGGCAGGAAGCGGAACGGTTACGGGCCGAATAGGCCAGCAGGACCGGGGCTTCGAAACCGGGGATCAGACGCTTGTACGAGTTGGTCGACGGGTTCGTGAAGGCGTTGATGGCCTTCGCGTGCTTGATGATGCCGCCGATGTAGTACAGGCAGGTTTCCGACAGGTCGGCATAGCCCGAGCCGGCGAAGGTCGGCGCGCCGTCTTTCCAGATCGACTGGTGGGTGTGCATGCCCGTGCCGTTGTCGCCCGCGACCGGCTTCGGCATGAAGGTCGCCGTCTTGCCGTAGGTATGGGCGACCATCTGGGTGCAGTACTTGTAGATCTGCACGTTGTCGGCCGCACGGACCAGCGTGTCGAAGGCCATGCCCAGTTCGTGCTGGGACGGGGCGACTTCGTGGTGATGCTTGTCCATGGTCAGGCCCATTTCCTGCATCACGCTGACCATTTCGCCGCGCAGATCATGGCAGGAGTCGACCGGCGGAACCGGGAAGTAGCCGCCCTTGACGCCCGGACGATGGCCCAGGTTGCCTTCTTCGAACATGGCGCCCGTGACGTAGGGGCCTTCTTCCGACGTGAATTCGTAGGAGCACTTGTTCATCTGAACGTCGAAGCGGACGTCGTCGAACACGAAGAATTCCGGCTCGGCTCCGAAGTAGGCCGTGTCGCCGATGCCCGTGGTGCCCAGATAGGCTTCCGCCCGCTTGGCGACCGAACGCGGGTCGCGCTCATAGCCCTGACCGGTGACCGGGTCCAGGACGTCGCAGTTGACGATCAGGCTCGGCTGAGCCGAGAAGGGGTCCATGACGGCGGAGGTGGCGTCGGGGATCAGCGCCATGTCGGATTCGTTGATCTCTTTCCAACCGGCGATGGACGAGCCGTCGAACATGATGCCGTCTTCGAATTCGTCTTCGCCGACGAAGGACGAAACCATGGTCAGGTGCTGCCACTTACCGCGGGAATCCGTGAAACGCAGGTCAACGTAGGGAATTTCGTTGTCCTTGACGTATTTGCAGAACTCAGCCGGTGTCTTGATATCCAAGCTCATATTCGCTTCCTTTTCTTTACACTAATGTCCAGACGATGTTTTGAACGCGCGTTGTTGGTGCCTCCCTGGCGCGCCGGCCGCCGGCCGACGAAAACCGGACGGCTAGATCGCCTCCGAACCGCGTTCGCCGGTGCGTACGCGGATCGCTTCTTCCACGGGAAGAATGAAGATTTTGCCGTCGCCGATACGGCCGGTTTGGGCCGTCTGTTGGATGGCTTCGACGGCGGCGACGGCCATATCGTCGTCGACCACCAGCTCAATCTTCACCTTGGGCAGGAAATCGACCACGTACTCGGCGCCGCGATAGAGCTCCGTATGGCCTTTCTGGCGGCCGAAACCCTTGGCTTCGACCACGGTGATACCCTGCAGACCCACCTCGTGGAGGGCCTCCTTCACCTCATCCAGCTTGAACGGCTTGATGATGGCTTCGATCTTTTTCATCAGTATGTTTCCCTTGGGGTTTCCCCCGACTTGAACAAATTGGAATTACGCGCGGAAGTGGCCCGTTGTGCCGCGGCCAGCTTCCTTGTCCGCCCCTCTATAGCAGGAGGCGTGCCAGTTTCCGCCGGTCTAAAATATTGAATTATATCAATTCATTAAGGGGGATTGTTCAGGGCGTTCGGGCAGCCGAAAAGGCGGCATTGTGCCTATCGAAAAGGCACATGCCTATTTTTTGGACTGATGCCGGAAGCATGCCCGCGGGAGGACCCGCGGAGAGTCCTACAACCTAGTCGGCCAGGGTCTCGCGGATGCGCTGGGTGGCCTTCAGGATGTTCTCGGTGGAGTTGGCATAAGAGAACCGGACGTAGCCTTCGCCATAGGCGCCGAAGCTGGTCCCGGCGATGATCGCCACGCCCGCGTCGTTCAGCAGCTTGTTCTGCAATTCCATGGCCGAAAGGCCCGTGCCTTCGATGTTCGGGAAGGCATAGAAGGCACCTCCTGGCTCGGCGCAGCGGAAGCCCGGAATCTGGTTCAGCTCGCGCAGAATGACTTTCCGCCGTTCGTCAAAAGCCTTGACCATCTCGTCGACCGCGTCCTGCGGCCCGTCCAACGCGGCGATGCCCGCGAACTGGGCAGATGCATTGACGCAGGAATTGCAGTTGATGGCCAGGCGGGTCACCGGCTCGACCATCGATTTCGGCCACACACCGTAGCCCATGCGCCAGCCGGTCATGGCATAGGTCTTGGACCAGCCGTCCAGCAAAATCACCCGGTCGCGCAGGTCTTCGTATTCCAGCAGGCTGACGTGCTCGCGCCCGTCATAGAGCATGCGGCAATAGATCTCGTCGGACATGATGGTGACCTGGGGCTGCTTCAACAGGCCCTCGACGAGCTTGTCCATTTCCTCGCGCGGCACGGCGCCGCCGGTCGGGTTGGCGGGCGAGTTCAGGATGATCAGCCGCGTGTTCGGCGTGATCAGGCTCAACACTTCCTCGGCCGAGAAGGCGAAGCCCTTGTCTTCGTGCAGCGGCATCGGCACCGGCGTGGCGCCCGTGAACTTGATGACGCTTTCGTAGATTGGGAAGCCCGGGTTGGGATAGATGATCTCCGCTCCCGGTTCGCCCAGCGCCAGGACGGCGAAGAACATGGTCACCTTGCCGCCCGGCACGATGATGACGTCGGCGGGATCGACCTGGACCTTGCGGTATTTCTCGATGTCGCGGACCACGGCTTCGCGCAGTTCGGGGATGCCGTTGGCGGGGGTGTAGCCGTGGTGGCCGTCGCGCAGCGCCTTGATCGCGGCCTCGACGATATGCTCCGGCGTCTTGAAGTCCGGCTGGCCGATGCCGAGGTTGATGATGTCCTTGCCCTGGGCGGCAAGCGCGTTGGCGCGGGCGAGAACTTCGAAGGCACTCTCGGTGCCCAGCCGGGACATGGCGGCGGCCATTTGAACCATGGATGCAAACTCCGTTTGATGATCTTTATTGGGGGCGCTCATGCCCGTTTTGTGGGCGGCACTCTATGGTAGACGGCGGGGAGGACGCAACGGAGATGAACGAGGGGGCGATGAACGACGGCCATTCAGGAAATCCGGCGGCGCCGACCGCCAATCTGCTCGGCGATCTGCCCGCACGGCTGGACGCGGAGGATTTCGCGACCCTGGCCGAAGGCGGGGCGTTTCGCCTGATCCGCATCGTCTCGACCGGTCAGGCGACGCCCGACGGCGAATGGTACGACCAGCCCGAGGACGAATGGGTCTTGCTCCTGCAGGGCGCGGCGGGTTTATCGATCGAAGGCGAGGGGGCGGTGCGGGCCCTCGGGCCCGGCGATTACCTGCTGCTTCCGGCCCATTGCCGCCACCGCGTCGAATGGACGGCCCAGGACGGCCCGACCGTCTGGCTGGCCCTGCATTTCCAGCCCGGCGCGGCGCCCGAAAACCGCCGCTTGACGTAGGCCGGGCAGAGGATTACACAGGGCGCTCTTTCGCGGGCCGCATATGGTAAAACCAGCGGTCCAAGGGCTCGAAAACGGGTCCGAATGGTGGCTGTAGCTCAGTCGGTTAGAGCATCGGCTTGTGGTGCCGAGGGTCGTGGGTTCGAATCCCATCAGCCACCCCATTTCCTCCGAAGGCATTGATATTTTGTTCAACTGTGCTCCCTGCGGGCGGGTGCCAATTCGTCCGGATCGGAACGACGACGGCGAAATGGGCTTCCAATAAAGCCCCTAGGTCAAAGAAGAACGGGGCACCTTTGCAGATGCCCCGCTCAGCCTCTCTGTCAAACTCGTCGGACTGTTTTACTTGACCCGAATTGGCCAAGCTTTCAGGCCGTATTCATGCGCATCCAGCACGCGGCCGTTTGGCAAACGGCGGTACCGGCGAAAGATAAGCGTGCCCTCAGGCTCGCGCTCGTCCTTGGTTTTCATGTCACCCTCCTTTCATGGGCGAGGGGTTTACGCTTGCACAAAGCACCGGAACCGCTATTTTGAGGCTGCGAAACCACGCAGTATCCAGTGAATGTGCCGCCCACAACGGGTCGCCCGTTCAAGTGTGAGCAGCGTGAAATTGAGGCAGCGTTGGAGAATCCTCCTGCGCTGCCTCGGTTATTTTTGCCAGATGTCATCTTTTGCAAAGACCTCCAACTGGACACGTGCGGCAGGAACCGACACGCCGAATGCGCTGGCGACTTCATCCAGCGAACTGAACTGGTTGACCAGAGTGTGAGCGATCAAAAATTCCCCGGCGAAACACTTCGCTTGCCACTCTGGGTCTTTGTATGCCTTCGGCGCGCCAGTTCCTCGGCGCAGTACTAAGCGGTCCTTCTGATGTAAAAGCAGGTGCCCAAGTTCATGAGAGACCG
>NZRL01000056.1 GCA_002696205.1 Rhodospirillaceae bacterium | reverse complement strand
GGCGACCGTCTCGCCGCTGTTCTGACGCACGTTGAAATGCTTGGGATGCAGTTCGGCCGGATCGTTCAGGCCCGCCGCCCCCACCATGTCGGCCACGGCGCGCAGCGTATTCTGATGAAAACGGAAGACCCGGTGCGACTTGTCGTCGACGTTCAGGGCGCGCTGGCGCAGCGGGTCCTGCGTCGCCACCCCCGTCGGGCAGGCGTTGGTATGGCAGGCCTGGGCCTGAATGCAGCCGACGGAGAACATGAAGCCGCGCGCCGAATTGCACCAATCGGCGCCCAGCGCCAGGGCGCGTGAAATTTCGAACGCGGTGACCAGCTTGCTGGCGGCACCCAGGCGCACCTTGTCCCGGATACCCGCCCCCCGCAGGGTGTTGTGAACGAAGGTCAGGCCCTCGATCATCGGCGTGCCGATATGGTTGGTGAACTCCAGGGGCGCCGCCCCGGTACCCCCTTCCTTGCCGTCGATGACGATGAAGTCGGGGATGATGCCGGTTTCCAGCATGCCCTTGACCATGCACATGAATTCCCGCCGGTGGCCGATACACAGTTTGAACCCGACCGGCTTGCCGCCCGACAGTTCACGCAGCTGGCCCAGGAATTCCATGAATTCGATGGGCGTGGAAAAGGCCGAATGCCCGGCCGGCGAGACGCAGTCGACGCCCATGGGCACGCCCCGCGCCTCGGCAATTTCCGGCGTGATCTTGGCCGCCGGCAGGACACCGCCATGGCCCGGCTTCGCCCCCTGGGACAATTTCACCTCGATCATCTTGATCTGCGGATCGGCGGCCTGTTCGGCGAAGCGTTCGGGCGAGAAATTCCCCAACTCGTCGCGGCAGCCGAAATAGCCCGTGCCGATCTCGTAGATCAGGTCGCCGCCGCCCTGGCGGTGATAGCGGCTGATCCCGCCCTCGCCCGTGTCATGGGCGAAGCCGCCCATCCTGGCCCCGGTGTTCAACGCCAGGATGGCATTGGCGCTCAGCGCGCCGAAGCTCATGGCCGAGATGTTGTAGAGCGAGATGTCATAGGGCTGCTTGCAGTCCGGCCCGCCGATCTTCACGCGGAAATCGTGATCGTCGATGTGACGGGCGCTGACCGAATGGGTCAGCCAGCTGTACCCGGGGACATAGACGTCTTCACGCGTGCCGAACGGGCGTTTGTCCTCGACCCCCTTGGCGCGTTGATAGACGAGGGACCGTTGTTCGCGCGAGAACGGCTGCTCGTCCTGATCGCTTTCGATCAGGTATTGCCGGATTTCCGGGCGGATGCCTTCGAACAGCCAACGCATATGTCCGATCACCGGGTAGTTGCGCATGATCGCGTGGCGCGTCTGGAACATGTCCCAGACGCCCAGCGCCGTCAGCGCGCCGGCGATCGCCGCAAAGGGGATCAGCCAGGAAATGGAAACGGAAAAACCGGCAAGCAGAACCGTGGCAAGCGCGCAGAGCGCGAAGATGATGTAACGCTGCATGAGGGGACCCCGGAATAGAATCGTCGGGCCGGAATCGGCCCGCGACGGTGAAACAGCTTCGATACGAATACTTTAGCACCCACCGGGGGGCCGTCCATATGTTGCTATTGTGACGCGCTATGGTCCTCCCGTGCGGGCGGTTGGACACCGGCATATAGATTTCGTCCGCGCGTCTTGAGAAAAAATCGCTGCGCCGTCGCCCCCCGCATTGCATAGACTTGCCCCCGATAACGACGCGGCGATGCGAAATGCCGCGCGGGAGGAAACCATGTCGGACACGCAGACGATGTCCGTGACGCCGCTGGACGCCCCGGCGGGCGCCAAAGTCACGGGCGTGGATTTATCGCAGCCCCTCAACCATGAAAACGGCGAAGGCATCCTGGACGCCCTCGCCGAACACGGGGTTCTGGTCTTTCCGGACCAGAACCTGACACCGGAACAACAGGTCGAGTTCAGCCGCCTGTTCGGCGAGGTCGAAATCAACCACAACGCCGCGCGCTTCGGGATCGAAGGCAGCCCCGAGATCTACATCATTTCCAACGTCACCAAGGACGGCAAACCCATCGGCTCCAGCCGCGCCGGCGAGGAATGGCACAGCGACATGTGTTACGCCAAGCGCCCGGCCCGGGCGACCATGCTCTATGCCGTGGAGGTGCCGACCCTGCACGGTATGACCCTGGGCGATACGGCCTTCGCCAACGCGGCGGCGGCCTGGGATGCCCTACCCGACGAAATGCGCGACCGCATCCGCGACCTGCGCGCGGTGTTCGATTTCACCAAACGCAAACGCCCCTACGTCCCGGATGCCGAGACGATCGCCAAATATCCGCCGGTCGATCACCCCATGGTCCGGCGCCATCCGCGCACGGGGCGCCTCGGCCTTTACGTCATGAAGGTCGACAGCACCTCCGTCGTCGGCATGGAACAGGAAGACGCCCGGCGCCTGATCGACGCCCTGTCCGATCACATCATCAAACCGCGCTTCGTCTACCGCCATCAATGGACACCCCGCGATCTGGTGGTCTGGGACAACTGCACGGTTCAGCACAAGGCGATCGTCGATTACGACCACCCGCAACGCCGCCTGATGTGGCGCACGACCATCCGGGGCGACGTGCCGGTCTGATCCGGCCCGCCGACGCCCCCCGGGGCAGCGCCGGTCAGTGCAGGCGAAATGCGTCGTGACAGCCGGTGCAATTGGCCGTGATGTCGCGGAACGCGGCGTAAAGGGCGCGTTGCGATTTGGCCGAAGGTTCGATATCCGCTGTCTCCACGGCGCGGGCGAAGCGGCTGGCGGCGCGGTGCATGCCGGTGCCGAAATTGCGCATGGCTTCCGGCATGAACGGCCCCATATGCCCCGCACCATGGGCCCGCATGGAACTCATGCCCAGGCGGCCTTCGGCGATTTGCGCCGCATCCCCGGCACGGTCCTGGGCCAGGGCATCGAAGATTTCATCCAACGCCTTCAGATGGTCGCGCATGTTGGCCAGCATATGGGCCTTCATTCGGTCGGGCATCTCGATCAATTGGCGTTGATCCGCCCCCGGCCCCATGGCCGGTGCGGGAGAGGTCAGAGTAAGGAAGAAAAGAACGGGGAGCAGGACAAGGATACGCGGCATTCGATCATTGCCTCCGGCCGCGCGCGGGCGCGGCGTCGTTGGTGGTCCCCATCGGGAATACTTTGGAAGGATTGCCGCCCCGGCGCAAGCCCGGCGGCGTCAGGCGCCGCCGCGAATGACGACCTTGAGCGCGTCCTTGGCGATCATGGCGCGAAGCGCAGCCTCGGTCTCCGCCACCGGCATTTCGGCGGACAGCAGCAAGTCCGCCCGGAAATCCGGATCGGCCAGCATTTCCAGCGCCCGGCGGATGGTGTCGGGCCGGTGGTGGTAGACGCCCTTGATCGTCAATTCGCTGTAGTGCACCGCATGGGTATCCAGCGGGATGGACGTGCCGGGGGCGCAGCCACCGAACAGATTCACAAGACCGCCCGGCCGCACGACCGAGATCGCGTCGAGCCAGACCTCCGGCACGCCGGAAGCATCGACGCCGACCCAGGCGCCGTCACCACCGCTGGTCATCGCCTTGACCTTCTCCGCCTGGCCGCCGCCGCGTTCGATCTGCACGGTCTTCCAGGCCCCCAGTTCCTTGCCCACGGCAAGGCGCGGCGGGTTCGGGTCGGCCAGGATGACCTTATGCCCGGCCCGCGCCAGGGCGCCGACGAACAGCAGGCCGATGGGCCCGGCGCCGAACAGCACGACTTCCGTGCCGGGGCCGTACTTGTCCAATTCGCAGGCGTCCATGCCGTGCAGGACGCAGGCCAGCGGCTCGGTCAGCGCCGCCTTGCCGAATTCCAGCCCGGCGGGAATCTTGTAGGTATTGCGGTCGACGAAACGCGCCGGCACGCGGACATATTCGGCGAAGGCGCCGTTCAGGTATTGCAGATCGGTACACAGGTTCTCCCGCCCGCGTTTGCAGTAATCGCATTCGCCGCAGGGGGCCGAATTGGCGACGACCACGGCCGCACCTTCCGTGAATTTGGTCACGCCCTTGCCCCGTGCCGCCACACGGCCCGCCATTTCATGGCCGAACAGGGTCGGCACCTTCAGCATGCGGGGATGGCCGCCGCGTTTGAAGACCTTCACATCGGTGCCGCAGGTCGTCGCGGCCTCGACCGCCAGGATGATCTCGCCGTCGTCGGGCTCCGGCACGGGCAGGTCGCGGACTTCGATTTCCTCGGGCCCCAGCAGCATGGCCCCCTTCATGGTGCGTGCCATGGCCGTCAGGCCTCCGTGCCTTGCGCCGCGCGGGACGGCGTGAACAGAACCTTTAACGCCTTGCGTTGGCGCACCAGGTCCAGCCCCGTCTGAAAATCGTCCAACGGCATTTTGTGGGTGACCAGCGGCGTCGGATCGAGAGCCCCCGACGCGATCAGATCAAAGACCGCGCCCTGCTCCCGGAGCGCCCCGGAATAGGTGCCGAGGATGCGGCGTTCGTACTTGAACAGGTCGTTGAGGTCGAAATCGGCGGCCTGGCCGTCCGGCGCATGGGCGAACAAGACGACCGAGCCGCCCTGGCGCGTCAGGGCCAGCGCCGCGCGGAGCGGCCCGGCCCCGCCGACCGTATCGAACACGGCATCGGCCCCGGCGCCGCCGCTGAGGTTGCCCACGGCGGCCAAGGCGGCCTCGCCCGGTTCCGCTGCCGCATCGGCGCCCAGCTTGAGGGCCAGGTCGCGGCGGTCCGCTTGCGGATCGACGACGACGACCCGGCAACCCGGCAGGGCGGCCTTGAGAACCAGCAGATGCAAAAGCCCCATGCTGCCGCCCCCCTGAACCACGGCGACGGCGTCGCCGCTGCCCTGGGTGTCGATTTCCGCCCGGTTGACGCCGCGCAGAACGCAGGCGGCGGGTTCGACGAAGACGGCGGCCTCGTCCGAGACGCCGTCGGGCACCTTGTGCGCCGCCTGGGCCGTCGCCCGCGCCTTGATCAGCACCGCGTCGGCGAAGCCGCCCGGCGCCATCAGGTTTTCGCGGAAGGTCTCGCACATGGTTTCGTTGCCGCGGCGGCAGACCAGGCATTCGCCGCAAGGCACATGGTGCGGAACGGCGACGCGGTCGCCCGGCTTGAAACCCGTCACGCCGCCGCCGACGGCAGCGACCTCGCCGACCAGTTCGTGGCCCAGCACCGTGCCCGGCCCGGCCGCGCCCGTGTCCAATTTGAACAGGTCCGTGCCGCAGAAACCGACGACCCGCAGGTCGAGCAGCAATTCGCCCGGCCCGACGTCCGGCAAGGGGCGGGTTTCCAGGGCGGTCTTGTCGCCGCCCAGGCAGGCGACGACGTGATTGGCGTGCAAATTCATGGCCTCCTTATATCCCCGGCGGCCGGAGATAGCAGCCCCAAAGAAGGCACCTCACAACAGGCTGTCATGGAACAGTTCTTCCGGTGCGACGCGGCGGGGGGCCAGATGCTGGGCCTGGGACCAGCGGCACATGGCGTCCAATTCGGCGCGATTGTCCGAAAACCCATACGACCAGAAATCGGCGCCCATGACGGCGCGGGTTTCCTCCATATCCGCATGGAAAAACGGCAGGCTCAACCGGTTGGCGGAGCCCCGCCAGACGGCGTCCAGGTGGGCCAGGGCGCTGTCGCGCGCGGCGGTAAAGGCATCGAACAGGGCCTTCGGCAGCCAGGGATGGGCCTCAGCCAAGGTCCGGCGGACGCCGATCGCGTGCATGATCGGGAAGAAGCCCGTGTTCGCGTGATAGGCGCGCTCGACCGCCCCGAAATCGGGGAACAGGCGGCGGACGCGCGGATCCCCTTCGATCAGGGCATTCAGCGGTTTGGGTGCGAAGACGGCATCCAATTCACCGGCCAGCAGCAAACTTTGCAGGCTTTCGCCCGCCGAAATCGGGGCAAGCGACATATGAGACGGCAGATCGAGGGTCAGGCGGTCCTCGCGCCGCCCTTCCTCCAGCGCGCCTGTGCGCCATTGGAACGTGTCGGTGTCGACGCCGTATTCATCCGCCAGGATGCCGCGCATCCAAAGCGCCGCCGTCATCTGGTATTCGGGCACGCCGACACGCTTGCCTTCCATATCCTTCGGCGTCTCGATCCCGGCGTCGGCGCGGACGACGAACCCGTTGTGGCGAAAGGCGCGGGACAGGAAGACCGGGATGGCGACATACGCCGCCTCTCCCTGCGCGACCTGCAGGATGTAGGACGACATCGACATTTCCGTGACGTCGAAGCGGGCTTCCTTGACCGCCAGCGGGAACAGGGTCGAGGGCGGATGGGCTTCGGCGCGGACGGCGCAGCCCGGCACGGAAATCGTGCCGTCGAGCAGACCCAAGGCACGGTCGTAGTTCCAGCAGGCCAGGGAAATGGAGAGGTCTTGATTGGGCATGGGGTGTGGTCTCGTCGTCGTTGGCGATGGGCCTCCAGTGGATCGCCGATTGTCTTCGCCGTCAATATGTCCAAGACTGGGGGGCATAGGATTTGGGAGGATCCGATCATGCGACAGGTAGAACTGGGCCGAAGCGGCCTGAAGGTGCCGGCCATCGGGCTGGGCTGCATGGTGATATCCGGTTTCTACGGGCCGGGCAGCGCCGAGGAAGCCATCGGCCTGATCCGGCACGCCAAGGACATCGGGGTGAATTTCCTGGATTCGTCGGATGCCTATGGTCGCGGCAAGAACGAGGAACTGATCGCCCAGGCGATCAAAGGCGACCGGGACAGCTACATCATCGCGACCAAATTCGGCAACGTGCGCGGCCCCGACGGCAAAGCGGGGGCCAACGGCAAGCCCGCCTACGTGCAGGAAGCCTGTGAAAAGAGCCTCGCCCGCCTGGGCATCGACGAGATCGATCTTTATTACCAGCACCGCGTCGACGAGACCGTGCCCATCGAGGACACCATCGGCGCCATGCAACGCCTGGTCGAACAGGGCAAGGTCAAGCATCTGGGCATGTCGGAAGCGGCACCGGAGACCCTGAAGCGCGGCTGTGCCACGGCGCCGGTCTGCTGTTTGCAGACGGAATATTCGCTCTGGTCGCGGGAGGCGGAAAACGACCTGTTGCCGCTGTGCAAGGATTTGGGCCTGTCCTACGTCGCCTATTCGCCCCTGGGGCGCGGCATCTTCGGCGGCGAGATCAAAGGGGCGGGCGACCTGGGTGAGAACGACCGGCGGCGCGACCATCCCCGGTTCAAGCCCGACGCCCTGGCGCATAACCTGAAGCTACTGGAGCCGGTCAAAGACCTGGCGGCCGCGAAGGGCGTTTCGGCGGCGCAGATCGCGCTGGCCTGGATGATGAACAAGCACGACCACGTCATTCCCATCCCCGGCACCCGCAAGGCCGCGCACCTGGACAGTAACGCCGCCGCCACCGATATCGACCTGTCGCCAGAAGAAATCGCGGCGCTGGATACGGCCATCCCCGTGGGCGCCGCCGACGGCACGCGCTATCCGCCGGGCGGCATGGCGCGGGTCAACCTGTAGCAACCGGTTTCAAGGAAACACACGCCCATGATGACATTGGACCTGGCCGTCGCCATCGTCGACGGCGCGCTCGCCAAGGGGGCGGCCATCGATTGCGATCCGCTGACCGTCGCCGTGCTGGACGCGGGAGGGCATCTGGTGGCGCTGAAGCGTCAGGACGAAAGCGGCATCCTGCGGGTCGAGATCGCGGTCGGCAAAGCCTACGGCGCGCTGGGCTTCGGCGTCGGCGGCCGGGAATTGCGCGAGAAGAACCCGAAATTCATGACCGGCGTCGTCTCGACCGCGCCCAACGGTATGGTCCCGGCCCCGGGCGGCGTGCTGATCCGCGATCCGAAGACCAAACGCATCATCGGTGCCTGCGGCATATCCGGCGACACGGGCGAGCGGGACGAGGAATGCGCCATCGCCGGGATCGAAGGCGAAGGCTTCACCGCCGATCCCGGAGACGACAAGGCGCATTAACGGGGAAGCCGTCCGCCGAAAATCGGCATCTAGAGCGTATTCAGCCAGTCCGCGACCTGGCTTTTCGCCTTGATCGGGGTCACCTTGTGGCCGCCCGGGACGACGATATACGCACTCTTGTCGTTCGCCGGGATGGCATCGAAGATCAAATCCTTGCCGACCGGCAGCAAGCGATCCTTCTGGCCGATCGCGAACAGCACCGGCGTGCCGGGCCGTACCTTGGGCGCGGCGTTCTGCATGACCGCCAGCCCGTCCGGGTCGAACCAACTGAGCGCGACATCCGCCTGCAGGACACGGGTAATGTCCTTGCCCTGATTGCGGTCGGAAATCTCGACGTCGTCGTCCGGCTTTCCGGCCTCGACCAGTTCCTTGGCTTTGGTTATGGCGGCAAAATTATCGTCGGCCCGCAAATCCGGCCGATGACCCGGCGCCAGCATCACGACTCCGGCCAAACCGTCGGTGCGCGTCGCATAGGCAAGCGCCGCCGCCGCCCCCATGCTGTGGCCTCCGACGACGATCTTGGTCGCACCCGCGGACTTCATTTCGGCGACGGCCGCGTCGATCTCGGCAAACGTCTCCTCAAGCGTTTTCTCCCAGCCCCTGTCCCGGGACCACGCCATGGTCAGCGCCGTCACCTTGAAGTCGCCTTCCAGAAATCCCGCCAGCTTGCCGATCGGAGATTTCGGCCGTGACGTACCGTCCTTGCCATGCATCAGGATCACCCCGATGTCGCCCGCGAACGCGGACGGTGAAAGGATCAAAAAAGCAGCCATAAAGGCGCTGAGGCAGAATGCTTTTCGAAGAATGGACACGATGTTTCCTTTTGTTTTTTTCATGCGGTTCGCCACGTCAGGCTCGATAACACATTCCATAACCCGCATGTGTTGTCCAGCCCGGCGAGCCGCAGGCATGCCGGGTTTCAATTTTCATCCGTCAGCTATCGGAGCCCGGAACGACGCTAGGGCGAATGGGATTCCAGACGCTCGCAGACCGTCCGTATGATCTTGAGCCGCGCGTGGCGTTTGTCGTTGGCTTCGACGAGGGTCCAGGGCGCGGTCGAGGTGCTGGTGCGCTCGATCATGTCGTTGACCGCGGCCTCGTATTCATCCCACTTGTCGCGGTTGCGCCAGTCCTCGTCGGTCAGCTTCCAGGCCTTGTAGGGGATCGCCTTGCGCGCCAGGAACCGTTGTTCCTGTTCGTCCTTGTCGATGTGCAGCCAGAATTTCATGACATGCGTGCCATGGGCCGCAAGTTCGGATTCGAATTCGTTGATTTCACGGTAGGCACGGCGCCATTCACGGGGGGTGATCAGGTTTTCGACCCGCTCCACCAGCACGCGCCCGTACCAGCTTCGATCATAAATCGTGAACCGTCCGGCCCGCGAGATATGTCGCCAGAACCGCCACAGGTAATGCTGGGCCTGTTCCTCGTCCGTCGGGGCGGCGATGGGAATGACCGAAACGTTGCGCGCATCCAGCGCCGCCGTCAGCCGCCGGATCGCCCCGCCCTTGCCCGCCGCGTCCCAGCCTTCGAAGACCAGGACGCTGGAGGTGCCCTCGGCGCGGGCCTTGCGGGCGGCTTCGTTCAGGCGCGCGCGCAGCTTGCGCAACTGCGTCGCATAGGTCTTGCGCCCGACCTGTTTCGTCAAATCGAGGCTGCCGAGGATGCCGGCGGTCTCATAGGCTTCCGGGTCCGGGCCGATACCGTTGCCGGACACCGACGCGTTTGCCGCCCCCTCGGCCGCGTTCTCGGCCCGCAGGTCGTCGCTGATCTGGCCTTCGGCCTGACGGCGGCGCAGGTGTTCGCGCACGACGTCGCGGATCGTCGTCAATACGGTCAGGGAGCGGTGGCGATGGTCGCTGCCGTCGACGATCTTCCAGGGCGCGGAAGCCGTGCTGGTCCGCATGATCAGGCGTTCCGCCGTTTCGATGAACCGGTCGTAGCGTTTGTAATTCTTCCAATCCCGGTCGGTGATCCGCCAGTGCAGGTCCGGATGCTTTTCCAGGGACTTCAACCGCCGCTTCTGGGATTTCTTGTCCAGGTGCATCCAGAACTTCAGGATCAGGGCGCCGTCGTCGGCCAGGGTCCTCTCGAACTGGATGATCCGTTGCAGGCGGGCGTCCAGCTTGGTCCAGCCGATGCGGCGATAGACCCGGTCCAGCAAGGCATCGGAGTACCAGGCACTCTGGAACAGGCCGATCCGCCCCTTGGGCGGCAGGTCCCGCCAATAGCGCCAGAACACGGGGCGTTCCTGTTCCTCGTCCGACGGCCGGTCGTAGGCGCGGGTGACCAGCCAGCGCGGGTCCATCCATTCGTTCAACAGGTTGACGCTTTCGCTTTTGCCCGCGCCATCGACCCCGGCGAACAGAATGATCACCGGGAAATCGGCCGTGCGCAGCGCCTGTTGCAGTTCGACCATTTCAAGGCGCAACTGATCGGCGGCGGCATCGAATACCTGCTTGCTGACCTTGTGGCCGGTTTCGGCGGCGGTGAACATGGGCGGCGGCTCCCCGGGGTCAGACGGCGTTCATGGAACCCGGCGCCATCACGCGATCCGCCGGGAAATGCAGAGTCACGACAGTCCCGTCGCCGGGTTCACTGGTGAGGATAAGACGACCGTCATGCAGCCCCATGATCGCGTCGACGATGGAAAGCCCCAGGCCGACGCCGTCATGCCCGCGCACATTGACCCTGCCCGCCTGTTCGAAGGGCCGGACGACGCGTTGCAGATCGTCCGACGGAATGCCGACGCCCGTGTCCGATACGACGACGTCCAGGCCGCCATCCGCCGTCATCCGGCTGGCGATCCGGATATGTCCGCCCTTGGGCGTGAATTTCACCGCGTTGCCCAGAACGTTGAGAAAGGCCTGGCTGATCCGCCGGCCGTCGCAGCGCAACGCCACGTCGCCGTCGACCAAAGCCGTCTCCACCACAAGATCGCGTCCCGTCAGGTTGGCACCGACCATTTCGACGGCATCCCCGACCAAGGTCTCCACGGTGTGAAGGTCCTCTTCCAGGATAATGCGCCCGGCCTCGATCGCGGATACGTCCAGGACATCGTTGATCAGGCTCAAAAGATGGCGGCCCGCGGCCTGCACATGCCCGGCGAATTCCCGGACCTTGGCATCGTCCAGTTTGCGCTCCGTATCCGTAGCGATGACTTCGGAAAAGCCGATGATCGCGTTCAGCGGCGTGCGGAGCTCATGGCTCATCTGGGCCAGGAATTCCGTCTTGGCCCGGCTGGCGACTTCGGCCTGATCCTTCGCCTTGGTCAACTCGCCCTCGACCTTTTTAAGGTCCGATATATCCGTGAAGCTGGAGACATATCCGCCGTCTTCGGTTGGATTGCGGCGGATATCAATGACCCTGCCGTCTTCGTAGCTGCGCTCTTCATGGGTCGCGGTACCCCGGCGAAAATAATAATCCTCGCGCTCCCGGGCGATGCGTTCCAGATCCGCCTCACCGAACACCCCCTTGTCGGCGAGGGCCCGGATCATGTCGATGGCGGGGCGTCCTTCGACGACGCCGTCGCGGGGCTGCCCCGTCAATTCGATATAACGCTCGTTCCACAAGGCCATGCGCAGGTCCTTGTCATAGACGCAGATGCCCTGGTCGATACTGTCCAGGGTGATTTCAAGAAGACGCGCCTTTCTCTCCAATTCCCGGGCAAGGTCGGCGCGTTCGCGGGCCGCGGACTTGAGCATGAAACTCAAGGCCGCCGCGACCGAGGCGGCGGTGACCACGGCGAACAGAACTTCCAGCCATTTTTCGAGGTTCGATTCATCGTCGGGCGTCTCGGTCAACGCGGAATCGAAGCGGTGTTCGATATGGAATTCCCACAACGCCACCGAGCAAAACACGGCAAGCGAGATCAATGCGACATAGATCGCGAGATTGCGTGAGCTCATGGGCGCAACTCCGGATCGATCGGCATGTCGAACGCACGGCCCGTCACGGCTGGGCAAGCCCAGGATGCGGCGCCTGGGAACGACGCCACAGTCCGAAATTCAAGTTGGGACACACTCCCACCATACGTTTTTATTGTTTCAGTCCGCGTTGAAACTTGGTGCCTTCCCCATGCGGTCATGACACCAGACCCGCGCCCATATTAGAAGTATTTTTTATATCCTTTCCGGCGGGTCTTTGCCCGGGCCGGGCGAAGGTGGTAGCAAGAGAGCCCACCATTTTATGAAGCGAGCCCATTCCATGCCCGATACCGACGCCACCGCCATTTCCGCCGACCTGCGCGCGGAAATCGTTGAAACCGCCGTGACCTCCCGCGCCTCGGTCCGCGCCTTCCTGCCGACCGCCGTGCCCAAGGAAACCATCGCGCGGATTCTCGAAGCCGCCAGCTACGCGCCCTCGGGTTCGAACATGCAGCCCTGGAAGGTGCGTGTCGTGACCGGCGCGGTGAAGGACCGGCTGGTCGAGGCAGTCAGCGCGGAACACGACGCCGGGCGCATGCAGGAACGGGATTTCAAGTACTACCCGACGCCCTTTCCCGAGCCGTACCTGACGCGCCGCCGGGCGACCGGCTGGGGCCTCTACGGCGCACTGAAGATCGAAAAGGGCGACAAGGAAGCCATGCACCGTCAGCACGGGCGCAATTTCCTGTTCTTCGACGCGCCCGTCGGCCTGATCTTCACCATCGACAACAGCTTGGAAATGGGCAGTTGGTTGGACTACGGAACCTTCCTGCAGAACATCATGGTGATGGCCCGGGGGCTGGGACTCGCAACCTGCCCGCAGGCCGCCTGGTGCTCCTTCCATTCAACGGTGAAGGAGGTGTTGGAGATCCCCGACGACGAGATCGTCGTTTGCGGCATGGCGCTGGGCCACGCCGACACGTCCGAGATCGTCAACGACTATCGCCCGGTCCGCGAACCGGTCGACGGGTTCACCCAGTTTCTCGGGTTCGACGGCTAGATATCGGGCGCGGGCCGACGGCCGGCGCGCCTGTTTCATCATTCTTTTTCGGAACAGTCGCCCGCCCGGCGCAGTGCGTCGGCGCGGGCGAGTTGCGGCTGAAATGTGGCCACCCGGCCCCCGGCCCGCGACAGGGGCGTGCCCCCGCCGTGATCGCGGGCCGTCCCCAATCGCCGTCATTTTTCTAATATGGCCGTCTTTTCAATCGGTTGACCGTTCACGTTCCATTGATCCCCTGTTATTGGCCAGGATCGGTCGGCGCGCGCATCTTCTCCTCACCGAAGCGGCCCGGATGGACCGGGACCGCACAACCCTTCGAAAAGGAGACTACTCATGACCAACCGTATTTCCCTCGCCGTTCTGCCCGCCGCCCTGTTCGCCCTGGGCCTGACCTTCGCTCAGGCGCCGGTCCAGGCCAACGAAACGGCGATGGTCACCGATGCCCCGGCCTCTGTCTCGACCGGCCAGGTCGAAGACACCCACCGCTGGGGTGACTAATCGTTCCTCCCTGCCCGGCCGGGCCCCTACCCCCGCCCGGCCCGCCGCGCCGGCGCTTCCCCCTTACCCCCGGGAGGCGTCGGCACGGTCTTTTTCGGATCAAACCATCAATCCCATTACTTCGATAATTTCGATATTATCATAAAGTTATATTCGTTATACGGCGACATAATTTTCGCCTAGAGTCCCTTTCGCCGGTTTGGTCCGGCGCAGCCGCCGACTGTATCCGGCGAATTGACGGGCTGTCCCTCCCCCGCATCCCCGATCCGGAAGCGGCAGCCCAAGGAGCCATTCACGTGTTTACCTTCCCCCGCACCGTCGTCGTCCCCGCCTTCGTCTTCGGTCTTGCGATCGCCACCGTTCAGGGCCAGGCCCTGGCGGCCAATCCGACCGACACCATGTCGGCCGAAGAGCTTGCCGACCATCAGTCGCAGCAGATCGTCCAACAGGAAGGCCAGATCGTTCAACCGCAGCCGGTCAACGAAACCCAGCTTGCCAGCGCCGCCCGGACCCTGTCGGCCGAGGAATTCGCCGATTACCAGGACAGCCTGAACGCGGTGACCATTGTCACTCAGACGCCCGCGGGCTCTGACGACTAACGGCCTCATCGCCGGCGGCGCGGCCCAGCACGCCGCGCCCGCGATCGACGATAAAACGTCAGCCGAAACGAAATCGGCGCCCCTTAGCAAAGGGCGCCGGTTTCTATTTGTGTTTCCGTGCTTCCCGGAAAAGGGAAGAAATCAGGATTTCTGTTCGCGGCGGTTCCGCAGCAAGGCCGCATAGCGGTAGATCGCATGCACGAACTTGCCGTAAGGCAGGGTCAGGAACAGGGCCAGCACTGTCCCGAGGTGGATCGCCAGCAGCGTCCCCATGTAACCCGTTTCCCGCCAGGCCAATAGTGCCAGGCCGGTCAGGCTGACCAGGAACAACAGCGCGAGGAAGCCCGTGTCCATGCCGCGCTGGGCGCCGACCTGGGTGTTCGGGTCGGCGACATGCTTCAGATAGATCAATCCCACCGGGCCGATCAGCAGGCCGATCCCGCCGACTGTGCCCAGCAACACCGGCAGCGAGGTGTAGTCATAGGGCGCTTCCCAGCCGAAAACGTAGTGATAGATCGTCGCGACCGAGGTCGCGGCGAAGCACAAAAGGAAGCCCCAGAAGGTCAATTGGTGGAACACCCGGCGGATCTGCGAGAAGCTCTCGTCCGGATAATTGCAGCCGTCCATCTTTCCGCCGACGCCGCCGCCGCCCATGTATTTCATGACCATGGCGTCGTGGGTAGCACCCGCGACGGAAAGCGGCGTTTCCGGCTTCCCGGGCGCGGTATCGCGGCGGAACCGCCAGAACCCGAACAGCAGCACCCCGACGGCGTACATGAACACCCCGCCGAACGACCATGCCATCACGTTGTGCGGAATGACGGCGTAGAAATTACCGGCATGTTCACCGTGCACGACCTCGGGCGGGTTGAACATATTGACCAGGACCAGCAACAGGCCGATGCCCAAGGCCAACAGGACCGAGACCAAGGTGCCGTTCTTCTGGAACAAACCGGAAAGACAGCTGGGCCAGGTATAGCGCCGGTAGGTATCGGCGCGCAGACGGGCGAAGGTCTGCGGGATGTTGACCGCGAATTCGTGCGGCGGCGCGTATTGGCAGGCGTAGTAGCAGCCGTTGCAGCCGTGGCAGAGGTTCGCCAGGTAATCGAGATCCTGATCGGTGAAGGTCTTCTGCCGCATCATCGCCGGGAATACGCCGCAGAACCCCTCGCAATACCGGCAGGCGTTGCAGATGGTCATCAGGCGGCGGGATTCGTCGTGCAGGTCCGGCATCTGGTCGCCCTGCAATTCGTAGTCGACAGCCGGTTGTGGATTAGTTTGAGACATGGCGCGCGGCTCCTTCTCCGGCGACGCGGCCGAACACGTTTCCGATGGCCATGCCGACACCGCCGGCATAGCCCTGACCCAGGATGTTGCCGGACATGACCTCGCCGGCGGCGAAGATGTTGGCGGCGGGCACGCTGCGCCCACCCGGGCCTTCGAACTGGACGCGGGCTTCCTTGTCCACCTTGACGCCCAGATAGGTGAAGGTGATGCCGGTTTTCAGCGGATAGCCGTAATAGGGCGGGGTATCGATGGTCTGCGCCCAGTTGGTCTTGGCGGGCTCGAGGCCCTCGGTCGACAGGCCGTCGAGCACGCCCGGCGTGAATTCCCGGTCCTTGTTGTCGCCCTTGCGGCAGGCCGCGTTGTAATCGGCGACGGTCTTTTCCAAGGCGTCGGGGTCCAGCTCCAATTGTTCGGCAAGCCCCCGGATGGTGTCGGATTTCAGCGGCGGATACATCGACGGCATGAACAGGTCGTTGACCTTGGCATCGACGATGCCATAGGCGATCTGGTCTTCCTGCTTGGCCAGCAAGCGGCCCCAGATGGCGTAGCGCTTGGGCCAGATGTCTTCGCCCTCGTCATAGAAACGTTGGGCCTGGCGGTTGACCATGATCGAATAGATCACGCAATCGACGCGGGTCGCGATGCCGCCGTCGCATTTCGGGCTGCGGGCGTCGATGGCGATGGCGTGGCACTGGTCGGCGTCGGCCGCCGTCTGCGCGCCGTTGTCCATCAGAACGCGCAGCATGCGGCCCTTGTTGTATCCGGTGCCGCGAATAAGGAAGCCCTCGGCCGCGTCGCCCCAGCCTTCCTTCAGCCATTCCGTATCGGCCTGGAAGCCGCCGGCGGCGATGACAATGGCGCGGGCCTCGACGGTATGTTCGGCGCCCTGATACTTGACCCGGGCGGCGGTGAACACGCCGTCCTCGATCTTCATATCGGTGACTTCGGCTTCGTAACGGCAATCGATGCCCAGCTCGTCCGCGACCGTGTAATAGGCGTTCAGCAACTGCTTGCCGCCGCCCTTGAAGAAGGCATTGGTGCGGTCGAGCCCGATGGTGCCGGACAACGGCGGCTGGAACTTCACGCCGTGCGCCTGCATCCAATCGGCGGAATCCTCGGACTTCTCGATCAGGAAGCGCGACAGTTCCTTGTCCGTGTTGCCCTGGGTCACGCGCAGAAGGTCGTCGTAATATTCATCGACCGGATAGGCCCCGGTGACGAAATCCGTCGCCGCCGGATGGGCGTATCGAATGTTGCGCACATGGCGCGTGTTGCCGCCGCGAAAATCCTTGGGCGCCGCTTCCAGCACCAGAACCTTCACGCCCCGCTCACGCGCGGTGATGGCGGCCGCCATGGCGGCCCCGCCGCCACCGACCACGATTACGTCTGTTTTTTCAGGTAGCCCCGTCATGGCCGCGTTTTTATGATTGTATACAATCGCCGTCAAGCAGAGTTGCGCAGACCGGGATTACGCCTCGATGCGGACATATACGCCGCCGCCGGTCACCACGAAGTCCACCCGGTCGTCGACCAGGGCCTTTCGGCATTCGTCAGGTGTGTTGATGATCGGCTCTTCATGGGCGTTGAAGGACGTGTTGATCAGGACCGGCAGGCCCGTCTTCGCCTTGAACGCGGTGAGGATATCGGCGTAGAGGGGATTGTCCTTGCGGCGGATGATCTGCGGCCGGGCCGTGCCGTCGACATGGACGACGGCGGGGATGCGGTCGCGCCATTCTTCCTTGACCGCCGTGGTGATGGTCATGAAACCGGCGGCATAGCGGTTGGCGTCGGTGATTTCGAACACCTCGGCGGCGTCTTCTTCCAACACATAAGGCGCGAACGGCATGAATTCCGTGCGCTGCAGCCGCGCGTTCAGCGAGGCGTTGATCGCCGCGTCCGCCGGATTGGCGAGGATCGAACGCGCACCCAGCGCCCGCGGCCCGAATTCCATCCGGCCCTGATAGATCGCCCCCGCCTTGCCGTCAGCGATCAGGCCCGCCGCGACCTCGACCGGGTCACCGTCCAGTTTGGTCACGCCGCCGCCCGAAACCATATCGGCATCGACGTCGCCGGAATAGTCGCGGCCCAGATAGACGGTGGACAGCCGCCGCCGATGGGTGAGCCAGGCCTCCAGCCCGTCCCGTTCCAGCATGTATTGCAGGGCGCCGCCGACGGTGATGCCTTCGTCGCCCATGCCGGGGAAGACGAAAATCTCGTCCGTGTCCGTTTCCTCGCAAAGCAGCCGGTTGAGCCGCACGTTGGCGAACACGCCCCCGGCCAGGCCGATGCGGCGGACGGGGTGGTTTTCCAAAATCTTGCGGACGGAGGCCAGGATCGTGTCTTCCAACACCTTCTGGATCGAGGCCGCCATGTCGGCGGGCTCCGCCCCCTTGGCCATGCGGGCGATGGCCTTGCGCATGGCGTCGTCGGAATCGAAATCGGACCAGACGACACCCTTGGCGTCGACGTTGAAATGCGCGCCCAAGGCCTCCGCCTGGGACGGCTCGCCGAACGCTGCCAGGCCCGTCAGCTTGCCTTCGTGACGGTTCATCCGGTAACCCAGGGCCTGGGTCGTGAAACCATAGGCGAGGCCCAGGCTGTCGACCCGCCTGGGCTGCAGGGTCATGTTCTCGCCGCCGAACAGGCATTCGAGCTTGCCGTCCTTCAGGATGCGGTGGGAGTAATGAACGTTGTCGCCGCAGCCGTCGGCGGTATAGAGCAACGCGTCGTCCCAATCCGTGTAGAACAGCGCCGAGAGCGCATGCGCCATATGGTGGTTGGAATAGGCGATCTGGACGCCTTCCTTGAACCCGAAATCGGCACGGAACATTTCCTCGCGGAACAGCATCGCGGGCTCGCTTTGGCCGCGCTGCTGCATCTGGGAGCACATGTCTTTCAGCTTTTCGTGGCCGATGATCTTGTGAAAGGCGTATTCCGCCTGTTTCAGCGTGCCGGCCTTGAAATAGCGCGCCGGGAAGGACGCGCGGGACAGCACCACGACGTCCACGTCCTTGCGCGTCAGATTGGCGATCGCCAATACCTCGTCCATCGCCGGCTCGGGAATGCCGCCGCCGTCGCCCTTCTTGCGGGTCAGACGTTCCAGCTGCACCGCCGCCAACAGGTTGTACCCGTCGAACAACGCCGCCGTGCCGTCGTGATAGCCGGTATGGAGGGAGAGGATGATCATGCGCGACTTCTACCCCAAAGGGCGGGCAAAGGGACAGGGTTTTTGGCGGAAAACCGGTCCGTTCCGGCCACAAAAAACGCCCCGGGCGGGGCGGTCTTTGACTTGGTGGATAGCGGGCGCGCCCGCAGGCACCTTGCGCTCGCGTTATCCTGCAATTCGCCGCGCCTAACAAAAAGCCCGCCAGACGGCGGGCTTTTGGATGGTGGGCGC
>NZRL01000055.1 GCA_002696205.1 Rhodospirillaceae bacterium | reverse complement strand
CCGGGGCGGGGTCGGCCGCCGTGTCGGGCGCGGCTTCGGGCGCGGCTTCCGTCTCGGGGGTTTCAGGGGTCTGTTCGGGCTTGGTCTCGGACATTTCTATTCCTTACGCTTGTGCGTTCATTGCAAGTCAGGCCAGGACGGTCGGGGGCCGGAAAGGCCGCCTCAACGCCCGGCGCCGAGGCCGATATAACCGCCGATCAGATCGGCGGTGTAATCGACCATGGGGATGATGCGGGAGTAGTTCATGCGCGTCGGGCCGATGACGCCGACCGCGCCGATGATCTGCTGCTGTTCGTTGCGGTAGGACTTCACCACCATCGAACAGCCGGACACGTTGAACAAGGTGTTGTCGGCGCCGATGAAGATCTGCACGCCGTCGGCCCGGTCGGCCATGGACAGGATGCGCAGCATCTGCTCCTTGGTCTCGAGCGCCGAGAACAGGCCCCGGATGCGTTCCAGGTCGGTGACCAGATTGACGTCTTCCAGCAAATGGGCCTGGCCGCGCACGATCAGCGACCCGCCGGACCCGGTATCGCCGCCGGCCCAGGTCGCCAGGCCACCCTCGACCAACTTTGCGGTCAGGACGTCCAGTTCGGCGCGCTGGTTTTCCAACTCGGCCATGATGCCGTCGTAGGCGTCGGCGATGTTGTTGCCGACCAGCTTGGCCGACAGGTAGTTCGTTGCCTGGACCAGGGCCGACGCCGGCAGGTCGGCGGGGATTTCCATGATGCGGTTTTCGACGACGCCCGATTCCGTGACGAGGATGACCAACGCCCGGCCCGGGCTGAGATGCACGAATTCGATATGCTTCAGCGGGCTTTCCGTCTTGGGCGCGATGACCAGGGAGGCGCAATGGGCGAGGCCCGAGAGCGTCTGCGTCGCCTGCTCCAGCAGGCCTTCGACGGAGCTGGAGGTGCCGGCGCATTGGCTTTTAATGTTGGCGCGTTCGTCCTCGGTCAGGTTGCCGACTTCAAGCAGACCGTCGACATAGAGCCGCAGGCCCGTTTCCGTCGGCAGCCGCCCGGCCGAGGTATGAGGCGAGAACAGCAGACCCATGTCTTCCAGATCCGCCATGACGTTGCGCACCGTGGCGGGCGACAGCGTCACCGGCAGGCGCCGCGCCAGGGTGCGCGAGCCCACGGGCTCGCCCGTCTCGACGAAGCTTTCGACGATTTCCCGGAATATCTGGCGCGAACGGCCGTTCAATTCGTCAATCATGTGGGTTCCTGGGCATGTCGGTTCCTGGGCAAGTCGGGTCCTGGCCTGAATATGGCGGCGGTCAAACCGAACTGTATTACGGCAAATGGGACTTGCGCGGAATTTAGTCGCCACATCGGGGGAGTGCAATGCCTGCTGGCCATTGTGCCGCCCGGCCTGGATTCCACGAAATGCCGGGTTTACCGGGCCTGCGGGCGCGGGTAGTGTGCCCGGCCATTAGCCCAACACCGACCGCATCCGCCAAAGGAGACCACCAGAATGAGACCATCCGGCCGCGCCGCCGATCAGTTGCGCGACATCGTGCTTGAACCGGGCTTCGCCAAATACGCCGAAGGCTCGTGCATGGCGCGGTTCGGCGAGACCCATGTGCTTTGCGCCGCGACGGTCGAGGAACGGGTTCCCGGATGGATGCGCGACAGCGGCAAGGGTTGGGTGACGGCGGAATACGGCATGTTGCCGCGATCGACCCATACCCGGACCAACCGCGAAGCCGCGCGTGGCGCGCAATCGGGCCGGACCCAGGAGATCCAGCGCCTGGTCGGCCGTTCGCTGCGCGCCGTCACCGACCTGAAGGCGATGGGCGAAATGCAGGTCCGCGTGGACTGCGACGTCATCCAGGCCGACGGCGGCACCCGCACGGCCTCGATCACCGGCGCCTACGTGGCGCTGCATCTGGCGTTTCAGCGCTGCGTCGATCTGGGCCTGCTCAAATCCGTGCCGCTGACCGACCAGGTCGCGGCCGTGTCCTGCGGCATTTATCAGCAGGAACAGGTGCTCGACCTGGATTACGCCGAGGATTCCAACGCCCAGGCCGATGCCAACTTCGTCTTCACCGGGCGCGGCGGGATCGTCGAAATCCAGGGCACGGCCGAGGACGAGCCGTTCAGCCCCGGTCAATTCGACGAATTGATGGGCCTCGCCCGCAAGGGCATCATGGAACTTTGCGCCGCCCAACGCCGGGCCATCGGACTGGAATAGGGGATTAAGGCCATGGCCCGGGTATTCGACGGAGATAAGTTGGTCATCGCCACCCACAACCCGGGCAAGCTGCGCGAGATCGGCGAACTGGTCGCCCCCTTCGGCGTCGCGGTGGCGTCGGCCGCAGACCTGGGCTTGGACGAGCCGGTCGAAGACGGCGATACCTTCAAGGCCAACGCCCTGATCAAGGCGCATGCGGCGGCCCAGGCCTCCGGCGTGCCGGCCTTGGCCGACGATTCCGGTTTGGCGGTCGAGGCCCTGGGCGGGGCGCCCGGCATTCATTCCGCACGCTGGGCCGGGCCCGATAAGAATTTCAAGGAAGCCATGGAACGCATCTGGGATTTGATCCTGGAATCCGAAGACCGCCGCGCCCATTTCGTCTGCGCCCTGGCGCTGGCCTGGCCCGATGGACACTCGGAAGTCTTCGAAGGCCGCGTCGACGGCACCCTGATCTGGCCGCCGACCGGCGACAAAGGCTTCGGCTACGACCCCATGTTCCAGCCCGCCGGGTATTTCGACACCTTCGGCGAAATGGATCCCAAGGAAAAACACGCCATGAGCCACCGGGCCGAGGCGTTCAAGCAACTGGTCACGGCCTGTTTCCAGGGCCGCCGGGCCTGACGCCCGCATGACCGCCCCCGCCGCCACGGCCGGGCCGGACCGAAAGGCCGCGGCGCCCCCCGCATCGGCCTCGGCGACCTTCGGCGTCTATGTCCATTGGCCGTTCTGCTCCTCCAAATGCCCCTATTGCGATTTCAACAGCCACGTCGCCGAGGCCGTGGACCAGGCGCGCTGGGCCCGGGCACTGGTCGCGGACCTCGCCCATTACGCGGAAGACACGTCGGAACGTATTGTAACCACGGTCTTTTTCGGCGGCGGCACGCCGTCGTTGATGCGGCCCGAGACCGTCGCCACGGTGATCGACGGGATCAAGGGCCTCTGGTCCTGCGCCCCCGGCATGGAAATCAGCATGGAGGCCAATCCGTCGAGCGCCGAGATCGCGGCCTTTCCCGATCTTAAGGCCGCCGGGGTGACGCGGCTATCGGTCGGCGTACAGTCCTTCAATGACGCTGCCCTGACCGCCCTGGGCCGCCGCCATGACGCCGCCGCCGCCCGCCGCGCGCTGGCCGGGGCCCGCGATCATTTTCAAGAATTCTCATTTGATCTTATTTACGCAAGGCCAGGCCAGTCGGAGGCTGCGTGGCGGCAAGAGCTGCGCGAGGCCCTTGAATTCGCCGGGCCGCATCTGTCGTTCTACCAACTCACCATCGAACCGGGCACGCCGTTCCACAAGGACGGCGTCCAGGCCGCCGACGGCGAGACGGGGGCTGCCCTGTTCGACGCGACGCAGGACATTTTGGGCGGTGCAGGCCTGCCGGCTTACGAAATTTCCAATCACGCGCGGCCCGGGCACGAATGCCGCCACAATCTGAACATCTGGCGCGGCTGGGATTACGTCGGTGTCGGCCCGGGGGCGCATGGGCGGCTGGCCCTGGGGTCGCCGGATTCCCGTGACGACCGTGGCACCCATCAAATCCACAATCCCGACCGCTGGCTGGAGAAGATCGAAACCCAGGGCCACGGCACCGCCAAGCGGCGCAAGCTTTCGGCCCGCGACCGGGCGCGCGAACGGATCATCATGGGCCTGCGCCTGAGCGAAGGCATGGACCGGGCGCGGTTCCGGGCGCAGACCGGGGCGGAGGTTCTGGATTTCATCGACGACCGCGCATTGAACGCGAGTCTGGACGTAGGCTACGTCACCTTGGACGACGCCCGCTTCGCGGCGACGGCGGAAGGACGCCTGCGGCTGAACGGCCTGCTGGCCGCCCTTTTGAAAGACGACGGCGAAGACTAGTTGGACAGCGCCTGGAAGGTCGCGGGCGCGCGGTCGATCACGACGGCGTCCCGTTGACGAACCTGCAGAACCGCGAGACCGCGTTCCGACGTCCCGCCCGGCAAGAACCGGAAAATGCCGTCACGCCCCGCAAACCCATTGGCATTGGCGATCAGATCGGATGTGAAACGATCCGGTCCGGGCAATTGCGCCAGTACCGCGGCCAGGGCCGTCGCGTCATAGGCGATGGTCGCCAGTCGCGGCGGCATGTCGCCGTAGGTATCGGAATATTCCTTTTCGAAGGCCGCGCGCGGGCCCGGCGGCGGGGCGGCGTACCAGCCGCCGACCAGGGCCGGTTCGGCCCCGATGCCCGGTTCGTCCCATTGCCCGGTGCCCAGCATGCGGACTTTCTTGGGATCGATGTCGTAGAACGGCAACAAGGCCGCGACCGCCTGCAGGCGTTTGCCGCCGTCGGCGACCAGCAGCGCGTCATAGGGAAGATCGCCCATGGTCTGCAGCGTTTCCAGGCGCGCCAGGGCGGCCTTGGAGACTTCGTCTTCCTTGCCTTCCAGCTCCTTGCGCTGTTCCAGCAGGGTCGCGCGGCGAAACTCGTAATCGGCCATGTCCCGGACCACGGCGGAAAAATCGGCGGCGTCGGGGTTATAGAGTTCGACCCGCGCGATCTCGCCGCCCGCGCCGATGACGGCGGCACGAAACGCGTCCAGCACCGTCCGGCCATAAGGATTGTCGGGCGCCAGGGCGGCGAAACGTTGCACCCCACGGCCCCGGGCGAAGCCGATCACCCGGTCGACCTGGGCGCGCGGCAGGAAGCCCAGGGTGAACACCCCGTCGCCGGCGACCGAGCGGTCGGAAGAAAAAGCGATCACCCGCACCCCGGCGGCCCGCGCCACCGGGGCGGCGCCCTGGACCGAGGACGACAGCAGCGGCCCCAGGATCAATTGCGCGCCGTCGCCGACGGCAAGCTGCGCCGCCTCGGCGGCCCCTTCGGGCGTGCCGCGCGTATCGTGGGTGAGCAGGCGGAATTTTTCGTCGGCGAAGGAAAACAGCGCCATCTGGGCCGCGTTCAACAACGCCTTGCCGACCGGCCCGTTGGGGCCCGTGAGCGGCAGCAGAAGGGCGACGCGGATGCTGCCGTCGTCGGCGCCGGAAACGACGGTGGTTTCCGGTTCCGCCGGCTGCGGCGGATCGACCTGTGTCAACGGCGGCGGCGCCGGGCGCGGCACCGGATTGACGGCATAGGTCGGCGGCGGCGGCGTGCGCGGGCCGGAGACGACGGGGCGGCTGTCGGTCGGACTTGCCGACTTGCTTCCTTGAATAAGGCCGTCGAATGACGATGATTGGCAGGCGACCATCGTCGGCAACAGGACCAGGACCAAAAGGGCCAGGACCGGACCCGGAGCCCGAAGCGGATTACGGCGCGGAAGAGCGTTGAGCATCAATGACCTGTCCATCACAAAATAAATCGTAGGCTGAAAAACCGTTGGCTGAAAACCCGATCGCCGAAAACCCGCCGGAAGACGCCCCCGAGGACCCCCGGGCGCCGGACGGCGCCCCGTTGGAGGCCGCACTTTATCTGGTCTCCACACCCATCGGCAACGCCGGAGACATCGGCGCCCGGGCGCTCGACATCCTGGCCCGCGCCGACCACGTCGCTTGTGAAGATACGCGTGTCACCGGCCCGTTCCTCAAGCGATTCGGCATTTCCGCCCATCTGACCGCCTATCACGACCACAACGCGGCCAAACGGCGGCCGGAAATCATTGAGCAGATCCAAAACGGCGAAAGCGTGGCGCTGGTCTCCGACGCGGGCACGCCGCTGGTTTCGGACCCCGGCTATAAACTGGTCGCCGACTGCGTCGCCGCGAACCTGACCGTGACCGCCGTGCCCGGGCCTTCGGCGCCATTGATGGCGCTGATCCTGTCGGGCCTGCCGACGGACCGCTTTTTCTTTCAAGGCTTCCTGCCGCCCAAGTCGGGGGCCAGGCGCGCAGCCTTGACCGAGATCGCGCAGGTGCCCGCGACCCTGGTTTTCATGGAGTCGGGGCCGCGCCTGGCGGCGTCGCTCGCCGACATGGCGGCGGTTCTGGGCGACCGGCCCGCCGCCGTCGCCCGCGAGCTGACCAAAAAATTCGAAGAGGTCCGGCGTGGCCCGCTCGGCGATTTGGCCGCCCATTATGCCGAAGCCGGGCCGCCCAAGGGCGAGATCTGCGTCGCCGTCGGCGGCCCGCCGCCCGCCCCCGAAACCACCGAAGCCGATCTGGACGCCCTGCTGACGGCGGCCCTGGCCAAGGGATCGGTCAAGGACGCAGCGGCCGAGGTTGCTTCGGTCACCGGCTTGCCGCGCAAGACCGTCTATGCCCGCGCCCTCGAGTTGAAGGATGGCCGATGAAGCCCGCGGACGGCCCGCGATGACGGATAAACCCGGCGCCCGCCGCCTGGCCGAAACCCGGGGCCGCGGGGCCGAGACGGCGGCGGCGCTGTGGCTGCGCCTCAAGGGCTACCGCATCCTGGCCCGGCGGATGAAAACACCCGCCGGGGAAATCGACCTGATCGCACAGCGCGGCCGCATTCTGGCCTTCGTCGAGGTCAAGGCCCGCGCGACGGCGGAGGCCGGGGCCGAGGCCCTGCGCCCCCGGCAACGCGACCGCATCGCCCGCGCCGCCGAGGCCTTCGTCCGCACCCGCCCGGACCTGGCCGGGCTGGATTGGCGATTCGACCTGATCGTCGTCACCGGTGGCTGGCGGCCCCGGCACCTTACCGATGCCTGGCGGCCCGGCATGGCCTGAAACAAAGGTCAAACGCCCGCCCCGCATTCGCCACGAAATCAGCATATTCGGGCCTATGATGCGGCCAGGACGCCTTGGTCGCGGCCGCCGACGCCGCCGTGTCATTTGTCGCAACCGCCGACCGGCGATAGAATGCCCGCCGACCGGGGCAGATATTCATTAGGAGGAGATTGCCGTTCCATGGCCATGACCGATTTCCAAACCCGGAGCCCCCTGCCCGCATCCCGGCGGACGCCTTTGGCATTGATCCTGGCTGCCGCGATCCTGGCGCCGGGTCTTGCCGGTTGCGTCGGCGCCGCCGTCGGCGCCGGGGCCACCGTGGGCGTCGCCGCCATGGACGAACGCGGGGTCAGCGGCGTCGCGCGGGATTCCGGCCTGGCCACCCGCGTGCGCGGCAAGTGGCTCAACTACGATCTGGAAACCGGCGATACGCTGGCCGTCGATGCGGGGATTTCCGTCTATAACCGGCGCGCCTTGCTGACCGGCACGGTCAAGAACGAAGACCTGCGCGTGACCGCGGTCCGCCTGGCCTGGGAAGTCGAAGGCATCGACGAGGTCCTGAACGAGATCGCGGTCGGTGAAACCTCGGCATCGGACACCGCGCGGGACAGTTGGATTTCAACGCAGCTGACCAGCAAGCTGACCTTCGACAAGGACGTTCAGGCGATCAATTACGTCATCGAGACGGACAACGCCGTGATCTATCTGATCGGCTCGGCCCGCAGCCAGGCGGAATTGGACCGCGTGCTGGGGCATGCCCGGTCGATCTCCCGCGTCCGCGACGTGATCAGCCATGTGAAGATCAAGCCGCCGGAGCCTGAAACCAAACCGGACACGCCGGACAAGAAGGCCGACGCCGCAACCGTCGGCGCGGCGCGGACCTGACCATGGCGGCCGAGGGGATCAACATCGGCGCCGATATCCATGCCCGGCT
The DNA here is from genome assembly GCA_002696205.1 of Rhodospirillaceae bacterium. Taxonomy (GTDB): domain Bacteria; phylum Pseudomonadota; class Alphaproteobacteria; order Rhodospirillales; family Casp-alpha2; genus UBA1479. Next base: position 16,693 of record NZRL01000055.1, on the reverse strand, counting down.
GACGGCCCTGGGGCAATTGCCGGACGACGCCTTTCCTTTGGGCGAGGCGGCGTTGCTGCTGGCCGCGAGCCGCGAGCCGGGCCTGAACACCGGCCCCTACGAACGCCACCTTGGGCGCCTCGCCGACGAAGTCGCCGAATTGGCCGGTCAAACCAAAGGCGCCGATATCCCGCCGGTGCGCGCACAGCGCGACGCCCTCGTCGAGGTCATCGCCCGGCGCTATGGCTATGGCGGAAATGAAAGCGTGTTCGACGATCTGGACGCCGCCAATCTGGCACGGGTCATCGACACCCGGCGCGGCCTGCCGGTTTCCCTCGGCATCATCTATATGGACGTCTGCGAACGGCTCGGCTGGTCGATGACCGGGATCGATTTTCCCGGCCGCTTCGTCGTGCGGCTTTCCCTGGGCGCGGACCGCATGATCCTGGACCTGTTCGAAGGCGCCAAGGAACTGCACCCGCCGGATTTGCGCGTCATGCTCAAGACAATGGCCGGCGCCGAGGCCGAATTGGACCCCCGGTTCCTGCAGGAAATGCCGGCACGGCGCGTGATCCTGCGCCTGGAAGACAATATCCGCGTGCGCCAGATGCAGGCCGGCGACCTGGCCGCAGCCGCCGACACGCTGCAGGGCATGTTGCTGATCGCGCCCGACGTCGGCCATCTGTGGCGCGAGGCCGGGTTGCTCAATGCGCGGCTCGACCGGATCGCCAACGCGGTCGCGGCGTTGGAGAACTACCTTAAATGCGAGCCGGGCCAGGAAAACGGCTATGAGGCGTCCAAGCTGTTGCAGGAATTGCGCGCGCGGCTAAATTAGCGGGCCGGCCGCCCCTGCCCCGCCCGCCCCGGCCCTGTCCGGGAATTGGGCAACCCATCACCCCGGCCGATCGGAAAGGATTTTCCATGGCGCTTACCGTGGCCATTCAGATGGATCATGTGTCCTCCATCGACATCAACGGCGATTCGACCTTCGTGCTGGCGCTGGAAGCGCTGCGCAGGGGGCATACGTTGCTGCATTACCTGCCGGGGGATCTCGCCTACCGCGACGGCCGGGTCTGGGCCTGGGTCCAGCCCATGGAGGTCCGGCGCGAAGCCGGCAACCATTTCACCCTGGGCGAAAAGTTCCAGATCGACCTGGGCCAGGACACGGACGTTGTGCTGATGCGCCAGGACCCGCCCTTCGACATGGCCTACATCACGGCGACCCATCTGCTGGAGATGATCCATCCGGAGACCCTGGTCGTGAACGACCCGGCCGAGGTCCGCAACGCGCCCGAGAAACTGTTCGTCACGCGGTTCGCCGAATTCATGCCGCCGACCCTGATCGCGACCAACCGCGACGACATCCTGGCCTTCCGCGAGGAACACAAGGACATCATCGTCAAGCCGCTCTACGGCAACGGCGGCGCCGGAGTGTTCCACCTGACGCCGGGGGACGAGAATCTGAATTCGCTGCTGGAAATGTTCACGCAGATGTTCCGGGAGCCGATCATCGTGCAGGCTTACCTCAAGGACGTGCGGGCCGGGGACAAACGGATCATCCTGGTCGACGGCGAAGTCGCGGGGGCGGTCAACCGCGTGCCGGCGGCGGGCGAAAGCCGGTCCAACATGCATGTCGGGGGCAAGCCGGTGAAATCGGAATTGACGGCGCGCGAGCGCGACATTTGCGCCGCCCTGGGCCCGGAGCTGAAGGACCGGGGCCTGATCTTCGTCGGCATCGACGTGATCGGCGATTACCTGACGGAGATCAACGTCACCTCACCGACCGGCCTGCAGGAGATCAACCGATTCGACGGCGCCTGCCTGGAAAGCATGATCTGGGACGCCATCGAGGCGCGGCGTTAGGCCAAAACGACAAAGACGCAAAGGGAGGAAACGATGGCGCTGAAAGAACGCATGGTCGAGGTCACCACCAAGTACGGACGCATGCCCGCCTTCACGGTCTGGCCGGAAAGCGCCGCCGAGGCGCCGGTGCCGGGCATCATCTTCTATATGGACGCGCCGGGCTTCCGCGAAGAGCTTTGCAACATGGCCCGGCGCATCGCCAAGGCGGGGTATTATTGCATCCTGCCGGACATGTATTACCGCCTGGGCACCATCCGCCTGGACAACACCCGGCGCACCGACGCGATGACCGCCGTCTGGCGCGAGGCGATGAATTCGCTGACCAACGCCGACGTCACCGACGACACGGCGGGGCTGCTGAATTACCTGGACGCCCAGGGCGAGGTGGCGCCCGGGCCCGTCGGCTGTGTCGGCTATTGCATGAGCGGGCGCTACGTCACCACCGTGGCCGGGCGGTTCCCGACACGGATCAAGGCATCGGCGTCAATGTACGGCGTCGGCATCGTCACCGATCAGGAAGATTCCCCGCACCTCCTTCTCGATCGGGTCCAGGGCGAGTTGCTGTTCATCTTCGCCGAGACCGACGCCCATGTCCCGCAGCAGGTCGTCACCGATCTGAGGAAGGCGATCAAGAAAACCGGCGTCAAAGCCACCATCGAACAATTGAAGGGCACGGCCCACGGGTTCCAGTTCGCCGAACGTCAGGTCTACACCCCCGTTCAAGCAGAGGCCGCCTGGGACATGATGTTCAAGCTTTGGGATCGCAACCTGAAGAAAAAGCCCGCCGGCCGGGCCCGCAAGTAGCCCCTGAACCGACGTGGTTCCAGCGTACCGATGAAAACCTTGCTTCTCCTCCGTCATGCCAAATCGGACTGGTCCGATCCCTGGCTGGACGATACCGACCGGCCGTTGGCGCCGCGCGGCAAGGCGGCGGCGCCCGTGATGGGACGATACCTGAAGGATAAGGGATTGATCCCCGATCTGGTGCTTTGTTCGACGGCGCGCCGCGCGCAGGAGACCTGGGACCTGGTGGCACCGGAGCTGGCCGTCGACCCGCTTCCGGAAGTGCGCGTCCGCAAGGGGCTTTACGCCGCGTCATCGCCGGCGCTGCTGGCCTATCTTCGGCGCCTGCCCGCCGACGGGGCCTGTGTCCTGCTGATCGGACATAATCCGGAAATGGAAGACCTGGCCCATCGCCTGGCCGGGGGCGGCAAGGCGAAAGCGCTTCGCCGATTGGCCGAGAAGTTCCCGACGGCGGCGCTGGCGGAGCTGCGGTTCGAAGAAGACGCCTGGACGGATATCGGTGAAGGGGACGGCACGCTGCGCCGCTTTGTTCGGCCCCGGGATCTGAACTGACGGCCAAACGGAAACCGGCCCCTTTCCCCGCGCCGGGTTGCGCAGGCAAAGGAGCCGGCCGTCAGGAAGACCCGACCCGGCGAGACACCGGGAATTGCCCGGGGTCAGAAGGTGTATCCGACGCCGAAACCGATGACCCAGGGATCCAGGTCGGTGCTTTTGGCATTTACGGCGCCGTTGTTGGCGCTGATGTCGGTCGATACGAAGACCTTCTTCAAATCGAAGTTGAGCGACCATTTCTTGTCGATCTGGTAGTCGATGCCCGCCTGGAAGGCATAGCCGAATTCGTTGCTGTAAGAGACCTGGCTGACGCTGGCGCCCTTCTTATCGGCGTAAGTGATCGTGTAGTTGATCCCGGCCCCAAGGTAGGGCTTCCACTGGCCGTCCGGATTGAAATGATATTGAAGGGTCAGAACCGGCGGCAAGGCCCAGACCGTGCCGAGATCGAGATCCCCGGAGGTCGAATCCTTCACCTTCACCCGATGCTTGGTCGTCGCCAGGATCAGTTCGGCGGCGATGTTCTTGGTGAAGAAATAGGAGAAATCCAATTCCGGCACGTAGTCGTTGGTGGTGCTGGCGCTGCCGCCGAGGGCGTCGGTGGAACCGTGCGTATCGGTCATGAAGCCGATACCACGCAGACGGACGAGAAGATCGCCGGCTTCACCGGCCCGGGCCGGAGCCGTGGAAATGAGCGCGATAGCAAGGGCGAGAAAACCCAGGAACAGAGACCGCATGATGTGAAATCCTTGAAAGATGTAAAGCGGATCGTGAACCATTCCCCAAGGTCGACGGGCGGACGCTACACCCAGCAGGCAACCGGCGAATTGATGCAAATCAATGGGCGGCGGTGCCGCCGCCGGTAAGTTTCGTTCGATTTTTGCGCGGGGGGTCTTCCACTTCTTCTCGAAAAGGTATTTCCTAGAGATCAAGACTCGGCGCCAGATCGGGTCGATGCGCCGCTGCCCTTTCCAGGGCCGTGCCATATAATCCGCGAGGGAAGAATAAGGACGACGCCTTTAATGGTCGCGCGCATTGCTACCGCCGCCTTCCAGGGAATTGAAGTTCTGGACGTGGATGTCCAGGTTCAGATGGCCGGCGGCCTTCCGGCCTTTTCCGTGGTCGGCCTGCCGGACAAGGCGGTCGCGGAAAGCCGCGAACGCGTCCGCGCCGCGCTTCACGCCATGGGTCTGGCCCTGCCGCCGAAACGGATCACCGTGAACCTGGCCCCCGCCGACCGGCAGAAGGAAGGCAGCCATTACGACCTGCCGATCGCCCTTGCGCTGCTGACGGCGATGGACGTTCTCCCCGGCGATGAAATGACCCGCTACTTGGCCTTGGGCGAATTGGGGCTCGACGGTACGCTGGCCAATGTCGCGGGCGTGCTGCCCGCCGCCGTGCACGCCAATGCCAAGGGACTGGGCCTGATCTGCCCCGCCGGGCAGGGCGGCGAAGCAACCTGGGCCGGCGGGTCGGACATTCTGGCGCCCCGCGACCTGTTGGCCCTGGTCAATCATTTCAAGGGAACCCAGGTTCTCACCGCGCCCGAACACGGCGCGGCGGAAGAGGCCGCGCCCTACCCCGACCTTGCCGATATCAAAGGCCAGGAAACCGCCAAACGCGGGTTGGAAATCGCCGCCGCCGGTGGTCACAACATGCTGATGGTGGGCCCGCCGGGTGCCGGGAAATCCATGCTGGCGCAACGGCTGCCCGGCCTTTTGCCGCCCTTGGCGCCGGGAGAGATTCTTGAAGTCTCGATGATCCAGAGCCTCGCCGGGGAGTTGACCGAGGGGACGTTGTCGCGCCAGCGGCCGTTCCGCGATCCGCACCATTCGGCGTCGCTTCCCGCCTTGGTCGGCGGTGGCATGCGGGTTCGGCCGGGCGAGGTCTCGCTCGCCCACCTCGGCGTGCTGTTTTTGGACGAACTGCCGGAGTTCCAGCGTGCGACCCTGGAAAGCCTGCGCCAGCCGCTGGAAACCGGGCGCGCCGCCGTTGCCCGCGCCAACGCCCATGTCACCTACCCTGCCCGCTTTCAATTGATCGCCGCCATGAACCCCTGCCGGTGCGGCTACCTGAGCGACCCGGCGCAGGCCTGTTCCAAGGCGCCGCGCTGCGCCGAGGATTATCAGAACCGGATTTCCGGCCCGCTTTTCGACCGCATCGATCTGCATCTGGACGTCCCGGCGGTCAGCCCGCTGGATCTCGACCTGCCGCCCGCCGCGGAGGGCACGGCGGAAGTCGCGGCACGGGTCGCGGCGGCGCGGGCGATCCAGTCGGAGAGATATCGGGAATTCCAGGACCAGGGCATCCGCCTGAATTCCCAGGCCGACGGCGACCTGTTGGACCGCGTCGCGCGGCCCGACGAAGCAGGGCGCAAATTACTGGTCGATGCGGCGACGCGCCTGGGCTTGTCCGCGCGGGGTTATCACCGGGTGCTGCGGGTTGCCCGCACCTTGGCCGACCTGGATCAATCCGACGGGGTCACGCGTCTCCATGTCGCCGAGGCCGTTTCATTCCGCCGGGTCGCACCGGGGCGGGGGGCGAGCGCCGCGAATTTCTAGAACCGGGCATGGACCCGAAGGCCGGGCTACTTGGCCTTCAACATCGGCCCCACCGGCTCGCCGCCGACGATATGGACGTGCAGATGCGGGACTTCCTGATGGCCGTTGGCGCCCGTGTTGGCGATCAGGCGGTAGCCGTCGACATCGACGCCCAGCTTTTCCGCGACCAGGCCGATGGCCCGGATATAGGCGACGATTTCGGCCTCGCTGGCCTGGGCGGCGAAGGCGGTCATATCTTCATAGGGGCCCTTGGGAATGACCAGGACATGGATATTGCGCTTCGGCTCGATGTCCTTGAAGGCCAGGACGTGATCGTCCTCGTAAACGGTGGAGCAGGGGATTTCGCCACGGATGATGCGGGCGAAGATGTTGTTCCTGTCGTAAGCCATGGAGGTCCCCTCTGCGTTTAAGTCTCAGCCCTTGTTCAGCCCTTCGGCCGGGAATTTTTTTCCTCGATACCGGATTGGCCGGTGCGCCGGTCGAGTTCGGCCCAGACCTGGTCCGGCGCGATCCCCAGATGCGCCCAAAGCGCCATCAGGTGATAGAGCACGTCGGCACTTTCCTTGACCACCGCGTCGGCGTCGTCGGTCAGGGCGGCCACGGCGGTCTCGACCGCTTCCTCACCGACCTTGCGCGCGATCAGCGGCGCCCCGCCGGCCAGCAGCTTGGCGGTATAGCTGGTGTCCGGATCGGCGCCCTTGCGGCTTTCGATGGTCGCGAACAAAGCGTCCAGGGTATGGGTCATCGGTCCGGTCCTTATTTGATTTCGTCGTCCATGAGGACGGGAGCGCCCAAGGCAAGCGGCCGGACGGCCGCGCCCGCAGGGAAACAAAAAATCATGGCGCTTCATCCATTCTTACAGGAGCGCCATGCGCCAGCATATGCGCCTTGGCCTCCTGAATGGAATAGGTGCCGAAGTGGAAGATCGAGGCGGCCAGCACCGCCGAGGCATGACCCTGGGTGATACCGTCCACAAGGTGATCCAGATTGCCGACCCCGCCGGACGCGATCACCGGGATCGGCACCGCATCGGCGACGGCGCGGGTCAGCGGCAGGTCGAAACCGTTCTTCGTGCCGTCGCGGTCCATGGAGGTCAGCAGGATTTCCCCGGCCCCGAAGTCGGCCATCTTTTCCGCCCAGGAAATGCATTCGATGCCCGTCGGCTTGCGTCCGCCGTGGGTGAAAATCTCGAACCGCCCGCCGTCGGGTGAGGGCTGGCCCGTCTGCGCATCGACCCGTTTTGCGTCGACGGCGACGACGATACATTGCGCGCCGAATTTTTCCGAAGCTTCGCGGACGAAGTCCGGGTTATGGACGGCGGCGGTATTGATCGAGACCTTGTCGGCCCCGGCCAGCAGAAGCTTCCGGATATCCTCCACCGTGCGCACCCCGCCGCCGACGGTCAGCGGCATGAAACATTGTTCGGCCGTGCGCGCGACCACGTCGAAGATGGTGTCGCGGTTCTCGTGGCTGGCGGTGATGTCCAGAAAGCACAACTCGTCCGCGCCGGCGGCGTCGTAGACCCGGGCCTGTTCGACCGGATCGCCCGCGTCGACCAGATCGACGAAGTTGACGCCCTTGACGACGCGGCCTTCGTTGACGTCCAGGCAGGGAATGACGCGTGCTTTCAGCACCTTGCATCCCCCGGCTCAGCCAACAACTCAACAGCCTCTTTGAGGCCGATCTTGCCGTCGTAGACGGCGCGCCCGGAAATGACACCTTCCAACAGCCCGGCGCCCTGCGCCTTCAGGGCCTCCAGGTCGGCCATGGACGACACGCCGCCCGAGGCGATCACCGGGATCGAAACGGCCCGGGCCAACTCGAGGGTGGCTTCCAGGTTGGGGCCCTGCATCACGCCGTCGCGGCCGATATCGGTGAAGATGATGGCGGCGACGCCGGCATCTTCGAAGCGTTTCGCCAGTTCCAGCGCCGTCAGTTCGGAAACCTCGGCCCAGCCTTCGACCGCGACCAGGCCGTCGCGCGCGTCGATGCCGACGGCGACGCGGCCCGGATGGGCCTTGCAGGCAGCCTTGACCAAATCGGGGTCGGTCAGCGCGACCGTGCCCAGGATCACCCGGCGAATGCCGCGCGCCAGCCAATCGTCGATGGTGGCCATGTTGCGAATGCCGCCGCCCAGTTCAACGGGGATATCCAGGGCCGCCAGAATGGCGTCCACCGCCGCTGCATTCACCGGCTTACCTTCGAATGCGCCATTAAGATCAACCAAATGAAGCCATTCACAACCGGCGTCCTGGAACGCGCGGGCCTGTGCGGCCGGATCGTCGTTGAACACGGTCGCCTGGTCCATGTCGCCCTGATACAGGCGCACGCAGTTTCCGTCTTTAAGGTCGATGGCGGGAAAGAAGATCATGGCTTCCAATTCAAGAAATTTTTGATGAGCTTAAGACCGACAGCCTGGCTTTTCTCGGGGTGAAATTGGGTTCCGACCAAATTATCGCGGCCCACGGCGGCGGTCACCGGCCCGCCGTACTCAGTTACGGCCAGCAGATGCGCCGGGTCTTCGGGCACGAAATGGTAGGAGTGAACGAAATAGGCATGATGCCCGTCGGTCAGGCCGGCCAGCACCGGATGGTCATGATCGCCGACGCTGAGCGTGTTCCAGCCCATATGGGGGATTTTCAAACTCTGATCGCGCGGAGTGAGGGCGCGGACTTCGCCGGGAAGCCAGCCGAACCCCGCGTGATCGCCGAATTCCCGGCCCACGGTGGCCATCAGCTGCATCCCCACGCAGATCCCCAGAAACGGCCGCCCCTTGATGATGATGGCGTCTTCGATGGCTTCGGCCATGCCGTCCAGCGCCGCGATCCCGGCCCGGCAATCGCCGAATGCACCGACGCCCGGCAGGATCACGCGATCCGCCTTGGCGACGGCATCCGGATCGTCGGTGACGGTGACATGGTCCATGCGGCCCAGTTCGCCCATCACCCGTTCGACCGCCTTGGCGGCCGAACGCAGATTGCCCGAGCCGTAATCGATAAGTGCGACGGTCATTCTATTCGGTCCTCCGCCCCTTATCCCGCCCGGAATCCGGCGCCCGCCAAATCGCGGGCCAGCACGGGATCGGCGTCGAGATACCGGTAGAGGGCTTCGTCCTCGTCCTGGGCACGGACCGGGCCTTTGTCTTCGAAACCCTGGGCCTCCAGATTCCGGCGGATCATGTCGTTGCCCATCCATCCGATGGCGAGGTAGAGCGCCAGCAACACCGCCGTGCCGGCGGGCGAGCCGGGAAAGAAGAACTCCACGGTCAGGCCGAGGCCCGAAACGATCACGAACAGGCCCAGCGCCGTCCACCACATCCGGTTCCACAGCGCCCAAAGGAAACTGAACAGGAACGCGGGCCAGGAAAACCCTTCCTTGACCAGGCGGACGTCCTTATCCGGGTCCAGGGCATGGCGGCGAATGTGTACGGTGAAAACGCGCATGGGGAACTTCGTTCCGTTGACGAGGGGCGCCCCGGCCGAACAGACGGACGCGACGGGAAAACCTAGAGCGATCCGCCCAACGTGCCTTTGGTCGACGGCACGGCATCGGCCTTGCGCGGGTCGATCTCCATCGCCTCGCGCAACGAGCGGGCGAGCCCTTTGTAGCAGGATTCGACGATATGGTGGTTGTTCTCACCATAGAGGTTTTCCACATGCAGCGTGGCGCCGGCGGCTTGCGCAAAGGCCTGGAACCATTCCTTGAACAGCTCCGTGTCCATGTCGCCCAGCTTCGGCTTGGAAAAATCGACCCGCCAGATCAGATAGGGCCGGTTGCTGAGGTCGATCGCGATCCGCGACAGGGTTTCGTCCATCGGCACGAGGGCCGAGCCGTAGCGCGTGATGCCCTTGCGGTCGCCCAGGGCCTGATTGACGGCCTCGCCGATGGCGATGCCGGTGTCCTCGGTGGTGTGGTGGAAATCGATATGGGTGTCGCCTTCGGCCTCGACCGTCAGGTCGATCAGCGAATGGCGCGACAGCTGCTCCAGCATGTGATCCAGGAACCCGATGCCCGTCGACACGGAATATTCCCCCGTGCCGTCCAGGTTCACGGAAACCTTTATCTTGGTCTCTTTCGTGTTGCGTTCGATGGAGGCCGTGCGCATGGCCGGGAATCCTTTATCTCATGCGGGATGCGGTCTTTTACCAGCGCACCCGCCGTTTACCAACCGTTTGTGTGACAGATGGGATGGCCCGCGGGTGCAAACAATATCGCGCTGCGCAGACAAAAAGGAACGACAACTTTTGGAAAAGATAATATAATACGTGCATTGCCGGGGGGTTTTACAATAACACCGTGTGTATACGCGCCGATCAAGTTCCCGGCTGCCGTAGATGTCGCCTTTCCCTGCCCATCACAGGGTATCGACTCCCATCAGACTCTCGTGTTCACAACAGAGGAGGCTGCGCGGGAAAACGGCCGGACCGGGAACCCGCGCCGAAGACATTATGGATCACCAACCAACCAGCAAATCCGCCGGCATATCCACCGCGCCGGGCGGCTCGACCCAATCTCTAGCCCGCAACCTGATGCGCGGCACGGCGATCGGCCTGTCGGCCTTGATGCTGTCGGGCTGCGTCACCTTTTTCGGCCCGTCGACCAAGGATTTCTCGGACCACGCCACGGCCTGGCCGACGACCGCCGCCAACCAGCAATCGACGGCCGAGGCCCGTTTATTGGAAAGCAAGACCAAGTTCGAAGATTGGCAGGAAGAATACATTCGCGTGAACCGCAGCGGCGCGGGACTGTTGAGCATCCTGGGCCTGGCCGGGGCCGTGGCCGCGGGCTTCGACGCCAGCAAGGATGTTTTGAAAGGCATCGGGTTCGGGGCCGGGGGCGTCGTGACCTTCGAGGAGTTCCTGCAGACCGAGAACGGCGCCACGATCCTGAAGAACGGCCTGAACGCCTTGAGCTGCGCCGAGAAGCTGAAGGACGGCAAGATCGGCGCCGATTCCAATAAGCTCGCCGGCGCCCGGCAAAGCATCCTCAGCCTTCAGGCCGGGCTGGCCCAATCCAGGATGATCCTGACGCAACAAAAATCCCGTCAGTTCGCCAGTATTTCCAGAGCCGACCTGGAATCTCAGGTCCGCTTCGAAGTTCTCGCCGGCCTCGCGGACGAGCGGCTGAAAGGCACGGCCACGGCCTTGAAGGACGCAAAGGACGCCGTCGATACGGTTGCGGCCAATGCCTGGCGGGAGTTGTGGGACGACGTCACCGGCATCCGCAACGAAGTCGTCCAGCAATTGAAGGTCGATGCGGTGGATCTGAAAAAAGTCTACGACCAGGTCAAAGGATCCGTCGACAAGGTCAAGGATACGATCGCCAAATTGGAAGAGGTGGAGAAGAAAGTCGCCCAGCAAGGCGAAGACTTGGTCGCGCAATCCTTGCTCCCGCTGAACATGCTTGAAAACGCCGGGACCTTCGACATGACGCAGACGAAGGCCACGATCAACTCGCTCGCCTCGCCCGGAATAAGAGGCGCCAGCCTGACCACGCAATTGGCGGACGTCTCGAAGCAGGCGGCGGACAGCAGCAGCGACGCCAATCAGGCCGCGACGGAAGAAAAAGACAAGCTGAAGGCCTTCATCAAGCAATGCGAGACCTGACGCGCCCCCTGGTTCGTCCTCCCACCTGACGAGCCCCTTATCCAAACTGGATCGCCCCGGCCGGATTTCCTTCGGCCGGGGCATTTGTTCTCCGCGTTTGTTCGGCCCGGGGGTTGACCTCGACCATTGACCCGACCAACTCGTTGCTTGATCCTCTGGCCGCCGGCCACGCGGCCCGCTATACCCATCCCCGGCATACCAAACCAAAGACGGAAACGGGACGACATGGCAGATAACACCCCTACCTGGCACGGCACGACGATCCTTTGCGTGCGCAAGGGCGACAGCGTGGTTCTCGCCGGCGACGGCCAGGTGAGCCTGGGCGACACGGTCATCAAGGCCAATGCCCGGAAGGTCCGCCGCTTGGGCGACGGCAACGTGATCGGCGGCTTCGCGGGGGCCACGGCCGACGCCTTCACCCTGTTCGAACGCCTGGAAGCCAAGCTGGAACAATATCCGACGCAACTGACCCGCGCCTGTGTCGAGCTCGCCAAGGATTGGCGGACCGACCGCTACCTGCGCCGTCTCGAGGCCATGATGGCCGTGGCCGACAAGGACGTTTCGCTCGTCCTGACCGGGACCGGCGACGTGCTGGAGCCGGAAGACGGCCTGATCGGCATCGGATCGGGCGGCAACTATGCCCTCGCCGCCGCCCGTGCGCTGATCGACCGCGACGACATGGACGCCCGCCAGATCGCCGAACGCGCCATGGGCGTGGCCGCCGAGATCTGCGTCTACACCAATTCAAACCTGACCATCGAGGCCCTATGACCGAGCCCGCCGAAAAGCCCGCCGCCGACACCGAAAGCTACAAGGGCGCCGACGCCGGGGACCAGTTGTCCGCCGGGGCCGCCAGCTTCACCCCGCGCGAGATCGTCTCCGAACTGGACCGCCACATCATCGGCCAGTCCGACGCCAAGCGCGCGGTGGCCATTGCCTTGCGCAACCGCTGGCGCCGTCAGCAATTGCCCGAGAATTTGCGCGAGGAAGTCCTGCCCAAGAACATCCTGATGATCGGGCCGACCGGCGTGGGCAAGACCGAAATCGCACGGCGCCTCGCCAAGCTCGCCCAGGCCCCCTTCATCAAGGTCGAGGCCACCAAGTTCACGGAAGTCGGCTACGTCGGTCGCGACGTCGAACAGATCGTCCGCGATCTTCTGGAAACCGCCATCCACATGACCCGCGAACGCCTGCGCAAATCGGTACAGGCCAAGGCGGAAATGCGCGCCGAGGAACGGGTGCTCGACGCCCTGGTCGGCGAGAACGCCTCGAAGGAAACCCGGGAGACCTTTCGCCGCAAGCTCCGCAATAACGAGCTCAACGACCGTGAGGTCGAAATCAGCGTGTCCGACGCGCCGAACCTGGGCCTGCCGACCTTCGACATTCCCGGCATGCCGGGGGCGCAGATGGGCATGCTCAATCTGAACGACATGTTCGGCAAGGCCTTCGGCCAGCAGCAGAAGCCCAAGCGCATGACGGTGGAAGACAGCTACGGCGTTCTTCTGGCGGAAGAGGGCGACAACCTGCTGGACGACGACAAGGTTTTGAAGGACGCGATCCACGCCGTCGAAAACCACGGCATCGTGTTCCTGGATGAAATCGACAAGATCGCCGCCCGCGCCGAAGCCAAGGGCGGCGACGTCAGCCGCGAAGGCGTGCAGCGCGACCTGCTGCCGCTGATCGAGGGCACGACCGTCGCGACCAAGCACGGCCCGGTCAACACCGACCACATCCTGTTCGTCGCCTCCGGCGCGTTCCACGTCTCGAAGCCGTCGGACATGCTGCCGGAACTTCAGGGGCGCCTGCCGATCCGCGTCAACCTGCGGGCACTCACCAAGGACGATTTCAAACGCATCCTAACCGAGACCGAGGCGTCCTTGCTCAAGCAATACGCCGCCCTGATGGAAACGGAAGAGGTCGACCTGGTCTTCACCGACGACGCCGTCGACGCCATCGCCGACCTGGCGGTGGAAATCAACGAAGGCGTCGAAAACATCGGCGCCCGACGCCTGCACACGGTGCTGGAAAAACTGGTCGAGGAGATCAGCTACACCGCCTCCGAACGCTCCGGCGAAACGGTGACCGTGGACGCCGACTACGTCCGCGAACAGGTCGGCGAACTGGCGAAGAACGCGGACTTGAGCAAATTCATTCTTTGATCACCTGATCCGACCCTGACCCGACCAGCGGATTTTTTGGGTCCCGTCTTGCTGTTACCTGGTCCGATAATTTTTAGGGCCTCAACGGAGAAATTCTTCGAAAGGGATACCTGATTTCCGAAACACCTCCTATAATCGTAATATTATTATATATACAAGTGATAGGAGACTCCGATGGCGTATCGAAAGAAAAACGGCAAAGACACATGGCATTGGTGCCGCAACTGCAGCAACTGGCCAACCAGCGATTACAAAGAACAACAGAGCAAACCAACCAGCGGTGAACTTTGCAACGAATGCAAAGCCAAGGACCGTGATGGCGATTGCACAAAATAGCTCTGCGACTATCGAGACCTAATGCGTCGGTCCGCCGCGCGTTCGCGCGGCGCGGCGGCCGCGGATTTCGGCGATGATCCACTCAACCGTGTCTTCGTCCAACTCGTGGATCAGTTCGGCGAGCAGGTTGGCGAGTTCCGTCGCTTTCGGGTTGAGGCCCGCCGTGTCCACCGTGACGCGAGGGTGGGAGAGGGCGGCCAAGCGTTTAAGCTCGTCCGTTTCTTCCATGCCGAGGGTGAAATAGCCCGCGATCTGCTGCACCAGGCCGGGGCCGGGGCGGCCGCGGTAGCCATGCTCCAGCGCCGAGAAATAGGCCGACGACACGCCCAAATCGCCGGCGAATTGTTTCAGCGTGATCTTGTTCATCTTGCGCAGGCGGCGCACGGCCTGGCCGAAGGGGGTCATTCGCCGGCTCCCTTGTTGCGTTTGAGCAGGATGTAGAGCGCCCCTTCGCCGCCGTGCGACCGGGCGGCATGGTCGAAGGCATGGATCAGGCCCTTGAGCGGCGGCGCGTTGAGCCAGCCGGGCACGGCCCGGCGCAACACGCCGATTTCGCCGCTTTCCCGCGTGCCCTTGCCGGTGATGACCAGCACGCATCTTTTGCCCTGGCCATAGGCGCGGGTGACGAAGCCGATCAGTTCGCGGTGGGCTTCGGTCTGGGTCATGCCGTGCAGGTCGAGGCGGCCTTCGACGGCGACCTTGCCGCGCCGCATGTTGGTTTGCGTCCGCCGGTCCAGACCGGGGGCGGCGCCATGGCTGAGTTCGCGGGCGGCGGCGGGGGTGTCCGGCTGGGGCGCCGCGTCGAGCATGGTCTGGACGTAGGAACGTTTCGGGCCGGCGGGCTTTGCCTTGGCCGGCGGCACGGCGTCAGCCGAGTCCGGAACCGGATGATCGATGCGGGCTTCGCGGCGGGCGAGGGGGGTGACGTCGCGGGTGATCCGCGCCCAAAGGGCGGCGTCGTCTTCGGGTGCCGCGGCGGCCGTCGCCGAGGCGCCCGGGTCCTTTGGCCGCTTATCCGCCATTTTCCCCATCGTCGATGATGACGATATGCAGGTTCTTGGGCCCATGGATGCCGAGGAACAGCACCAGTTCGATATCCGCCGTGCGCGACGGCCCGGTGATCCAGTTGACCGTGCGCGGCATGAAGCGATCCCCACCTTCCGCCCCTTCGCGTTCGGCGCGGAGCCGCGACCAGATGTCTTCGAAGGCACCGGAAATGTCGGACGCGCGCAGCACCGCAATATGCACCGGCGGCAGGTAATTGACCGTGGTCGGGCTTTCGGGGCCGGAGGTGAAAACGAGCGATCCCGTTTCCGCGACGGCGCCGAAGGCATGGCTGACGCCCGCCGTGTCGCCGCCCTGGGCCGGGCCTTCGGAAATGCTGATGGCAGTCCTGTCCCAGGGGGCGGCCTGCAGGCGCGGGTCCGGCGTCATGCGCACGGACGCGGGCAGGTTCTGCGCCGCCAGGTAGTCGGCGACCGCACCCGGCAATTCATCGAGCGACTTCACGCGGGCGACCGTGGCGGAAACGCGTTCGGCCTCGGCCTGGAACCGGTCGGTGGCGGCGGCGCCCGCGTCCTTGCCCCGGACCGGAATGACGTGCCGCGCCTTGGCGGCCAGACGTTCCGCAACGGCGGCACGGCGGGCACCATCGTTCGATTGGGTCAAGGCGGCGCGCAGGTCGCCGAGGATTTGTTCGCGCCCGCTCATGACTTGCTCCGCACGACCGCGCCGACCGGTCCCTTGTGATACTGCGAAATGAAGCTGTCGCCCTGGGGGGCGGGCAGGTCGCGGGGGCCGGTCCAGCCGCCGGCCAGCGGCAAGCGGCGGAAGCCGCCGCGCCGTCGGCCCAAAATGGCGAGCGCCGTCATCACCGGGCCGGTCACGGCGCGGTAAAGCGCCGGGCGCTTGGCGAGCCAGGCCCAGCCCTTCAACGCCCAGCGGCTGGCCGCCGAATTGGCTTTGCGTTCGAACTGTTTCTCCCGCCAGGCCCGCAGCATCTTGGGCAGCGGGATGCGCATGGGGCAGACCGTTTCGCATTTACCGCAAAGGGTCGAAGCGTTGGGCAGGTCGCCCGCTTCGTGAATGCCGATCAGGCCCGGGATCAGCACCGCCCCCATCGGCCCGGAATAGACCCAGCCATACGCATGCCCGCCGATCGCGTGATAGACGGGGCAATGGTTCAGGCAGGACCCGCAGCGGATGCAGCGGAGCATTTCCTGGAATTCCGTGCCGACCAGTTCCGTCCGCCCGTTGTCCAGCAGCACGACGTGATATTCGTCGGGCCCGTCCAGATCGGCGGGCCGTTTCGGGCCGGTGCAGAAGGTGCTGTAGACGGTAATGTCCTGCCCCGTGCCGGAACGCGCGAGCACGCGCAGGACGGTCGCCGCGTCCTCCAACGTCGGGATGACTTTCTCCAAGGACGCGATCACGATATGGACGCGCGGCAGGGAATAGGTCAGGTCCGCGTTGCCTTCGTTGGTGACCAAAACGTTGGTCCCCGTTTCGGCGATCAGGAAATTCGCCCCGGTCAGGCCGACGTCGGCATTGAGGAATTTTTCGCGAAGCTCGCCCCGGGCTTCTTCCAACAGCGATTTGGGATCGTCCAGGTTGCGCGCCGGATCCAAATTCTGATGGGCCTCGCGGAACGTCTCCTCGACCTGGCCTTTGTTCAGATGGACCGCCGGGGCGATGATGTGTGACGGCGGCTCCTTCCGGAGCTGGATGATGTATTCGCCCAAATCGGTTTCGATGGGGGCGACGTCGTTTTCTTCCAGGAAATCGTTGATGGCGATTTCCTCGCCGATCATGGATTTCGATTTGGTCACCGTCTTGG
>NZRL01000054.1 GCA_002696205.1 Rhodospirillaceae bacterium | reverse complement strand
GATCGGCGCCCGGGCCCAGGCCAAGGACGGCAAGGTTCTGGCCGATATGGTCTGGATGCGCGACATCTCATCGGCGGCCAAGCTGTTGATCGACCTGTCCGGCGAGGGTGACCTTCCGGAAGCCCGGGACCTTCATCTGCGCGGTCTCCTGGATGCCCTGCCCTTCCCCATCTGGCTGCGCGACAACGACCTGCGGGTCGTCTTCACCAATCAGGCGGCCCTCAGCCAGCGCGTCGCCGGGCCCGACGACGAACAGGCCGAAACCGCCCGCGACGAACACCGCCCGGTCACCCGCATCCAGGAATTGCAGAATGCCGGCGAGACCCGCAGCTTCGACGTCACCGAATGCCCGCTGGCGGGCGACGACGGCGATGAAGACGACGACACCGAAAAAGAGACGGGCGGCCTGATCGGCTATGCCTTTCCACACGGGTCCGGCGAGAACCCGGCACCGCCGGCGGCGGCCGAACCGGCCAAACTGCCGCCCCATGCCGCCATGAGCGAGGCCGTACTCAAGGGCTTGGGAACGGGGATCGCCATTTTCGACCACACCGCAAAGCTGGTCTTCGCCAACGAGGCCTACCGCGACATGTGGCGCCTGGATGCCGACTGGCTTGCCGAGGGCCGGGATTTTCCGGAAATCCTGGAACACCTGCGCGCCGAACGGCGGCTGCCCGAGGGGCCGGATTTCCGCGCCTATAAAATGGAACAACTGGCCATGTTCGACGACACCGAAGGGGCCGCGCAGAGCGATCCCTTCGGCGATCTGATGCATCTGCCCGACGGACGGACGCTTCGCGCCGTCGCCTATCCCATGCCGACGGGCGGCCTGGCGCTGGGCTATGACGACGTCACCGACCAGTTGGATTTGGAAAGCTCGAACAACGCCCAGGACGCGATCTACCGGGCCAGCCTGGAACATCTGGCGGAAGCCATCGCCGTGTTCGGCTCGGACGGGCGGCTCAAGTTCTGGAATCCGGCCTTTGCCCGTCTCTGGGATTTAGGCGAGGACGTGTTGGGCCCGCAAACCCATGTCGGCGATTTCGTCGAGGCGACCCGCCCCCTGGCCGCGACCGGCGGTGATTGGGACGCCAAGAAGGCCCATATCATTTCCGCCATGACCCGCCGCGAGGTGACCCGCGACACGATCGAGCGGGCCGACGGCCGAACGTTGGAGTTCGTCAATGCGCCGCTGCCCGACGGCGGCGTGCTGATCGCCTATACCGACACGGCCGCCGCAAGCGCGCTTTCCCCATCCCCCGATCCGGCGCCCCCTGGCGAGGACGGCGACGACATCGCCGGAAACACCTAACCTTTCGATCACGCCCCCCATCGGATTTCCACGCTGTGCCGTCCCGGCGCCTGCATGCATATCCGCATGTTCTCCTATGATAATATTCAGTCCATATAAAATTCTTTTTTAAGTTGTATTTCCCGGATTTCTGGAAAGAATACCTATGCGTTTATTTCATATATGTGCATTCAGGGAGAGTTGCATGTCATCCACCGATCATTCCCGCGGCCGCGCCGCGCAGATTTCCCCTTGCCGCGTTCTGGCCGCGGCGGCCGTATTGGCCGCCGGGATCGGCGGACTGGCATCCCCGGCCTCGGCCGAAGGCATGTATGCCTCCATCGCCCTGGGCGGCGGTATGGTGTCCGATGCCGACAACACCGGCACGGCCCTGAACATCGAAAGTGAATTCGAGATGGGATTCACCGGTCTCGCGGCGGTCGGCTACGGTTTCGACAACGGCTTCGCGGTCGAGGGCGAGCTGTCCTACCGCGGCAACGGTGTCGACCAGCTGACCATCACCAATGCCGGTGCCACGGGCGTCACCGCCGGTGATGTCGACGGCGACGTCAACGCCTGGGGCTTCATGGCCAACGCGAAATACACCTTCAACCGCACGGGCGAGGTTCGCCCGTTCGTTCTGGCCGGCCTGGGTATGGCCAAGGTCAGCGCCGACAACATCAATGTCGCGGGCGTATCGCTGACCGACGATTCCGATACGGTCGTGGCCTATCAGGCCGGGGTCGGCGTCAGCTATCAATTCTCGCCGACCATGTCGGTCGATGCCTCTTACCGCCTGTTCCAGACGGCGGACCCGACCTTGAACGACTCGGCGGGCTCCCCGTTCGACACCGCATATACTTCCCACAGCTTCCTGGTCGGCATGACCTTCGGGTTCTGATCCGGCGGGCCCCGGCCCGTCCCGTACAGGAAGATTGGCGGCGGCTTCGGCCGCCGCTTTTTTTGCCCGGACGGCATCGTCCGGAACACTGTCCGGGCTTGGGCGAAACGCGGAAATCCGGGGCTTCCACCCTCGACTTTCGGCCCTCTTTAACTCATCGGCACATCCGCCTATATTGGGGGTGCATATGCGAACGACCATTCATTGAAGAAGGCGAAAAAGGGCCTCGGGTCATGACCAGAACCATCGCGAAATTTCCTCTCGGCGAGTTCGTCCGGCACCGTATCTACGGATTCCGGGGCGTGGTCTTCGACATCGACCCGGAATTCAACAATTCCGAGGAATGGTACGACAGCATTCCGGCCGACGTGCGCCCCCGCAAGGACCAGCCGTTCTATCACCTGCTCGCGGAAAACCACGACAAGTCGCCCTATGTGGCCTATGTCTCGGAGCAGAACCTGGAACTCGAGGACTCGGACGAGCCGATCGACCATCCGGACCTGCCGGATTATTTCACGGTCGATGACGAAGGCCGTCTGATCTATCGCCACCCCATGAATTGACCCGCCAGCGCCTGGGACGGGCGCCCGGGGCAATCGGCCTACCTCGCCGGGAATTCAGCGGCGACGGCCGTCACCGGCACCGCTGGCTGGAAAAATACGCCGACAGTTCATCGATCTGCGCGTCGGTCAGCTTCTCTCCCTGGCGCGTCATCATGCGATGGGCTCGGTATCGTCCGGGGCGCGACGGGCCTTCGGCCATGCTGTCGCGAAACGCCACAAGCTGAACCCGCAAATACTCCTGCCGCTGCCCCGCCAGGGACGGAACGAACGCATGCGTGGTCCTCCCCCCTTGGCCGTGGCAGAGGAAACAACGGTTCGCCAACAACGGATTCGGCAGGGGTGCGGTCCGATTGCCGTCCAACTGCCAGGCATTGACGCAGGCCTGCGATGCGAAATATTCGGCGACCAGAGCGATATCCTCATGCTCGACCTTGGGGGCTTCCTGGCTCATCACCGGGTGCTTGCGTTCGAGCCGCAGAAAGCTCGAGGAGTTCGGCGCGAATTGGCGCTGAAAGGCCGTAATCTGGTGGATCAGGTATTTGGTGTCCTGGCCCAGGATCGATGGGACCTTGGGTTTCTTCAGCATGCCCGCCACGGAATGACAGGGCAGACAGGGCACGGCCTGGGCCAACGGTTCCGCCGCCTTGGCCCCGCCCGCCGGTGCACCCGCCACCAACCACGCGCACACCGCCGCCAAGGCCAACCGCTTCGCCGTCATCTCACGCGGTCTCCCCGCCCGGCACGCCTTTGGTCGTCGAATATTCGAAATGCAGAATTTCGTCCGGCCGCGCCACGGCATGGGCCGCATGGGCGGCGGCGGCGGCTTCGGCGAAACCGGTCAGGATCAATTTCAACTTGCCCGGATAAACGGCGATATCGCCGACCGCGAACAGGCCCGGGCGGCCCGCCGACATGGTCGCCGGATCGACCTGAACCAGATTCTTATCCAGGTTCAGGCCCCATTCGGCGATCGGGCCCAATTGCTGCAACAGGCCGAAGAACGGCAACAGGGCATCGGCTTCCAATCGTTTCTCGTTGCCGTCCAGATCGCGGGCGATGACCGCGGCAAGGGCGCCGCCATCGCCCTCCAGTCCGCCCAATTGATACGGAATGACCAGATCGACCGCGCCAGCCGCGGCCAGGTCCTGCAGTTTGCGGGCATTGTCCGGCTGTGCGCGGAATTTGGGCCGGCGGTGAACGACGGCGACGCTTTCGGCGACACCTGCCAGGTTCAGCGCCCAGTCGACGGCGCTGTCGCCGCCGCCCGCGATGACGACCCGTTTGCCCCGGAAATCATCGACCCGCTTGACCATGTAATGCACGCCCAGGCCCGGGCCCTTGTCCTCGAAATCGCGGATACCGTCGAGCGGCGGGCGATTGGGCCCGAACGCCCCGACCCCGGCGGCGATGATCACCGTCGCGGCCTGGATTTCCGTGCCCGCCGCCGTGGTGACCTGCCACCCGCCGCCCTGTTCCGTCAGGCCCGTGACGGGGCTGCCCAGGTGATAAACGGGACCGAAGGGGGCGGCTTGTTCCTCCAGCCGCGCCACCAGGTCCTTGGCATCGATCTTGGGATAACCCGGAATATCGAAAATGGGTTTTTCCGGATAAAGGGCGCTGAGCTGTCCGCCCGGCATGTCCAGGGCATCGACGACATGGCATTTCAAGCCCAGCATCCCGCATTGGAACACCGCGAACAGGCCGACCGGACCGGCGCCGATGATGACGACATCCGTTTGCGCGGCTTCTTGCTCTGCTGCCTGGGGCACCTAGGGCTGCTCCTTCGATTGCCCGGCCGGGGATCGGCGCTTTTCGGGCGATGATGCGGGGTTCCTTACATGGCGGGCGCGGCGGATCAGGTCAAGCCTTGTCCCGACCATGTTATTATCGGTAAAAGAGCGGCGATGGTTGCGATGGCGCAGGCAAGCGAAGAAGCGAACGGTCCCGTCCTGACGTTAGCGGACGAGGGCGCGACCCTGGCGTTGGGCGCACGCCTGGGCGCGATTTGCCGCGCCGGCGACGTGATCGCCCTGCGGGGCGGCCTGGGCATGGGCAAGTCCGTCTTCGCGCGCGGCCTGATCCGCGCCCTGACGGCACCGGACGAAGACGTGCCGAGCCCGACCTTCACCCTGGTTCAGCCCTATGACGCGGCTGATTTCATCTTGTATCATTTCGATCTGTACCGTCTGGAAGACCCGGAAGAGGCTTTCGAGCTGGATATCGAGGACGCCTTCGCCGACGGCGTCTCGCTGATCGAATGGCCGGAACGGCTGGGCGCACTACTGCCCGCCCGGCGGCTGGAAATCCACCTCGCCCCGGGCGGTGCCGAAACGGCGCGGCGGTGCGAAATCTCCGGCGGCGGCGACTGGCCGGAACGACTGACGAAAGCAGGACTGACTAAATGAGTGAACGGGACGATCTGATCGACGGCTTTCTCGAACGGAACGGCTGGGCCAGCGCAGCGCGCTCTGTGCTAGCCGCCGACGCCTCGTTCCGAGGCTACTACCGGCTCGCCGACGGCGACCGCCGGGCCGTGTTGATGGATGCCCCGCCGCCCAAGGAAGACGTCCGCCCCTTCGTCACCATCGCGCGCCACCTGGCCAAGATGGGGCTCAGCGCGCCCGAGGTCTTCGCCGAAGACCCCGATGCGGGGCTGCTCCTGCTGGAAGACCTGGGCGACGCAACCTACACCCGCATGCTGACCGACGGCGCCGATCCGGAACCGCTTTACGCCGCCGCCGTCGACGTGCTGATCCATATCCACGACCGCGCACCCGAGGCGGCGATCCCCCGGGCCCTGCCGCCCTACGACGAACGCAAGCTGACGGAAGAGGCCGGCCTGCTGATCGACTGGTACCTGCCCGCGGTCATGGGGGCCGAAATCGACGAAGACGCCCGCGCCGCCTATTTCGACGCCTGGCGCGCCCCCCTGAAACAGGTCCTGGCCCAGCCCAAGACCCTGGTCCTGCGCGATTATCACGTCGACAACCTGATCTGGCTGCCCGACCGCGACGGTGTCGCGCGCTGCGGCCTGTTGGATTTTCAGGATGCGGTCGCCGGGTCGCCGGTCTACGACCTGATGTCGTTGTTGGAAGACGCCCGGCGCGAGGTCGATCCAGTGCTGACCGCCCATATGCTGGCACGCTATCTGGCGGCCTTCCCCGATCTCGACCGGGAGGCATTGGGCGCCAGTTACGCGATCCTGGGCGCCCAGCGCCACGCCAAGGTCATCGGTATCTTCACGCGGCTTTCCCACCGCGACGACAAACCGCAGTACCTCCACCACATCCCCCATGTCTGGAGCCTGCTGGAACACGCGCTGGGCCATCCCGCCCTGGCCGAGGTCAAAGCCTGGATCGACACGGCCATCCCCGCCGAAAACCGCGTCGTGCCGCCGGCCGAGCAACCCGAGGCCGCGGCGTGAACAGCGGCGCCCCCGAGGCGGCGAAAGCCGCCGGGCCGAAGACCGCCATGGTCCTGGCCGCCGGCCTGGGCACGCGCATGCTGCACCTGACCAAGGACCGGCCCAAGCCGTTGATCGAGGTCGACGGCCGCGCCTTGATCGATCATATGCTCGACCGCCTGGCCGAGGCCGGGGTCGAGCATGCCGTAGTCAACCTGTTCCACATGGCCGATCAGTTGGAAACGCATCTGGCCGGGCGGACCGAGCCCCGCATCACCACGGTGATGGAACCGGAACGGCTAGAGACCGGCGGCGGCGTCGCCAACGCCTTGAACCTTCTGGGTGACGATCCGTTCTACGTCGCCAATTCGGACGCCCTGCTGCTCAACGGCCCGCATCCGATCCTGCCGCGTCTGGCCGCCGGTTGGGACGACGAGAAAATGGACGGCCTGTTGCTGCTGCATTCCACGGTCGAGGCTTTCGGTTATGAAGGCTACGGCGATTTCTGCGCCGAACCGGACGGCCTGTTGACCCGACGCCCGGAATCGGAGGTCAGCCCCTGGTTGTTCACCGGCGTGCAGATCCTGCATCCGCGCCTGTTCAAGGACCTGCCCGAGGGGCCGTTCTCCCTGAACGTCCTGTATGACCGGGCGATCGCCGACGGGCGCCTTTACGGTGTCGTCCACGACGGCGAATGGTTCCACGTCGGCACGCCGCAGGGCCTGGCCTATGCCGAGGAATACATGTCGGAACGTTTCGCCGGGCGGCGCTATCGATGACCGCCACCCCGGGGGGTGGAGCAGACACAAGCGGACCCAAGGTCTTCACGATCCGTCCGGACCGGCCTTTCGTCGATATTCTGGCGCAAAGCCTTCTGGCGGAAACGGCGGACGATCCGGAACGCCTCGCCGATTATCAGATTCTCCTGCCGACCCGCCGCGCCATCCGTGCGCTGCGCGACGCCTTTCTGCGGGCGGGCGGCGGGCGGACCGTGCTGCTGCCCCGGCTGACACCGTTGGGCGATGTCGAAATCGACGAACTGGACGCCGGGGGCGAAGGGGCCGAAGCAGGCGCCCTGGACCTTCCGCCGGCCCTGCCCGGGATGCGGCGCCAGGCCCAATTGGCCCGCCTGATCCGCGCCGTGCCCGACCGCGCCGAAACGCCGGACCAGGCCCTGCGCCTGGCCCAGGAACTCGCCCGCCTGATGGATCAGGTGGCGACCGAACGGCTCGATTTCCGCGATCTCAAGACCCTGATCCCGCCAGACCATGAGCTTGCCGAACATTGGCAGAAGACGGTCACCTTCCTGGATATCGTCGCCGACGCCTGGCCCGCGCACCTGGCCGAGGCCGGATGCCTGGACGGCGCCGACCGCCGCAACAAGGTCCTGGAACAGCGCGCCGAGGCCTGGCGCACCCATCCGCCGCATACACCCGTGATCGCCGCCGGGTCCACCGGCTCGATCCCGGCGACGGCGGACCTGCTGGCCGTCATCGCCGGTCTGCCGCAAGGATCGGTGATCCTGCCCGGCCTGGACCGGGACCTGAGCGACGATGCCTGGGCCGCGTTGGAACCGCATCATCCGCAATACGGCCTGAAACATCTTCTCGATCGGTTCGGCATCGGGCGCGGCGCGGTCGCCGACTGGGCGCCGGAGATCGACGCCGGAACCGATGCCGATGGCCGCGCGGCCCGCGTCGCCCTGTTCAGCCGGGCCCTGCGGCCCGCCGCCGTCACCGGCGCGGCCGACCGGCCCGCCGCCGGCATGGAGGCCGCGACGGCCGCGGGCCTGGCCCGGATCGATTGCGCGACCACGGCGGAAGAAGCCTCGGTCATCGCGCTGGCGCTGCGCGAGGCGCTGGAAACCCCCGGCAAGACCGCCGCCCTGGTCACCCCGGACCGCGCCCTGGCCCGCCGGGTCAAGGCGGAGCTGGCGCGCTGGGGCGTGACGTTGGACGATTCCGCGGGCACGCCGCTGGCCGAGACCCCGGCGGGGGCGTTCCTGCGCCTGACCGCCGCCCTGGCCGCCGAAGACTTCGCGCCGGTGCCGCTGTTGGCGGCGCTCAAGCATCCCAAGGCGGCATTGGGGGGCGCGCCCGCCCAACTGCGCGCCCTGGCCCGGCAATTGGAGACGGCGAAGGTTCTGCGCGGCATTCGCCCCGGCCCGGGCATCGCCGGACTGCGCGCCGCCGTCGCGAATCTGAAGGAGCCTGGGGCCCTGCCCGCGCTGGTCGATCGGCTGGAAGCCGCCGTCGGCGATTTCGCCGATCTGATCTCTGGTCGGGAGGTCGAACCCAAGGACCTGGCCGCCGCCCATCTCGCCTTTGCCGAGGCCCTGGCGGCCGGCGACGACGAAACCGGGGCCGAACGCCTGTGGTCCGGCGAGGACGGCGAGGCCGCCGCCCAGTTCATGCACGACGTTCTGGACGCCGTGCCGAACCTGGGCACCGTGCGTGGGCGGGATTATCCGGCCCTGCTCGACAGCCTGATGGCGGGCCATGCGGTGCGCCCGGCCTGGGGGGCGCATCCGCGGCTGAACATCTGGGGCCTGTTGGAAGCCCGATTGCAGCAGGCGGACCTGATGATCCTGGGCGGCCTCAACGAAGGCAGCTGGCCGCCCGAAGCCAAACCGAGCCCCTGGATGAGCCGCCCCATGCTGGCCGAATTCGGCCTGCCCCTGCCGGAACGGCGGATCGGCCAGACGGCCCATGATTTCGTGCAGGCCGCCATGGCGCCGGAGGTCCTGTTGACCCGGGCCGAACGGGTCGAGGGCGCGCCCAGCGTTCCGGCCCGCTGGCTGCTGCGCCTGGGCAACCTGATCTCCGGCACCCCGGCCGAACACGCGCTCACGGCCCGCGACGCCCTCAAGACCTGGGCCGGCGCCCTGGACGATCCGGGCGAGACCGTCACGCCGACGCGGCCCCTGCCCCGCCCGCCCGCCGCCATGCGGCCCACGGGCCTGTCCGTCACCCAGGTCGAAAAATGGGTGCGCGACCCCTATGCCGTCTACGCCCGCCATGTCCTGCGCCTGCGGCCCCTCGACCCCATCGACGCCGATCCCGGGGCGGGCGACCGGGGCGATATCGTCCACCGGGCGTTGGAGCTGTTCATCGAGGCCCATCCCCGCGACCTGCCGCCCGACGCCGAACGCCAGTTGATCGCCTTCGGCGAAGACGTCTTCGCCCAGCATGCCGACAGGCCCGCCGTGCGCGCCTTCTGGTGGCCCCGGTTCCTGCGCGTCGCCCGCTGGTTCCTGGACGTCGAACGGGAACGCCGGGAACGCGGCTGCCGCCCGCATGCCTGGGAGGCCGAAGGATCGCTGACCCTGGAAACCGGCGCCGGGCCGTTCACCCTGACCTGCATCGCCGACCGCATCGACCGCGACCCGGCCGACGGGTTCGAGATCATCGACTACAAGACGGGCCGCACGCCGACCAAGCCGCAGGTCGAAAGCGGCTTTTCCCCGCAACTGCCGTTGGAAGCCGCCGTCCTGCGCGAAGGTGGGTTCGAGAAACTGGCGGCGGGCGAGGCCACCGCCCTGGCCTATTGGAAGATGTCGGGCGGGCGCGAGGCCGGAAAGGTCACGTCCCTGGACGACGCCCGGCAATTGACCGACGACGCGGCGGCGGGCCTGGCCCGGCGGGGGGGGTTCTTTTCCGATCCGAACACGCCCTACGCGCCCCGCGTCAAACCCATGTTCGAAACCGATATCGGCGATTACGACCATCTGGCCCGCGTCCGTGCCTGGAGTGCCGCGGGCGGGGAGGACGGCGAATGAAGGAGACCCGCCAACGCGCCAACGCCGTCCAGGTCGCCGCCGCGCGGCCCGAGGAATCGGCCTGGGTCTCGGCCAACGCCGGGACCGGCAAGACCCACGTCCTGACCAACCGGATCGTCCGCCTGTTGATGAGCGGCGTGCGCCCGCGCCATATCCTCTGCCTGACCTATACCAAGGCCTCCGCCGCCGAAATGGCCAACCGCCTGGCGAAGCTTCTGGGGAAATGGGCGGTCATGGACGACGACGCCCTGGCCGAGAGTTACCGCGATCAGACGGGCGTGCCGCTCGATCGCGACGATCTGGCCCTCGTGCGAAGGCTGTTCGCCGAAGTCGCCGACACCACGGACGGCCCCAACATCCGAACCATCCATTCGTTCTGCGAATCCCTGCTGGGCCGCTTCCCGCTGGAGGCCGGGGTCGCCCCCCATTTCCAGGTGATGGACGAACGCACGGCGGCGGAACTTAGGCGCGAGGCCCGCGACCGCGTGCTGAACGATGCCGCCGACCGGCCCACCAGCGCCGCCGCCTGGGCCATGGATCACCTGGCCGGGCTACTCGACGAAAGCGGGTTCGACGATTTGATGACGTCGCTGGATTTCGCGCGCGGGCGGCTGAACAAATTGTTCCAGGATTATCAGGGAGCATCGGGCCTGGCCCTGGCGACCCGGCGCAAGCTGGGCCTGGCGGCCGAGGACGACCGGGCATCGGTGATCGGTTCCGGCCCGGCCCCGGACACGGCGGCCCTGCGCCAGGCCGTCCAGGCGCTGGCGGGCGGCAAGAAGACGGATAAGGACCGGGCCGAGTGGATGGCGCCCTGGCTGGCGGCGGCGGACGACGCCGAGCGGGCGGCCTTGTTCGCCGATTACAGCCGCGCCTTCCTGACGCAAAAGCGCACGGCGCTGGCCCGCCTATTGACCAACGACGTGGAGAAACAGGCCCCCGGCACCCAGGCTGTGATGGAGGCCGAACAGGACCGCGTCGCTGCCATCGACGAAAAACTGCGCGCCCTCGCCATCGCCGAGAACACCGCCGCCCTGATGGACCTGGCGGCGGCACTGGCCGATGCCTATGCGGACCTGAAGGACGGCCGGGCGTTGATGGATTACGACGATTTGATCCTGAAGACCGCGCAATTGCTGCGCCATTCGCCGGGGGCGGTCGCCTGGGTCCATTACAAATTGGACGGCGGGATTGCCCATGTCCTGATCGACGAGGCGCAGGACACCGCCCCCCCGCAATGGGAAATCCTGAAGTCGCTGGCCGATGAGTTCTTTTCCGGCGAAGGGGCCTGGGATGCCGACCGCCATGGCCCCCGCACGGTCTTCGCCGTCGGCGACGAAAAGCAATCGATCTACAGCTTTCAAGGGGCCGAGCCCGCGCGGTTCGAGGAAACCCGGGCTCATTTCGCGGGCAAGGCGCGGGACGCCGGGCTCACCCCGTCGCTCGAGAAGTCACAGGAAATGTCCGTCTCCTTCCGCTCCGTCACGCCGGTGCTGGAGGCCGTGGACAATACCTTTGCGCCCGAGGAATTGCGCGCCTCGCTCAGCTCCCTCGGCCGCGTCGTGCAACACCACGTCGACCGGTCGCAGGACGGCGGGCGGGTCGAGACCTGGCCCCCGGTCCAGCCGGAGGAAGAAGACCAGCCCGATGCCTGGGACGCGCCGGTGGACCGGCCGGGGCCGCGCGCCCCCGTGGTCCAGGTCGCGGAATCCATCGCCGCCACCATCGAGGGATGGATCAAGGACCGTGAGATGCTGGTTTCCCAGGGCCGCCCCATCGAAGCGGGCGACGTTCTGATTCTGGTCCGCAAGCGGGGCCGCTTCATGGAGGAAATGGTCCGCCAGTTGAAACAGCGGAACATCCCCGTCGCCGGGACGGACCGCATGGTCCTGACCGAACAGATGGCGGTCATGGACCTGATGGCGCTGGGCCGCTTCGTGCTGCTGCCCGAAGACGACCTGACCCTGGCGACGGTTTTGAAAGGGCCGCTGTTCGGTTTCACCGACGACGGCGATCTGGCGCCACTGTGCCATGCGCGGAAAGGCAGCCTATGGGCCGAATTGCGCGCCCGCGCCGGGGAGAAAGAGGAATGGCGGGCGGCGGCGGAGGTCCTGGCGAGCCTGCTGGCCGGGGCCGACGCCGCCCCGCCCTTTGAATTCTTTGCCCGCGTGCTAGGCCCGTTGCGCGGCCAGGAAAAATTCCTGCGCCACCTGGGGCCGGACGCCGCCGATCCCATCGAGGAATTCATGGCGCTGGCATTGCAGTTCGAACGGGAACATGCGCCCTCGCTGGAACGGTTCCTGCACTGGACCAGCGCCAGCGAAACCGTGATCAAACGTGACCTGGACCAGGCCGCCGGCCACGTCCGGGTGATGACCGTGCACGGGGCCAAGGGCCTGGAGGCGCCCGTGGTCTTCCTGCCCGATACCTGCCAGGGCGGTGGGCGGGGCAAGCCCATCGGCCTGCTGTGGGACGACGGCGGCGACGGCGGAGACGACAGCGGTGCCGTCTATTGGCCGGGGCGCAAGGACGATGACTGCGACGTGACGGCGGCGCTGCGGGCCGGGGTCGAGGCCGCCCGCGAAGCCGAGGAACGGCGGCTGCTTTACGTCGCCATGACCCGCGCCCGCGACCGGCTTTACGTTACCGGCTGGGACGGCAAACAGAAACGGCCCGAGGGATGCTGGTACGAATTGATCCGCGCCGGGTTGGCGCGGGCCGGTGCCGTGCCCCTGGGCGAGGGAGGCGACGAAGAGGACACCGGTCTGCTGCTCGACTGGCCCCAGACCGCGCCGGTCGAGGCCGAGGACCAAGACGCCGAACCGGCGCCCGCGGCCCCGCCGCCCTGGCTGTTCGCGCCGCCGCCGGAGGAACCGGAGCCGCCCCGC
The DNA here is from genome assembly GCA_002696205.1 of Rhodospirillaceae bacterium. Taxonomy (GTDB): domain Bacteria; phylum Pseudomonadota; class Alphaproteobacteria; order Rhodospirillales; family Casp-alpha2; genus UBA1479. The sequence continues at coordinate 7,792 of NZRL01000054.1, read as the reverse complement.
CCGCTCGCCCCGTCGCAACCGGACGACGCCCCCGCCGCCGCCTCGCCGCTCGCCGCCGACGACGGCGACCGGTTCAAACGGGGCCTGATCGTCCACCGCCTGCTGGAAGCCCTGCCGGATCTCGACGCCGACGCGCGGGAGGGCGCCGCACGGGCCTACCTCGCGCGGCCCGGCCACGACCTGACGCCGGGGGAACAGGCGGAGATTCTCATCGAGACCCTGGCCGTCCTGGACGACCCCGGCCTGGGCGCCGTGTTCGGGCCCGGCAGCCGCGCCGAGGTGCCGCTGGTCGCGATGGCGGGGGGGCGCGTCGTCTCGGCCCGGATCGACCGCCTTCTGGTCACCGAAACCGAGATCCTGATCGCCGATTTCAAGACCAACAGGCCGCCGCCGCAGCGGTTGGAAGACGTCGCCCCCGGCTATATCCGCCAGATGGCCGGATACCGCCGCGCGTTGCAGGACCTTTATCCGGGAAAGACCGTGCGTTGCGCCCTGATCTGGACATTGGGGGCGCGATTGATGGAGGTTCCCGGGTCGCTGATGGACGGCCTGGACCCCTAACGCATTCGAATTGCAAGGGGAAAATCGACCCCTGCCCGGGCCGCTTGACGGGGCCCGGACGCGACCCTAGATTCAATGGCAAGGGAAGGACCGGGAGGTTATCCGCCCCTTGCGCAAGCCGCGCAAAACGCCTGGGCGGCATGTCCCGGCAAGAGAGACTTCAACAAAAAAACCTGATTCAGACACAAATCCCAAGGTGAGCGATATGCCGAAACAGATTTCCGACGATTCCTTTGAAACCGATGTTTTGGGTTCGAGTGAACCGGTCCTGGTGGACTTTTGGGCCGAATGGTGCGGCCCCTGCAAGCAGATCGCCCCGGCGCTGGAAGAATTGGCCAGCGAGCTTGAAGGCAAGGTGACCGTCGCCAAGCTGAACATCGACGACAACCCGTCGACCCCCGGCAAATACGGCGTGCGCGGCATTCCGACGCTTATGCTGTTCAAGAACGGCGAAGTCGCGGCGACCAAGATCGGTGCCCTGCCGAAAAGCAAGCTGCAGGAATGGCTGGAACAGAATATCGACTGATCCGCGCCCCGGCGGCGGCGACGCCGCCGGATTCCGCTGTTTGACCGACGCCTAACCGACACCCGACCAATACGAGGGGAGGCTGCCATGAGCCGGCTGGACGTTCACCAGATCCCGGTCCTCAACGACAACTACGTCTATCTCGCCCATTGCCCGGAAACGGGGGCGACGGCCGTGGTCGATCCGGCGGTCGCCGGCCCCGTGATGGATGCCGCGAAAGCCAAGGGATGGGACATCACCCATATCCTGAACACCCATCACCACGGCGATCACACGGGCGGCAACCTTGAAATCAAACAGGCCACCGGCTGTACCATCGTCGGCCCGCGCGCCGACGCGGCGCGGATTCCCGGCATCGATGTTGAGGTCGGTGACGGCGACAGCTACACCCTGGGCAACGCGAAAGCCGTCGTCTACGACGTGCCGGGCCATACCCGGGGGCATATCGCGTTCTGGTTCGAAGGATCGGACGCCCTTTTCTGCGGCGATACCCTGTTCGCCATGGGCTGCGGCCGCCTGTTCGAAGGCACGCCGGCGCAGATGGTCAATTCCCTGGACAAGTTCAAATCCCTGCCGCCAGAAACCCGCGTGTTCTGCGCCCATGAATATACCCAGGCCAACGGCCGCTTCGCCCTGTCGGTGGAACCGGACAACGCCGATCTGGTTCAGCGCGTGCAGGACGTGGACGCGGCGCGGGCCAAGAACATCCCGACCGTGCCGTCGACCATCGGCATCGAGCTTGCGACCAACCCCTTCCTGCGGGCCGACAGCGCGGATTTGCAGAAGACCATCGGCATGATGGGCAAGGATTACGTCACGGTCTTCGCCGAGACGCGGCAGCTCAAAGACAACTTCTGATTTCCTGAAGGCGGATCAATCGGCCGCCGCCGGATGGGCGGCGCCGTCATGATGCGCGGCCGCGTTGTCGCCTTCTTCCCGCACCTGACGCAGTTCCGCCCGCGCACGGCGCAGCACGTCGACCGAGGCGATCAGGGCCAGCGAGGCGATGATCCCGCCGACCAGGACGTCCGGCCAGAACGTATTCGACAGCCAGACCCCGCCGCCCGCCGCGATGACGGCGACGTTGGCGATGGCGTCGTTGCGCGAGCACAGCCAGACCGATCGCATGTTGGCGTCGCCTTCGCGGAACTTGAACAAAGCGACGGCCACCGCGACATTGGCGACCAGCGCCAATGTGCCGACGGCGGAAATCGTCGCGGCATGGGGCACGCCGCCCTCCATCACCCGCCAGGCCGTCGTGCCGATGACCCAGATGCCGAACAGGCCCATGGACAGCCCCTTGACCAGGGCCGCCCGCGCACGCCAGCGCAGATGCATGCCGACCACCGCCAATGAAATCCCGTAGTTGGCGGCATCGCCCAGGAAATCCAGCGCATCGGCCTGCAGCGCCACGGACCGGGAGAAGAACGCGCCCGCCATCTCGGCGGCGAACATGGCCCCGTTGACGACCAGGGCGAACCAGAGCACGCGGCGATAGGCCTGCGAAGTTTCGGCGTCGTGGAAATGGCCGTGGTCGTGGCCGCAACAAGCAGACATTCTAGGCCTCCTCTTCCGGGGCGACCGGACCATGGTCGTGCTCCGGCTCTTCCACGTGTTCCATCATGTCCAACAGGATCGAGGTGACGTGATGGTCGTGCACGGAATAATGAACGAATTTGCCCCGGCGCTTGGCGCGGACCAGGCGCGCGGCCTTCAACAGGCGCAGATGGTGGCTGGTCAGCGAGGGCGACATATCCGTCAGCGCCGCCAGGTCGTTGACCGAGCGCGGCCCGGTCATGCAGGCGGCCAGGATGGACAATCGGTTCGGTTCGCCCAGCAGATGAAAGATCGAGGCGATTTCCTCGGCCCGGTCGCGGTCGAGCCCACTCTCCAATGCGGTGGGAAAGGCCGCCGCGACATCGGGCGGCAGGGATTTTGATTTCCGTTCCATTACCCAAACATATGAACAAATGTTCAGATGTTCAACCGTTGTCCCGCAAAACCGTCCCGGCGAGGTAGAGCGAGCCGCAGATCAGAACGCAAGGCGCCGTCTGCCCGCCCCCCGCGCCAGCGTCTTGCCCCACCCGGGCGGTGATCGCCGCCAGGGCCTCGGTGACCGACGCAGCCGTGCCCGATGGAATGCGAACGCCCCGGCCCGCCTCGGCAATGGCTGTGGCGGGGAGACTGTTGGGCTCGCCCGGGATGGCGACGCCGGTCAGCGACGCCGCGATACCCGCGAGCGGGCCGAGGAACGTCGCCGGGTCCTTGGAATTGATCATGCCGCAGACCAGATGCAGGGGCCGATCGGCCCAGACGTCGCGGGCGTATTGGGCGATGACCTCTGCCGCCGCCGCGTTGTGCCCGCCGTCCAGCCAAAGGGCCCAGCCGTCGCCCAGGCCGTTAACCAGGGGCCCCGCCGTGAGGCGCTGCAGGCGGGCAGGCCATTTGGCATTGGCAAGACCGTCGGCGACCTGCTCGGGCGTTGCGGAAAACCCGTCCATGGCGTCCAGGCAGGCAATCGCCTGCGCCGCGTTGGCCAATTGATGGCGGCCCGCCAGCGCCGGGGCGGGAAAGTCCCGCGCGGCGCCGTCCGGCCCGGTCAGGCGAAAACCGCCGTCAGCGATTTCCGCGACCGACCAATCGGCACCATGGAGCGATAGCGGCGCGCCCAAGGCGTCCGCCCGGTCGCGCAGCACGGCCTCGGCCTCGGGCCGCTGTGGCCCGATGACGCAGGGCACGCCGGGTTTGAGGATGCCCGCCTTTTCCCCGGCGATGGCTTCGATGGTGTTCCCGAGGAACTGTTGGTGATCCATGGAGATCGGCGTGATCGCGGTGATCAGGGGCTTGTCCACGACGTTGGTCGCATCCAACCGCCCGCCCAGGCCCGTTTCCAGGATCAGCACGTCGGCGGGAGACCGGGCGAAGGCCAGCATCGCCGCCGCCGTGGTGATCTCGAAAAAGGTGATCGGCTCGCCACCGTTGGCGTCTTCGCATTCGGTCAGCAGGGCCTGCAGGTCCGTATCGGGGATCAGCCGCCCCGCCAGCCGGATGCGTTCGTTGAAATGCACCAGATGGGGCGAGATATGAACGTGGACGCCATATCCCGCAGCCTCCAGGATCGCCCGCAGGACGGCAATGACCGAGCCCTTGCCGTTGGTCCCCGCGACATGGACGACGGGCGGCAGACTGCGTTCCGGATGGCCGAGCTTGGCCAGCAGACCATGCACCCGGTCGAGCGACAGGTCGATGACCTTGGGGTGGAGGGTCAGCAGACGGGCGAGGATTTCATCGCAGCGCGCGGCGGCTTCGGCATCCGCGCCGGGGGGAACGGTCATGGGGGGTGCGGCCGTCTCAGTCGTCGCCGGGCACGGGCACGGCGCCGGGGCGATGGCTTCGCGCCGGGGGTAGGATCTCGCCTTCCAGCAGGTCGATATCCTGATCCGATCCTTCGACCGCGCGGCCCGGTTCGGGGTTGAGCAGCAGATCGATGACCCGGATCAACGTATCGCGCAGGTCCGTGCGCGGCACCACCATGTCGACCATGCCGTGCTCCAACAGATACTCGGCCCGCTGGAAGCCTTCGGGCAGGGTTTCGCGGATCGTCTGTTCGATCACGCGGGCCCCGGCGAAGCCGATGACGGCCCCGGGCTCCGCGATATGAATATCGCCGAGCATGGCGTAGGAGGCCGAAACGCCGCCCGTGGTCGGGTCCGTCAGGACCACGATATAGGGCAGGCCCGCTTCCTTCACTTCCTCGACCGCGATGGTCGTGCGCGCCATCTGCATCAGCGACAGAATGCCTTCCTGCATGCGCGCCCCGCCCGACGACGGAATGACGATGAAGGCGGCGTTCTCGTCCACCGCCTTGCGCGCGGCGGCGACCAGCCCCGCCCCCATGGCCTGGCCCATGGAGCCGCCCATGAAGGGGAAATTCAGCGCGGCGATAACGACCGGCAGGCCGTTCATGCGCCCGACGCCCGCGAGAAGCGCATCCTGATCGCCGGTCTTCGACCGCGCGGCCTTGAGGCGCGAGGTATAGGAATCCGTATCCTTGAATTTCAGCGGGTCCTGCGCCGGTGCGCGCCAGGTCACTTTTTCATAGGCGCCGTCGTCGAACAGCATTTCCAGGCGCTGCGCCGCGCCCAGGCACAAATGATGGCCGCAGTGCTGGCAGACGTGCAGGTATTTTTCGAGATCGCGATGGAAGATCATCTGACTGCAGCCGGGGCATTTGTGCCACAGGTTGTCCGGCATTTCCTTGCCCGCGCCGACCAGACGCTTGAGCTTGGGACGGACGAAATCGCGCAGCCAGTTCATGTGTTCGCCTCTTTCGAAACAGGTGTCGTCTAATTCCTGGCGCCGCGAACCCCGTCCGCCAGCGCGCCGACCAATTCTAACACCTTGTCCTTGGTGCCGGGTAGGGGGGCGCCGTTTTCGTCGCGATTGTCCGCAATCACCTGGACCAGCGCCGATCCCACGACCGCCGCGTCGGCGACCTTGGCGATTTCGGCGGCCTGATCCGGCGTTTTAATGCCGAATCCGACGGCCACGGGCAGGTCCGTGTGGCGGCGGATGCGGGCGACGGCCTCGCCGACCTGCCCCGCGTCGGCGGATTTGGTGCCGGTGATGCCGGTGATCGAAACGTAGTAGACGAAGCCGGAGGCATGCTTGACGACCTTGGGCAGACGCTTGTCGTCGGTCGTCGGCGCCGTCAGATAAATGAAATTCAACCCGGCCTCGATGGCGGGCAGGCAGAGCTCGCCTTCTTCTTCCGGCGGGAGGTCGACGACGATCAGGCCGTCGATCCCGGCCTCGCGGGCATCCGTCAGGAAGCGGTCGACGCCGTAGATATAGATCGGATTGAAATAGCCCATCAGGATGATCGGCGTGTCGTCGTCCTTCTTGCGGAACGACCGGACGATCTCCAACGTCTTCGGCAGGGTCATGCCCGCCTTGAGCGCGCGCAGCGAGGACGCCTGGATCGCCGGGCCGTCGGCCATGGGATCGGAAAACGGCATGCCGATTTCGATCAGGTCGGCGCCCGCCTCGGCGATGCCGAGCAGGATGTCCTCGGATGCCTCCGGCGTCGGGTCGCCCGCCGTCAGGAAGGTGACCAGACCGGCGCGGCCCTCGGCCTTAAGGGCGGCGAACTTGCGGGTGATGCGGGTTTCGGGGCGGCTTTCGGTGGTCATGGGCTCAGTCCATCCCCAAGTAGCCCGCGACGGCGTCGACGTCCTTGTCGCCACGGCCGCAGAGGTTCATCACGATCAGGTGGTCCTTGGGCAGGTCCGGCGCGATCTTGGCGACATGGGCCAGCGCGTGGCTCGGCTCCAGCGCCGGAATGATGCCTTCCTTCTTGGTACAAAGCTGGAAAGCTTCCAAGGCTTCCTTGTCCGTGATCGAGACGTAATTGACCCGGCCCGTATCGCGGAGCCAGGAATGCTCCGGCCCGATGCCGGGATAATCCAGGCCGGCGGAAATCGAATGGCCGTCGACGATCTGGCCGTCTTCCGTCTGCAGCAGATACGTGCGGTTGCCGTGCAGCACGCCCGGGCGGCCACCGTTGAGCGACGCGCAATGCTCGCCCGTCTCGATGCCGTGGCCGGCGGCCTCGACCCCGATCAGATTGACGCTGTCGTCATCCAGGAACGGATGGAACAGGCCGATGGCGTTGGACCCGCCGCCGATCGCCGCGATGCAGGTATCGGGCAGGCGGCCTTCCATCTCCATCATCTGCTCCTTCGTCTCGTTGCCGATGACGCATTGGAAATCGCGGACCATGGCCGGATAGGGATGCGGGCCCGCCGCCGTGCCGATGATGTAGAAGGTGTCCTCGACGTTGGAGACCCAGTCGCGCAGCGCTTCGTTCATGGCGTCCTTCAACGTGCCCGTCCCGGCGGTGACGGGGACGATCTCGGCGCCCAGCATCTTCATCCGCACCACGTTGGGGCGCTGGCGCTTCACATCCGTCTCACCCATGTAGACGACGCAGGGCAGACCGAACAGCGCACAGACCGTGGCCGTCGCCACGCCGTGCTGCCCGGCGCCCGTTTCGGCGATGATGCGCCCCTTGCCCATGCGCTTGGCGAGCAGGATCTGGCCGATGGTGTTGTTGATCTTGTGGGCACCGGTGTGGTTCAGCTCGTCCCGCTTGAAATAGACCTTGGCGCCGCCGAAATGGTCGGTCAGGCGTTCCGCCAAATAAAGCGGGCTGGGCCGTCCCACGTAATGCTTCATGTAACGGTTGAACTCATCCCAGTAAGCCACGTCGTTCTTGGCCTTATCCCAGGCTTCCTGGACCTCCAGGATCAACGGCATCAGGGTTTCCGCCACATAGCGGCCACCATAGATATCGAAATGTCCCGTTTCGTCCGGGCCTTCGCGGTAGGTGTTGAGCTTCGACATGAACCAATCCTCATATTTCCCTGGGATCGCGCCGTTTTACGGTTAACGGCACGACCCGGCCGGGGCGGCGCAAATAAAGCATATGCCCCCCACGAACCCAAGGACTAAAGGGCCCGAGGGGCCTTTGCTTTTAAAGGGATCGGGGCGGATCAGGGAGACTAATCCGCCTCCTTGGCGGCAACGAGAAACTCGCGGATCAGATCGGCGCTTTTCTCACCGGGCGCGGTCTCGACACCGGAAGAGACGTCGCCCCCCGGCGCCCCAGCCGTTCGGATCGCTTCCGCAACGTTGTCAGGCGTC
>NZRL01000053.1 GCA_002696205.1 Rhodospirillaceae bacterium | reverse complement strand
CGGTAGGCGACGATCGCCCCCGCCTCGCCCGCCCCGGCCTCGCCGACGTCGTTGTCATGCGCGCCGTTGGCGTTCTCGTCGGTGAAGGTCTCTCCCGCGTCGTAGGCACCGTTGCCGTTACCGTCGACGAATTCTTCCCCCCGCCCGACATCGCCGAAGGTCGGATAGACCAGAACCTCGACCTTGGCGTCGGCCATATCGACCAGGCCGATGGTGCGGTGCTCGATGATCGCGACGATCTGTTCCAGGCGCGTGCCCTCGGCCGGTTCCTGGCCGGTGATGCCGAAGCGGGCCGCATCGCGCAACGCGCTTTCCATCAGGGTCGAAACGAACATGATCATGCCGAATTCGATGGTGCCGACGATCATCAGGACCACCAGGGGGGCCGCGAAGGCGAATTCGATCAGGGTCGAGCCACGCTCATCCCCCGGCGCCCAGGCGCGGCCCGGCCGCCTGAAGACAGGCCGTCGCCAGCGTAGAAGTAGCCGTCCGATCAGACTCATGGCCGAAATACCCTTTCGACCACATTTTAGACCCACCCCCTGTGACGGACAAAAATATTAAATGTTTTCAATGTCCTATAAAACTTTCATAAAATTGCGTCTAAGCCCACTTGACCTTGCGGACGCAGGGAAGCCTAATGCGGCCACCGGCGGCTCCGCCGGGGAACCCATCGCAACACCGAACCGAGATCAAGCTGGGGAGCACCATCCATGAGACTGCTGCGCTATGGCCCGAAGGGCGAAGAGAAGCCGGGCCTGTTGGACCCGGCCGGGCGCATCCGCGACCTGTCCGACCGCATTCCCGATATCACGCCCGAGGCGCTGGCCGGTGACCGCTTGGCGCGCCTGAGCGGCATGGACCCCGAGGAATTCCCCGCCGTCAGCGGCAATCCGCGCCTGGGTGCCCCCGTCAACGGCGTCGGCAAGATCGTCGCCATCGGCCTGAACTATGCCGATCACGCGGCCGAGGCGGGCATGGACCTGCCGTCCGAGCCGATTATCTTCTCAAAAGCGATCACCTCGCTGTCCGGCCCCATGGATCCGGTCGTGTTGCCCAAGGGGTCCGAAAAAGGCGACTGGGAGGCCGAATTGGCCGTCGTCATCGGCAAACGCGCGCAATACGTCGAAAAAGCCGACGCGGCGACCCATATCGCCGGCTTCGCGATCATGAACGACGTGTCGGAACGCGCGTATCAGCTGGAAACCACCGGCCAATGGGTGAAAGGCAAAAGCTTCGACACCTTCGCCCCGTTCGGCCCCTGGCTGGTCACGCCGGACGAAGTGCCGGACCCGCAGAACCTGCGTATCTGGTGCGAGGTTTCCGGCCAGACGATGCAGGACGGCAACACCAAGACCATGGTGTTCGACGTCTACACCCTGGTCTCCGTGGTCAGCCAGTACATGACCCTGATGCCCGGCGACATCATCGCCACGGGCACGCCGCCGGGCGTCGGGCTGGGCATGAAGCCGCCGCGTTTCCTGAAAGACGGCGACGTCATGCGCGTCGGTATCGAAGGCCTGGGCGAACAGAAGACCGAGGTCAAAGCCTGGCCGACCTAAGACCGCCGCAGGCCTGACGGGCCCGTCCCGTCAGGCCGCCGCGTCTTCGGCTTCTTTCTGGATGTCGTCCCAGGTTTCCCGCATCCATTCGACGCAGGCGACGGCCTGATCGAACAGCGAATACTTGCAGCCTTCGCCGTAATCGGTGCCGGGAATGAACTCGGTCGAAATCTGGCCCAGCTTGCCCGCCGGATCGGCGGCGTGGTGGCGCATCAGCATGCGGATGCACTCCTTCCAAGGCTCCAACAGCGCGCCGTCCCAATCGGCATGATATTCGCCGGGCCCCGGCTGCACAAAGGGATACTGGATGCCGCGGCCGACGCTGCCGTCGGGATGGCGGCCCGTCTCGTTGACCGGATTGTTGGGAATGGCCGCGCGGGCGTGACAATGGTGGACCCATCCCGCCTTGATCCATTGTTCGACGACGTTGCCCGGCGTGTAGGGATCGAGGATCACCTCGCCCGCCGCGATCTGCTTGTCCGTGTCGAAGATCTTCTGTTCCTTGGGATTGTCGATCTTGAAGATCACATGGCTGTGGTCGAGGGTGATGTTGAATTCGACATTGCGTTCCTCGACCATGCGGCCGACGCGGGCGACTCGGGCGAAATCCTCCGACCACATGTTCACATGCACCTCGAAGCACGGCGTGACGCCGTATTTGTCGCCCAGTTCCGCCGCCCAAAGGTAGGCGTTCAACACTTCCTCGTCCGTCACCACATGGCCCTGGGCATGGTGGATCTTGATCTGGGTGTTGTGCACCAGGGAGCCCAACCGCTTGCCCGTCTCCAGGTTCTTTTCCAACAAGGCCTCGTCCTCGCCCAGGACGTAGAACCATCCACCGGCGCGCACCGGCAGGCCGTATTTATCGCGCGCCTTTTCGAAATCCTCGATCTGGTCCGGGTCCGGCGTCTTGTCGACGTAGTCGAAGACGCCCGCGTCCTTGACCATGCGGAACCGGGTCTCCACGTCGGGCATGGGATCGGCGTGGGTATGCTTGATGCCGTTGGTCTGGATGCCGAATTGCAGCTCTCTGGCCATGGTCGTCTCCTCGTGTTCAGGGCGCCTGCCGGTCTTGTTGCCGCCGGGTCATCGCCGGCGCGCATGGTAACGCATCGGGAAAAGGGCGCAACGGGACGAAAGTCAGGCCCCGATGGCGAAGCGCTCGCGGATCGCCCGGGCCACGTCTTCCGCCGGGTTCAGCGGCGCGTGGCTCCAATCTTCCCAGGCCGTTTCCGCCGTCAGCGGCCGGGCATAGCCGCCCGCGAACAGAAAATCGTGGAATCGCTTGTGCTTCGGCGTGATCAGCGGCGGCGGATTGTAAAGATAAACCGGCCCTGGCCGGGCGCAGGCTTCCGTCGACATGGACACGGAATCCCCGGTGACGATGACCGTTTCGGCATGGGCGAGATAGCCCATGTAAGGGTTCCCGCGCGGGTCGCCCCAGCGATATATGTAATGGGGCACGCCTTCCAAGGGTTTCAGCAGGGCGGGCATGGTGCCCGGGTCTTCCGATTCCTCGACCCGGCGGCTGGTCGAGACCAGCAGCGCCCCACCCCGGTCTTTCGCCATCTTGGCGGCCAGGGCCGCGACCTCGCCCGCCATCTCCGGGCCGAATTCGCGGCGCCGGGTGCTGCCGCCGACCATCAGGGCGGTCAACGGGCGCGGCAGGTCCGCGAAGGCGTCTTTCCACTCTGCCGCGGCCTCGGCCAGCACCTCCGCCGTCACGCCATGGGGTGCGGCCGGAATGCTCAGGATATTGGCGGCGGGTGCGCGGGCATCATGGGCGGGCTGAGCGATCAGGTCGAAATCCCCGGCCCCGGCCCCCGGGTGCATGATGTGCACCAGCTTCGTTCTGCCGCCGGAAAGTTTCTTGATCTTGCGCGCAACGCTGGCGCTGCGCCGTCCGGCGCCGATGATCAGGTCCGGCCAGGGCGGCGTCAGACCCTTGCGGCTAGCCGCCGTGATGGCCAGGAACGAGGCCCCCAGAACCGCGTTATGCAAGCGAACCAGCGGGCCGTAGACGATATCCTTGCGTTCGAACGGCAGGCCCAAAACCCGCGCCACGCCCAGGCATTGGCTGCGGTTGCCGGGCCGGTCGTCGGCCAGAACCCAAATGCGGGGCGTTTGCGAAGCGGTTTCCGTCTCGGACATGGCCCGCTTATGGCACGGCGCCCGGCCCCGGGCAACGCCGGAGGACGGGCGCCGTCACCGATTTGATCCCGCCTATTCGGCGGCGGCGGGCAGACGGAAACGGGTTTCCATCTCGCGCCGGATTTTCACGGCGTCCAGGGTCTCGTCGACCTCGACATCCTGCCAGCGCACCGGCTGATTGGCGGCAATGTCGGCCTTCAGCTTGACCTTATGGGCCAGACCGATGGGCAGGCCGCCGATCTTCAGCGAGGTTTCCGCCGGATAGAGCTTGCCCCAGACCGTATGACCGCCCTCGCCATCCAGCACCTCTCCCGCCTTGAGGTCCCGTTTTGCCGAGGCAACCACGTCGCCCCGGAAGCCCAGGGTCGAGCCCGTCGGCTTGTTCAACAGCGCCGCCGACAGGATCGAGATGTTGAGCTCCAGACCGATCAGGTGGAACGGTTTGTACATCGCCGAATACCGCCCACTATCATCAGTGTTCATGCCGTACTGGCGGAAACAGGCGGCGGCATAGTCGTTGGGCGCCTCGATCACCACATAGACGCCCCAGCGCAGGTCCTTGAACACCGGCCGCCCGTCCCGTTCCAGTGACGAAACGACCTCGACCCGGCCTTTGTCTTCCAGCACACCGCCCGCCGATTTCGGGCGCAGCACATGGGCCAGATCGTCCATCCCGGCGGCCGGGAACATCAACCCGTCCGACGGCGGCGTCAGGCCCGTGGCATTGGCGATGGCCGCCATTTCCAGGGCCGATTTGGTGCCGTCGAGGAAGCTGTTGAACATCTGACTGTTCATCCCGGCGGCGGCGGCCTGTTCGGCGGTCAGGCCGTAATGGTCCCAGACCGTGTCCGGCGTCGAAGCATGATAGGACGGCAGGTATTTGGTGCCCTTGCCCGCCGCGACGACGTCGAAGCCCGTGGCCCGCGCCCATTCGACCAGCTCACAGGTCAGGGCCGGCTGATCGCCGTAGGCCATGGAATAGACGACCCCCGCCTTGCGGGCCTCCTCGGCCAGCAGGCCGCCGGCCAGCACGTCGGCCTCGACGTTGACCATGACGATGTGCAGGCCGTTGCGGATCGCTTCGCGGGCGTGGACCAGGCCGACCACAGGATTGCCCGTGGCCTCGACCACCACGTCGACCCCACCGGCGGCCATCATGGCCATCGAGTCATCGACGAACCGGGTCTTTTCGATCAGATCGTCCGGCCAGCCGACGGTGCGGCAGGATTCCTTGGCCCGCGCCGGGTCCAGGTCGGCGATCACCGCGACCTCCAACCCCGGCGTGGTCGGCACCTGCGACAGGAACATGGAACCGAATTTGCCGGCCCCGATCAGGCCGACGCGAACGGGATCGCCCGCCGCCGCGCGGGAGGCAAGCTCTTGATAAATATACATATTGCTTACTCCGCGGCTTGTTGGGCGTTGGCCACCAATTCGTCCAGGCAATCGTCGGCCAGGGCCTCGATCGGCGTGAAATCGCGATGGGCGATCCACTCCGCGCGCTTGAACTGGCGAATGTGGTTATCGACATGGCAGAGCGACAGATAGACGATGGTCCGCCCGAACGGCGAGATGTTGGGCGGGCTGGCATGGACCAGCAGCGACGAGAACATCAGCATGCTGCCCGCCGGGCCGGTCGGCGCGACGCAACCGCCCTGCGCCGCCAGTTCGGAGACTTTCTCACGGTCCAGCGTCCAGAGCGGATAACTGGTGGTTTCCAGGTCATGCCCGGCCTCGACCACGCCCAGCTTATGGCTGCCCGGAATGAACAGCAGCGGGCCGTTGGCGGCGGTCACGTCGTCCAGAAACACGGCGATGTTCATGGCGCGCGGCTCCGGCATGTCGTCGTCGCGTTTCCAGGTGCCGTAATCCTGATGCCATTGCCAGACGTCGCCGTCGAAGGCCGCCTTGGCGTTGACCTTGTACTGATGCATGTAGACCTTGCCGTCCAGAACCTGTTCGACCGGCTCGATCATGCGCGGATGGGCGCCCAGGCGGCGGAAACCTTCGTTGTACTTATGGGCCGCGAAGGCCGTGCGGGCGATGCCGTTGGATTCCCGCCAGACCTCTTCACGGTCCAGGGCATAGACGGCTTCGGCCTCCTGTTTCAGCATGGCCGCTTCTTCCGGCGTGAATTTGCCGGGGAAGAACAGGTAGCCGTCTTCGTCGAAGCGTTTGAGCTCTTCGTTCGTCAGTTTCATGAATGATCCTCCAAGGTTGGCTGCGCGGCGTTTGCGGGCGCTTGCCCGGCTTCCCGCGTCTTGTTGTTCAGGTTTCGGTTAATCGGCGATAGGTGGCGGCACCGGCGGCATCGACGTGACGGGCGGCAAGATCGCCGGCGCGGTCGGCATCGCCGGAAATCACGGCGGCGGTAATGGCCCGGTGGTCGGACCAGATCGTGTCGTGGCGGCTGGCGTCTTCCAGCACGACCCGCATGGCGCGGACCATGTGGGGCCAGGCGCCTTCGGCGGTCGAAGCGATCTCGGGATTGCCGGACAGATCGTAGAGGGCGCGATGAAAAGCGACATCGGCCTCCACCAACGCGGCAAGGTCGCCCTTCGCGGTCGCGGCCTCGCCGTCGGCGATGATGGCGTTCAGCACATCACCGCGAGTGTCTGCCGTATCCGGGTTGAGCGCCGCCAGACGGGCCGCCAGGCGATCCAGGGCGCTGCGCACCTGATAAAGATCGCGCAGACGGTCGGCATCCAAGGGTGCGACCATCTGGCCCTTGCGGCCGCGCTCCACAATCAGCCCTTCGCGTTTCAACAGGACCAGGGCGCGGCTCACGGGCTGGCGGCTGACGCCCAGGCGTTCAGCCATTTCTTCCTGACCGATCGGGGTCAGCGGCGGCAATTCGCCCGACAGTATCGCCGCGCGAATGGCCCCATGCGCCTCCATGGTCAGATCTTGCTTAACAGCGATCTGCTTCACTTGTTATACCTCATTGTTTTTTATTCATTTTTTAATTTGTGAATTCAGAATTCAACAAAAGGTGCGGCAAAACCCTTTCCCTGTCAAGGAATCACCACCGGGTAGAAAACGGGACAGGGCGTCGACCGCGGGGCCCTAGCCGTTTGGACAGATTTTCAGACCAATCAACAAAGGGTATCAAATGCGCCTTCCATGAACGCGGCGCCCCAACCTGCCCCCGCCGCAGATCATTTCGAAATTCGAGAGCGATTGAAGCGACATGCCAGCCACCGACGGTGACCCCTGCCTGGAAAACGCTCTGACGGGCATGAAAACCCGCAAGGTTATGGACTATTGGAAAGCCCGGGCTGGTGCGGCCCCGGCACCGGATTGGCCGTCGTTCAAACTGATGGACCTGTATCAAGAAGCCCCGATCATGCTGGTGCTCGATAAGCTACCGGGCGTGGGTGTGATCGATTACCGCTACCGGTTCGTCGGCACCCAGATCGTCCAATACCGTTGGAAGCTGCCGGTTCCGGATCATACGGGCCTGACTTATTTCGAAGCCCGCCATCAATACGATTTCAAGGATGTGAAGGACGCCTATGATCGCAGCGCAACCGAATGCCGGCCCGGGGTCATGCTGCGAAACTTCGACGCCTTCGACGCCTCGGGCACCCATGAACGCCTGATCCTGCCGCTGATCGGCGGCGATGGCGCGGTCGACAAGCTGGTCGTGGTGGTCGAACGCATCAACGAAGTGATCAAGCAGCGGCGCAACGAAGGCACCTCTCTCTGACCGGCGAGGCCGGGTCAACTCCGGTGATATTTGGCCAAAAACGCCTCGTGATCCCGCTGATAGCCTTTGTATCGGCGGACCAGAAACAGGTTCCGCCCCAAGGTCATCGGAGAAATGAAGGCGATCAGCATGGCCAGCAGGGATACAACCCAATGCAGATCGCGCCAGTTGAAACCGTTGTCCGCCGCCGCCCCTTGCCCACAGGGCCTGAGTCCCTGATCCCGAAGCTCGGCCATCCGTTCGGTGTAATTCGGCGTGTCCAGGGGTAGAGAGACGCAGGCGGCTTCGCGGCGTTCGTCCATCAACCCCATCGACGCAGCGGTCAGCCACGCGACGGCCAAGGCGAAGAAAATCGCCGAAACCCAGGCCAACCCCTTTGCCATGGCGAGTTGATCGTCGATCCATTGTTCCTGGCCCGGCGACAGAACCAGCCGCAGGTTTTCGTCCCGGATTCCCCGGCCGGTGTCAGTCCCGGTCAAGAATGCCCTCGTAGGCACGCGCCCGGCCAACGGCGGTCTTGTAGATCGGCTGCCGGACCTGCCAATTCGACGCGGTCAGCACGGCGTTGCCCGAATTGTGGAAATCCAGGCAAGCCGCGTCCCACTCCAGGCCGATGAAGTCGATCAACGCCCGGCTCTGCCCTTCCTGATCGGCAACGATCTCTTCGTAGTGGACCGTGTGGACGGGTAGATCAAGAACGTCCCGCCAATGGTCCATGACGCGGGCCTGCGCGGCCTGCATCCGGGCGATATCGGCCAAATCCGTGGACCAGGCGAGGCCCTGCGCGAAGTTGGTGAAATAACAGCTGAGCGCCGTGTCCTTGTCGTCGCGCAGGCATTGCACGACGCGGGCGCCCGGCATCAGAATCTGCGCGAGGCCCAGGAGGAAGATGTTGAACGGCGTCTTGTCGACGATGCGCAGGGCGTCTTCCCGCCCGGCCCGAAGACGTTTCAGGTAGTCCGCCGCCAGGTCGCCGGTCCGCGCCGCATTCAAACCCGCCAGACCATTCGGCAGATCGGGGAGAAGACGTGACAAGGCATCCAATTCCCCGGCCCCGGCTCCCCCGGGGTGGCTGGAGATGATCTGTTCGACCAGGGTCGTGCCCGACCGCGGCATGCCGACGACCAGAACGGGCGCGTCGTCGGCGACGCCCCACTCCCTTGCCTGCGCCAGGAAATCCCGGTCCATCGCCTCGACGACTCCATCGCCCCAGGCGTCCAGCCGTCCCGCGTCGAACCCCTGCCCGGCCCCTTCCAGCAGGCGGCGGCGCATGCCGTTGGCGCGGTGGAAAACCTCGATCGCGCCCGCCGTCTCGCCGCGCCGGTCGCGGGCGGCGCCCAAGGCGAACATCAGTTGCGCCGTCTGATCGTTCTCGGGCGCGGTTTCCAACAGGGCGTCCAACTGCGCTTCGTGTTCTTCGGTCAGCGCCCCGGCGGCCGCCAGATTGACCCAAGCATCACCCAGCCCCTGATGCGCCTCGACGGCCTTGAGAAACGCGTCTTCGGCGCCTTCCGTGTCGCCCTTTGCGAGCAAGACCGTACCCAGGCCGGACCAGGCCCCGGCAAAGCGGTCGAACCGCTCCACTGTGTCGCGGTAGGCGGCCTCGGCCTCGGCCAGGTCGCCGGACTTGAACAAAGCCCCCGCCAGATTGGCCCGCGCCTCCAGATATCCGTCACGGTGGCTCAACGCCGCGCGGAAGGCGTCGATCGCGCCCGCGATATCGCCCGCCGCCATCAGAACGTTGCCCAACGCGTTGTAGCCTTCTGGATAATCGGGTTTCAGGGCGATCGCCTGGCGGCAACAGGCTTCCGCCCCGGCAAGGTCCCCCATGCGCCGCAGCACGACGCCCAGGTTACCGGGCGCCATGGGATTCGTCGGGTCGATCTCGGCGGCGCGGCGATAGGTCTCCGCCGCGCCCGCCAAATCGCCCTTGCGGAACAGCAGGTTGCCCAGGTTGACATGGGCTTCCAGATGGTTGGGGTCCAATTCGACGGCGCGGCGTCCGCAGGCCTCGGCCTCGTCGATGCGGTCCTGCAGTTCCATCGCGACGGCCAGGTTGTTGTAGGCCTCGGCATTGTCGGGGCGCAGTTCCAGAACATGGCGGGATGCCGCCTCGGCCTCGGCACCGCGGCCGCAAAGGTTCAGCACGGCGGCCAGATTGGCATGGATCGCCGGATCCTCGCCGTCGACCATGGAGGCCGCGACAAGGTGGTCCGCCGCCTGCTCCAAACGCCCGGTCTGGTATTCGATCAGGCCCAGCAGATGCAAGGCCTCGACCTCGCGCGGGCGGTCGGTCAGAACCTTGGTGAACGCGTCCTCGGCCTCGGCGTACCGGCCTTCGCGGTAGGCCCGCACCCCGGCGGTCAGGCGCGCGCGGGTCTGCGGCGACGGCTTGTCGGCGGCTTCGGCGAGTTTCTTCTGCCGGCGGCGTTCCTGTCTGTTCACTCTGGCGGTCTCCCCGGGGGCGCCCGCTGATGGCGGCGGGCCGGTAGATGCGCGCCCGTCCGGCCTTCGCGGCCGGTTCGGGCGTTAAGGAAAACGGCCCGGCCGGTGGTTCGACCGGGCCCAAGGATTGGGAGGGAGAATAGTGATCGCGGCAGGCCCTGCCAAGCGGCGAGACTGGGATCGGATCGAAGCCGCCGCCTGGGAGGACATCTTGCGGGCGTCGGCATTCGATATACTGGTATATGGTATACCAGTCCTGCGGGTTTGGCAAGGACACCATCATCTGGCGGCCGGTCCCGGCCCGGTTCGAGTTACCCCCGGAAAAGTCCATTTTCATCCTCCTGGGCGGCTTGCGGGGCCTGAGCGAACGGGCTAAACGGAGAGGCATCAACTCGCCGCACGCGGTCGCCTGCCGGACCGCTGCCCCGCCCCGCCCTTCGGCGCCCAGCACAACAACGAGGCCCTCCATGACCCCCGCACAGGAAACCGCCAAACTGCTGCTCGACATCAAGGCCGTGAATTTCCGGCCCCAGGAGCCCTATAAGCTGACCTCCGGCTGGGCCAGCCCGGTTTACATCGACTGCCGCTGGGTGATCTCGTTCACCGAGGCGCGCCGCCGGATCATCGAATTGGGTGTCGAGATGCTGCGCCGTGATGCCGGCCTGGACAGCGTCGATGCCGTCGCCGGCGGCGAAACCGCGGGCATCCCCTACGCCGCCTGGATTTCCGAGGCCGCCTCCAAACCCATGCTCTACGTCCGCAAGAAGCCCAAGGGCTTTGGCCGCGACGCCCAGATCGAAGGCAACCTGGTCGAGGGATCGAAGGTCCTGCTGGTCGAGGATCTGGCCTCGGACGGTGCGTCGAAGCTGAATTTCGTCAATGCGCTGCGCGGCGCCGGGGCCGAGGTCTCGGACGCCTTTGTCGTGTTCTTCTACGGCGTGTTCAAAGGGGCGCTGGAAAGCCTGGAAAAAGAAGGCGTCACCCTGCGCTATCTCGCGACCTGGAAAGATGTCTTGCAGGTCGCCGAGGAAGGCGGATACTTCGATGAAGCCGCCATCGCCGGGGTGCGCGAATTCCTCGACGATCCGGAGAAATGGTCCCTTGCCCACGGTGGCCGGGGATACGAAGACTAGCGATTGGACTGAAGGAGCACGCATGCGCCCGGCCGGACCCGTTTCGATCTCGATCCTCGCCGCCGTCCTGCTTCTGCTCTGCGCCGTCTGGCCTGCCCAGGCCAAAGACCGTGATCAGTTGACCATCGGCATCACGCAGTATCCGTCGACCTTCCATCCGAACATCGACAGCATGCTGGCGAAGTCCTACATCCTGGGCTTCACGCGGCGGCCGTTCACCGTCCACGACCAGGACTGGCAGTTGGTCTGCATGCTCTGCACCAAGCTGCCGACCATCGAAAACGGCCTGGCCGTACCGGAAACGGCACCGAACGGCAAGAAAGGCATCGCCGTCACCTACACCATCCGGCCCGACGCGGTCTGGGGCGACGGCAAGCCGATCACCACCAAGGACGTGCTGTTCACCTGGCGCATGGGCCGCCAGGGCCAGACCGGCATCCTGCCGATCGAGTTCTACCGCTCCGCCTACAAGGTCGAGGCCAAGGACGACAAGACCTTCACCATCCATTTCGACAAGCTGACCTTCGATTACAACGCGATCAATTCCTTCGATCTGGTGCCCGCCCATGTCGATCAGGTGAACTTCGACGCCGACCCGGTGAACTACAAGAACAAGACCGCGTTCGATACCGATACGACCAACGAGGCCCTTTATTTCGGCCCCTACGTGATTTCCGAGACGGAGCGCGGCAGCTACGTCGTCCTTGAACGGAATCCGAAATGGTGGGGCGAACCCGGGCCGTTCAAGCGCATCGTTGTCAAGATCATCCCCAATACGGCGGCGCTGGAGGCGAACCTGCTGTCCGGCAATATCGACATGATCGCGGGCGAACTGGGCTTCACCGTGGATCAGGCGCTGCGCTTCGAAAAGCGCCACGGCAAATCGTTTCAGGTTCTTTACAAACCGGGCCTGATCTACGAGCACATCGACCTCAACATGGACAATCCGCTGCTCAAGAACCGCGATCTCCGCCATGCGCTGATCTATGCCATCGACCGCGACGCCATTTCCAAGCAGCTGTTCGGCGGCCGCCAGCCGGTCGCCCAATCGGCGGTCAATCCGCTGGACTGGGTCTATGCGGACGACGTCAAACATTACACCTACGATCCGAAGAAAGCCTTGGAACTGATTGTAAACGCAGGATTTACAAAGCTCGAAAAAGGTATTCGTCATCACAAGGACACGGGCGAGGCACTGCGCTTCGAATTCATGACGACGGCGGGATCGAAGGTCCGCGAACTGGTGCAGCAGGTCCTGCAAAGCCAGTGGAAAGCCGTCGGCGTCGACGTGCGGATCAAGAACGAACCGGCCCGCGTCTATTTCGGCCAGACGGTGACCCAGCGCAAGTTCACGGGCCTTGCCATGTACGCCTGGCTATCGGCGCCGGAAAGCGTGCCGCGCGGCACTCTGCATTCCGCCCATATCCCGACGGAAACCAACGGCTGGGCCGGACAGAACTATCCCGGTTTCAACAACGCCGAAATGGACGCGTTGATCGAGAAGATCGAGGTCGAATTGGACAAGCCCAAGCGCAAGGCGATGTGGAAGCGGTTGCAGGAGATCTATGTCGAAGAACTGCCGGTCATTCCGCTCTACTTCCGGGCCGAAGCCTATATCATGCCGAAATGGCTGGGCGGCGTGAAACCGACGGGCCATCAGTATCCGACCAGCCTCTGGGTTGAGGAATGGCAAGCCAAATAGCCGTTTCGCCCCTTGACCGGTCGGGCTAGGCTCCGCTCATGCTGCGCTTTTTGGGGGAACGCCTGATCCAGTCCGCCGCCGTCCTGGCGGTCATGTCCTTCGTGATCTTCGCGCTGATCGGCCTGATGCCCGGCGACCCTGTGGATCTGATGATTTCCGCCGACCCGGACCTGACCTCGGCGGATATCGAGAAACTTCGGGAAATCTACGGCCTCGACCGCCCCGTCGTCGAACGCTACGGCAACTGGCTTTGGGCGGCGCTGCAGGGCGATTTCGGCTTCTCCCGCCTGTTCGCCCGGCCGGTGTTCGAAGTGCTGATCCCGGCCCTCGGCCATACCCTGGCGCTGCTCGGTATTTCCCTGACCTTGGCGCTCTGCATCGGCCTGCCGCTGGGCATCTGGGCGGCGGTGAAGCCCTATTCCGTTCGCGATTACGCCGTGAACCTGTTCGCCTTCGCGGGCATCTCCGTGCCGTCGTTCTGGCTCGGCCTGTTGCTGATCATCCTGTTCGCGGTGATCCTGGGCGTCCTGCCGGCGGGCGGCCTGGGCACGCCGGGCGGCGACGGCGGCTGGGCGGACAAACTGATCTATCTGGTCCTTCCGGCGGCCAGCCTGACGCTGGCCAGCGTCGGCGGCCACACCCGATACATGCGGGCGAGCATGCTGGAAACCCTGCGCCAGGACTACATCCGCACCGCCCGCGCCAAGGGCCTGACCGAACGGCGCGTCGTGCTGGGCCATGCGCTGCGCAACGCCCTGATCCCGGTGACGACGATCGTCGCCTTGGATTTCGGGTTCCTGTTCTCAGGCGCGCTGATCACGGAAACGATTTTTGCCTACCCGGGCATGGGCAAACTGACCTACGACGCGGTCATGGGGAACGACTTCAACCTGGCCCTGGTCGCCCTCTTGCTGGCGACCCTGGTGACCCTGGTCGGCAATATCCTGGCTGATCTCGCCTATGCCTGGCTGGACCCGCGCATCGGCTTCGAAGGCAAAAACCAGTGACCGCCGCCATCATTAAACCTGCGACGCCGTTGTCCCTGGTCACGCGGCGGTTTCTGCGCCACCGGCTTGCCGTCGCCAGCGCCGCTTTGTTGGCGGTTCTGGCCCTGCTTTCCCTCGCAGCACCCCTGTTCGAAAGCTGGCTCGGCCTGGACGCCAACACGGTCGATCTGTTCAACCGCTTCGCGCCGCCCAGCGCCGACCATCCGCTGGGCACGGACGAGGCCGGGCGCGATGTGCTGCTGCGCCTGCTCTACGGCGGGCGGGTGTCGCTGTTCGTCGGTATTTCGGCGGCGCTGACGGCGGCGATCCTGGGCACGACCATCGGCCTGCTGTCGGGCTATTTCGGCGGCGCGCTGGACGCGATCTTCATGCGCTTCACCGACGGTGTCATCGCCCTGCCCTTGCTACCGCTGCTGATCGTTCTGGCGGCGCTTGATCTGGAAAAGCTCGGGTTTTCCGCCGCCGCCGCGCAATCGGAAGGCGCCAGTCTCTACCGCATCGTCGTTATCGTCGCATTGGTCGGCTGGACGACGGTGGCGCGGCTTGTCCGGGCGACGGCGCTGTCCTTGCGCGAACGGCAATTCGTCCTGGCGGCCAAGGCCCAAGGCGCCTCTGCCGCCCGCATCATGGCCGTGCATATCCTGCCCAACCTGGCCTCGCCAATCATCGTCGCGACGACGCTGTCGGTCGGCAACGTGATCCTGCTGGAATCGGTGCTGAGCTTCCTGGGCCTCGGCATCCAGCCGCCGCTGCCCAGCTGGGGCAACCTGCTGACCAATGCGCAGGAGCTGATCTGGGACGCCCCGGCGCTGGCCGTCTATCCGGGTCTCGCCATCTTCGTCACGGTGATCGCTTTCAATTTCGTCGGCGACGGACTGCAGGACGCGCTCGACCCCCGCTCGCTGGAACGCGGCAAGCGGTAGACGCTAACGCCCGCCCGTCACCGCCGCGCGATGGCGCTGGAACGCGGGCTCCAACGCCAGGGCCGCCAATCCCGCCCCGATCCACATGCACAGCAGCGCCACCCAGGCCGTCAGCGCCAGGACCGAGCCACCGGTGATCCCGGCCCCCACGGCACAGCCGCCCGCCAGCATGCCGCCGAAGCCCATCAGCACGGCGCCGATCAGGTAGCGGACCGTCCCTGTCTGCACGTCGAAGGTCTGGATTTCGAACTCGCCCGCCGTCACCGCCGACAGGAACGAGCCCAGGAACACACCCGGCACCAGTGCGATGCCGAAGTTCAGTTCCATGACCGGCGAGGTGATCAGCGTCATCAGGGTATCCGCCGACGGCCCGGTGAAGGTCACGCTGCCGACCGGCACGATATCGAAGGACGCCCGCGACAGGGCCGAGGTGAAGGCCCAGCCAAGCGCCACCGCCAGCCCGACACCGAACCCCATCATCGCCACCGGCAGACGCACGTCCTTGCGCCGCGCGAACCAGACCGCCGCAACAATGAACGCCAGCCCCAGGACCAGCCCCGCCCCCGTCGGCAGGTGCAGCATCAGATTGCGGTCGAAGGCCGGAATGACCCAAAGGCTCGAAAGCTTGACCCGCAGCGGCGACAGCGCGCCGGACAGGCTGGCCTGCGCCGCGACGGTCACGATCAGGCCGGAAATCAGCGCCCGCACGTTGCCCGTCGCCGACAGGACCAGCACCCGGCTGGCGCAGCCCCGGCAAAGGATCATGCCGACGCCGAACAGCAACCCGCCGATAATCGCGCCGGACAGCGTACCCGGCGTCTCCAACTGGCGGATGCCCTGGATGGGCAGATAGCCCGCCAGCATCAAGCCCTGTACCGACGCCAGGGCGGCGCCGAAAACCAATAGCCAGACAGCGAACTTCTCACCCAGCGCCCCCCGCCAGAACTCGATGCAGGCAGAGCGCAGACAGAACCGGCTTTTCTGCGCACAGAAACCGAACAGCAGACCGACGATAAACCCGCCCAGGGCGAGCTTCTGCGCATCGGTCAACAGGTCGCTGGCAAGCCAATCGGTCACGGGCCTCAATCCTTTTCACAAGGCGAATACCGGAAAAGTCTCCCCCACGGGCGCGGCCCGCACCATGACATTGATCAAACGGTCTATAAACTTTGAATGTGTTTCTCACTCCGCGTAATCTGGCGAAAACATCACCCGGGAGACATTCCTATGCGTTTCATCCGAACTTTTGCCCCCGCCGCCCTGATCGCGCTGGCCCTGGGCCTGTTTCTGGCACCCACCGCGATCGCCGAGGAAGTCCGCCTCAAGCAAGGGGATCTAACCCTCAACGCCCAACTGGACATGGCCGACGGCAAGACGTTGAAAGACGGCCTGGTCCTGGTCGTTCACGGCACCCTCGCCCATAACGACATGGACACCCTGAACAACCTGAGGACCATTCTGAACGACCGGGGCCTGAACACGCTGGCGATCAATCTGTCGCTTGCGATCGACGACCGCCACGGCATGTACGACTGCGCGACGCCGCATCGGCATCATCACTTGGATGCGCTGGAAGAAATCGCCCACTGGATGGATTGGCTGAAGGATCAGGGCGCCGGCCCGGTCGTCCTGTTCGGCCATTCGCGGGGCGGAAATCAATCCGCCCGCTTCGCCGCCGAACGGGGTCATGCCCTACTGTCCAAGCTCGTCCTGCTGGCGCCGGCGACCTGGGATGCGGACAAGGCCGCCGCCGGGTTCGAAAAAACGCATGGCCGCCCGCTCGCCCAGGAATTGGGCAAGGCGGAATCCCTGGTCAAATCCGGCAAGAGTGCGCAAATGATGCCGAAGATGGGCCTGCTCTACTGCCCCGGCGCTGACGTCATGGCCGGCTCCTTCGTCAGCTACTATCGCCCCGACCCCCGGTTCAACACGCCCGCGATCCTGGGTGAGATCAAGGTCCCGGTTCTGGTCATGGCCGGGTCGGAAGACAACGTGGTCAGCGACCTACCCCAACGGATGGAAGGCAAGGCCGACGGCAAACGCGTCACCTTTGATGTGATCGACGGCGCGGGTCATTTCTTCCTCGACCTGTTCGCCGAGGACGTGGCCGACCGGATCGAGGATTTCCTCGCCGAGGGCTGACCCGCCGCCTCTGCCTGTGCTTTCCTGCCCCTAGTGGGACATCACCACGGGCACGGTCTGGCTCGACAGCACCACGTTGGTTACTCCGCCGAGCAAAAGCTCGGACCAGCGGGCATGGCCGTAAGCCCCCATAACCATCATGTCGGCCGACATGTCGGCGGCGCGGGACAGCAGCATATTGCCCGCGTCCATGTCGGTCGTGGTGACATGATCGGCCTCGACCGTGACGCCGTGGCGCGCCAGGTGGGCCGCGATATCGGCGCCCGGGTCGCGTTTTTCGCCCGGCACGGTGGACGGATTGACGACCATCACCTTGACCTGGTCGGCGGCCTGCAACAGCGGCATGGCTTCATGCACGGCGCGCGACGCCAACGGGCTTTCATCCCAGGCGACCAGGATGCGTTTGCCCGCCAGATCGCCCTTGTAGCCGAACGGCAGCACCATCACCGGCCTCCCGGCGGTCAGGATCAGGCGGTCCGGCAGATCCCGATCGCCGTCGAACAGGCTCTGGTCCGGGTCCGGCTGGCTGACCACGGTCAGATCAGCGTAGCGGCAGTGGAAGCCGAGCACCCGACCGGCATCGCCGTCCTGCGCCCGCCATTCCACGGAAACGCCGGCATTGGCCGTGGCTTCCTTGAACTGGGCCTCGGCACGTTCCGCCGCTTCCTTGGCGGCGGCATGCTGCGCCTCGATCACTTCGACGCTGATCTGGGCTTCGGCATAGGTCGGAATATAGGGGCGCGGGATGGCGTAGACACCGATCAGGTGCGCGCCCTGCGCCTCTGCCAGGGCCAGCGCGGCCTTCAACCGGCGTTCCGACTCCGCATTCAAATCCACATGGACGACGATATCTTTAAGCGCCATTTTCTCCTCCCGAATTGGCATGGTCTGCCATAGATGTAGGCCCTAACACCCGCGAACGACATGACATGCGTCAAGCGGCGGAAAAGAATCTCGTCTTCCCCGTTGCGGCCAGGGCCCGCCGTGCAGCAAACTGCCGCCCGCTACTTCATCGATCAGGAACGCCCCATGACCGCCTCGACCCCCGCCCCCGGAAATTCCCCCGCCAGCCGCGATATCGCCTATCACGTCCACGGTTACACGAACCTCGCCAAGCACGAACAGGTCGGGCCACAGATCGTCACGCGCGGCAAGGGCATCCACGTCTATGACGACGCGGGCAAGGAATACATCGAAGGGCTGGCCGGTCTTTGGGCCGTCTCATTGGGATTCAGCGAGCAGCGCCTGATTGACGCCGCAACGCGCGAGCTGTCGCGCCTGCCCAATTATCACGGCTTCGCGCATAAGACGCCGGATGTGACCATCGACCTGGCGGAAAAGATCCTGGCGACGGCGCCGGTGCCCATGTCCAAGGTGCTGTTCGCCAATTCGGGCTCGGAAGCCATCGATCTGGCGGTCAAGCTGATCTGGTACGTCAACAACGCCCGCGGGCGTCCCGAAAAGAAGAAGCTGATCGCCCGCAAGAAGGGCTATCACGGCGTCACCGTGGCGGGCGCGAGCCTGACCGGCCTGCCCCACCTGCACGGCGATTTCGACCTGCCGATCTCTGGCGTGCTGCACACGGACTGCCCGCATTATTACCGCTTCGGCGAGGACGGCGAGAGCGAAGAGGCCTTCGCCACACGCTGCGCCGAGAACCTGGAAAAAATGATCCTGGACGAAGGGCCCGAAACCATCGCCGCCTTCTTCGCCGAACCGGTCATGGGGGCCGGCGGCGTGATCGTGCCGCCCGCGACCTATTACGAGAAAATCCAGGCCGTGCTCAAACGCCATGACATCCTGTTCGTCGCGGACGAAGTGATTTGCGGGTTCTGCCGCACGGGGAGCATGTGGGGCACCACGACCTTCGACCTGAAACCGGACATGATGACGATGGCCAAGGCCCTGACCTCGGGCTACATCCCCATGTCGGCGTTGATGATTTCCGAAGAAATCTACCGGGACCTGGTCAAGCAGAGCGAAGCCTTCGGCGTGTTCGGCCACGGATCGACCTATGCCGGTCATCCGGTCGCCGCCGCCGTCGCCGTCGAGACCCTGACGATCTACGAGGAACGCGACATGGTCGGCCATGTCCGTGGCGTGTCGCCCGTGATGCAGGACGGCCTGCGGTCGTTCCGCGACCGGCCGCTGGTCGGCGAGGTTCGGGGCGTCGGCATGATCGGCGCCATCGAACTGGTCCAGGACAAGGGCACCAAGGCGCCCTGGCCCAAGGAAACGGCCATCGGCGCCAAGTGTCAGGAATATTGCTACGAAGAAGGCTTGGTGCTGCGCGCCGTCGGCGACTCCATCGCCTTCTGTCCGCCGTTGATCGCCACGGCCGAGGACGTGAACGAGATTCTTACCCGTTTCGACACCGCCTTGAAAAAGACGGAAAACTGGGCCAAATCACAGGGATCGTGACCGGCCCGGGCCGGACGGTTTCCACCGCTGGACAGCGGGCCATCCTGTCCATACTATTGCGACTCGTTCGCAATTACGATTTCGTGCAGACGCCCACCCCAACAACCTGGTGAAAGTTCCGACGCCGTGTACGCCGACAATACCCTGACCCCCCGCGAAGCCGTGCGCCTTTGTGCGCTGGGCACGCTGGCATCCGGACCGCTGCGCTACAGCGATCTGGCCGGGGAAATCCGGCATTTCACCAGCCATATCCTGGGACCGTCGCTGGACGTCATGGGGACTTCCATCGAACTCCTGAAATACGAAGGTTTGGTCACCGCCCCCGAAGGCAAGGGGCTGGAAGACAACGCTGTCCTGACGATCACCGACGCCGGGCGCGAAGAATTGTCGACCCTGTTGACGGCGCGCATCCGGGCGCAATCCAACGACATGAACAAGCTGATCATGGCGTTGAAATTCCGGTTCCTGCATCTGTTGGATAAGGACGATCAGCTGGATCAGATCGACCTGCTGCTGGAGGCCGCCGAGGGCGAGGTCGCCCGCATGCAAAGCCTGCGGAACCACCACACCACCGATCCGGGGTTGCTGGGCGTCTGGCTGGACTACGATATCGATGCCCTGGAACAGCGCGTGCGCTGGCTCAACGACCTCGCCGACAGGTTGGAAGCCGAGGGCACCTAAGTTCCGTAGGCCCTTTGCAAACGATCGATTGAAATTCGATTGAAGGTTGTCCGGCGCGCGCCCGTCGGATCAATCGCCGTGACCGGCGGCCTTGACCTTTTCCGCGACCTTGCCGAGGCCGTCCAGGACCATCCGCCCCGCTTCGCCGCCGTCACCCGCCAGACGCCCGGTGATGACGGCGCGCATGGATTTGTAGCAAAGCTGCATCAGATCGACGTCTTCCTGGGTAATGGCGCCGTCCATATTTTCGATATAGCGGCACATCAGGGCGCCGATCTCCGTCATCAGATGATAGCCGAAGCTGCCGCCCTGGCCCTTGATGTCATGGGCCGCGCGGTAAATGACATCGATCCGTTCCTGTGTGTCGGGTGCCCCGGGAGCCAAAGCCGCAAGCTCGCCTTCCAGCTTCGCAAGATCCGTCTCCACCCAATCCAGATAGCTCTCGGTCATCTTTTCGATGACCGCCTCGGCGCGGGCCAATCGGGCCGGATCGACGGCACCGGGCCCACCCATGGATACCTTGGATTTAAGTTTGTTCGGCGGATTGATGATCTGTGGTTTCGCCATCGTATTCCCAGGCCGGTTTTCACCGTGTTATCGCGCGTATTTATGCGAATTTTTCCGGCACGTTCGGCTGAGCCTACATGTCCGAAGCATGATAGAGCAAGGTCGCCATGGCTCTTCACCATCGGCGATCGAGTCTGATTTTGCGCCCAGCCCGGTTTTCCGGGCTTTTGCGAAGTTCACAATTTTGACAACGGTCCCGCCGACCGCCGTCAAATCAGCCCCAGGTTGCGCAATTCGTCGGCCATTTCCGGCGGCAGCTCCACGGCCTGACGGCCTGCCTCATCCAGGTCCGGCGGCGCATCGGCGGCGGTCAGATAGCGCCAACCCTGGAAGGCTCGCGAATCCCTGGGGCGCACGGGTATCAGCGCCGGGTCCAGGACCAGGCCGCAGGCCGGCTGGCCCCGGCCGTTGACCGTTTCATCGAAACCGAGCAACCGTTGCCGGCACCGAACCGCCCGCTTGATCACCCAATAGATCGACCCTCCGTCGAGCAGTTCCTTTGCCCGCCGGGGCCACATGCGGGTGATGTGATAGAGCTTCGGCTCCTGCCCCGCCTGCCGCCGCGCATCCAGGCGCGCCTGTTGCAACTGCGCCAGATGGTCGATGCTTTCGACACCGACGGAAAGCTTGATCAGATGCAGGGTCATGGAAGAGGCTCGAAAAGGCTGACCGGCGCGCACGGCACCGCCATGGATGATGCGGTCCACCATATCAGGAAACGACGGACGGAAAAGAACCACAGGTGCCGGGTTACCCACAGGATATCCCGATCCGGGACAGGATCAGCCGCCGGCTTTTGCCTGCTGCGGCGTCTGATAGGCATAGGCCTCGCGGCGGCGGTCCAATCCCGGATAGCGCATCGGGCGGCGACGCCGGTCGGGGCCGTAGAAATCGTCGGTCTGCACGAACGCGCGCGGGTTTTCGATGATGTTCATGAACCGCTGATAAACCATTTGGGTCGAGATCGGCTTGGCGAGGAACTCGTTCACCCCGGCATCGCGGGCGCCGACAATCAGTTCCTTCGACGTCTCGCCCGAGACCATGATGATCGGCACGTGGCGGTCGGCCGGCGTCTTCCCGGCGCGGATCATCCGCGTCAACTCAGTCCCGTCTATGGGGTCCATCAGGTTATCGACCAACAGCAGGTCGGCTTCGTACTCCTGCAGGAAATCAATGGCTTCCTGTCCGTTCGCCACCATTTGGAAATCGGCGACGTTCAGTTCGTAAAGCACCTGCCCCAAAAGCTTGCGCATGGGCGCATAGTCTTCCGCGACCAGAACTTTAACATTGGATAGATCGTAGTCAGCCATGGCGAGACGCTCCCCGTACTGTTCCGTTGCCCTTGGCTATTTCCTCACCCAGTTCGGTGTTCTTTTCTCCAGAAAGGCCGCCAGGCCTTCCCGCCCCTCGCTGGACGCCCGAACGCGGGCAATATGGCCCGCCGTCTGCGCCATGAGGGCTTCGTCGCGTTCGTGCCCCACCACGTAACGCACCAGGTTCTTGACCTCGGCCATGGCCTTCGGCCCGTTGTTCTTGAGAATTTCCGCGAACTCCAGGGCCCGCGGCAACACCTGCCCCTGGTCCACGACCTCAGTGATCAGGCCGATCTCGGCCGCCCGATCCGCACCGAACCGCTCGCCGGTCAGCATGTAGCGCGTCGCTTGACGCGGCCCCATGGCGGAAACCACGTACGGCCCGACGGCGGCGGGCAGGACGCCGAGTTTCACCTCCGTCAGGGCGAATTCCGCCTCGCGCGCGGCGACCGCGATGTCGCAGGCGGCGATCAGGCCGACGCCCCCGCCGAAGGCCGATCCCTGAACCGCGGCGATCGTCGGCTTGCGCAGGCTGGCCAGGGTGAACAT
>NZRL01000052.1 GCA_002696205.1 Rhodospirillaceae bacterium | reverse complement strand
CTCCGCGTGGTGCAGCCGGGGCTGCTCGGCGTGGTCCGCCGATTGCTCCTGCCCGTCGCCGGAAAATTGCCGGGCCGCCGGTCGGGGCACCGGCTTCTCAGCCTCCTGGCCCCGGGGTTGAGCGAGTTGCACCTGTTGCATGTGGTCGAGGCCGGCACGGCGGCCTTCCGCCGCATGGATGCGGAACGGGCAGGCGCCTTGCGCCATGCCGGGCAGGCCCGCCTCGACCGGGAGGTCGCGGAGATCACCGCCGGGATCGACCTCGCCCATGTCCGCCGGGATGCGGCGGTCAAGGTTTCCGACGACTGGGTGCGCGAAGTTCTGATCGACGCGGCCCGATTGCGGGCCGATCTGATCGCCCTGGAAGCGCCGCGCGCGAGCTTGGCGCGGCGAATTACCTTCGGCGATCCGTTGGAAGTGATCCTGCGCGATGCGCCCTGCGATGTCGCCGTCTATCGCGGCCCGGACGACGGTGAAGGGACCGTCTAGATGTCCGGCAAGGTTCAAAGCATCCGGGCCGACGAGGTCTACGACGATCTGAATTCCCGTGCTGTCGGGCTGACGCCGGACGAGGTTATGGCCCGCCGCCACGAGGTCGGCGCCAACAGTCTGGAAGCGCCCAAACGCCTGTGGTGGCTCGGCAGCCTGATCCGCCAATTCACCAATTTCTTCACCCTGCTGCTGGATATTTCCGCCGCCATCTGTTTCGTCGCCGACCATATCCAGCCGGGCGAGGGCATGGCCCTGCTGGGCTGGGCCTTGCTGGGTGTGTCGATCCTCAACGCGCTGTTCAGCTTCTTTCAGGAATTCCGCGCCGAAAAGGCGATGGAGGAATTGAAGAAATTCCTGCCGCGCCGCGTCGCCGCCATGCGGGGCGGGGTGGAGACGGAAGTCGACGCCGAAGACCTGGTACCCGGCGACGTGATCGTCCTGCGCGAAGGCGACCGCGTGCCCGCCGATGCGCGGCTGGTCGATTGTCACGACCTGATGGTCGACAACGCGCCGCTGACCGGCGAGGCCGTGCCGCTGTCGCTGCAATCCAGGCCGTCCGACAAGGAATTGACCGAGGCCGACAACCTTGTCTTCGCCGGCTGCACGGTGCTGCGCGGTTCGGGCCGGGCGGTCGTCTTCGCGACCGGCTTCCGCAGCCAGTTCGGGCGCATCGCCCTGCTGTCCCGCGATATCCCGCGCACCGTCTCACCGCTGGAGGCCGAGACCGGCCATATGGTCCGCGTGCTGACGATCATCGCTGTCTCCATGGGGCTGGTGTTCTTCGCCTACGGCGTGGCCAGCGGCCGGTCGCTCTGGGTGAACCTGGTGTTCATGATGGGCATCATCGTCGCCAACGTGCCCGAAGGCCTGCTGCCGACCTTCACCCTGTCCTTGGCCATGGGCAGCCTGCGCATGACCCGGCGCAATGTCTTGGTCAAAAGCCTGAACGCGGTCGAGGCCCTGGGCGCCGTGCACGTCATCTGCACGGACAAGACCGGGACCCTGACGGAAAACCGTCTGGCCGTGACCCGCGTCGCCGGGCCGGATGGGGGCGAAATGGCCGATGCCGCGCCCTGTCTGGAAGCGGCTTTGGTCGCTTCGGATTTGGAGAAGGGCGAGGACGGCTGGTCCGGCGATCCGCTGGATCAGGCCGTGGCCCTGCGCCTGCACGACGCGGGCGGCGACGCGGCCAAGGTGATGGCGGGCGTCAGCCGCCGCTTCGCCTTCGATACGGAAAAGCGCCGCGCCGGCGGGATCGACGGGGCCGGGCGGTTCGCGGCCAAGGGGGCCTGGGAAGCCCTGCGTCCCCTGGTCACCGGCGACGAAGCCGCCTTGCAGGCCGCCGACGCGGCGGTGCTCGAGATGGCGCGGAAGGGCCAGCGGGTGATCGCCGTCGCCGCGCGGGACCTCGGCTTCGGCGAGGCGTCTTCGGATCAAGGGGCGCTGGAACACGGCCTCACGCTGCTCGGCTTCCTCGGACTGGAAGACCCGCTCCGCCCCGCCGTGCCGGGTGCGGTCGCGCAATGCCGGACCGCCGGGATCACCACGGTGATGATCACCGGCGACCATCCGGCGACGGCGGAGGCCATCGCCCGTCAGGCGGGCATGGTCGCGGACGGCGTGCCCGAGGGCTCGGCGGCGGTGACCGGCGCGGACCTGGCCCGCATGTCGGATGAAGAGGTCGTCGCCTGCCTGGAACGGGGCACCACGGTCTTCGCCCGCACGACGCCCGAACAGAAGATGAAGATCGTCCATGCTCTGCACCGCATGGGCCGGGTCGTGGCGGTGACCGGCGACGGGGTCAATGACGCGCCCGCCCTGAAATCCGCCGACGTCGGCATCGCCATGGGCAAGGGCGGCACGGATGTGGCGCGTGAAGCGGCGCAGGTCATCCTGCTGGACGACAATTTCGCCTCCATCGTCGCGGGGATCGAAGAAGGCCGCACCATCTTCGGCAACATCCGCAAGTTCACCAACTACGTGCTGGTCTCCAACGGCCCGGAAATCGTGCCCTACCTGATCTACATGCTGTTCCCGGTGCCGCTGGCGCTGACGGTCATCCAGATTCTGTCCATCGACCTCGGCACCGACATCATCCCCTCCATGGCCTTGGGCCAGGAGCCGCCCGACAAGGACACCATGCGCCAGCCGCCGCGCCCCCGGAAGGGCGGGTTGCTGAACGTCCGCATGATCGCCCATAGCTACGGGTTTCTGGGATTGATCGAGGCGGCGTTCTCGATGTCGCTGTTCTTCTGGGTGCTGGATGCGGGCGGCTGGACCTGGGGGGCGGAGCTGGCCGGCGACGATCCGCTCTACCACTCGGCGACGGGCATCGCGCTCTCGTCGATCCTGCTGATGCAGATCGGCAACCTGTTCGGCCGCCGGTCCCGCTACGGCACGGGCATCGACGCCCAGGCGTTCCGGAACGGCCTGCTGGTCTTCGGCGTCGTCTTCGAGATCGTGTTCTCCTGGGCGCTCTTGTACGTCCCAGCCATTGGCAAACTGCTCGGCACCGGCCCCGTCGACCCGCAAATCTACGCCGTCGCCTGGGTGGGCGTGCCGCTGATCTTCGGTCTCGACTACGCCCGCAAACGCGTCGCCTGGCGGCTGGCGGGGCGGCCGTAACCTTTAATCGATGCCGTGTTCGTCCAGGGCGGTCAGGATCGCCTTGGACGAGGCCGCGATATGGTCGCGCAGTTGATCCCGCGCCTTTGCGGCGGCGCCGTCGGTCACCAGTTTCAGCAGGCTGCGATGTTCGCGCAGCGAAGCCGGGCCGTGGCCGGAATGTTTCCACATGAACCCCAGGTAGCGGTCGTGGCGACCGCGCAGGTCGCGGACTATGTCCAGGGTCAGGGGCCGCGCGGCGGGCCGGTAGAGGGCCCGGTGAAAGCGGTCGTTGGCGCGCATCAGGGCGTGGATGTCTACAGCTTGGGCGATCTCGTCGATGGCGCGGCGGGCGGCGGCGGCGTCCTCCGGCGTGAACACCTTGGCGGCGCGGGCCAGCAGGTCCGGCTCCAGCGTCAGGCGCAGGTCCATGATTTCCCGCACCTCCGCCCGGTCGAAGGCGGTCGTGCGGACGCCCCGGTTGGTCGCGTAGACGACCAGGTGTTCCGAGGCCAGCAGGCTCAGGGCCTCGCGCACGGGGGCCTGGCTGACGCCGAAGCGTTCGGCGACGTGGCTCTGGCGGATCGCCTCGTCCGGGCCGATCTCCGCCGTCACGATGTCGCGCCGCAGTTCGGCCGCGATGCGTTCCGCCGTGGTCATGTTTGCGGCGGGCGGCGGCGTGTCCGTGCCGGCGGTCGCGATGCCTCCGGCCGTGCCCGATTTGGCGCGGCGGGTGGCGTGGGGCGCGGTCTGACGGGTGCGGCGGGCGGGCGGTTTCGGCATGGCGGTTGACTCTCCGGTTCAGTCTTCTCATATTATCGATTATCGATAATTTAAACAAGCCAAAACCAAGGGTGATACCTATGACGAAACCTGCGCCGCTGGCCCCCGCGCCGCTCGACCCGGACCGCTACGACGCCGTGACCTTCGACGTCTACGGCACCCTGATCGATTGGGAGCCGACGATCCTCGACGATCTGGCCGATTGGGCCGCCGGGGCGGGGGCCTCCTGCGCCCGGGCCGATCTGCTCGACATGTTCGACCGGGCCCGCGCCCATTATCAGCAGTTGTCGCCCGCCCGGGCCTATCCCGACGTGCTGCGGTCGGCCTTCGCCTATGTCGCGAACGACCTGGGCCTGGCGGTGGACGCGGACGTGCGCGAACGCTTCGCGGCCTCGGTGCCGTCCTGGCCGGCCTATGGCGACAGCGTCGCGGCGCTCGCTCGGCTGAACGAACGGTTTCGTCTGGGCGCCCTGACCAATATGGATAATGCCTCTTTCGCGGCGAGCCATGAACGGCTGGAGGGCTGCTTCGACGTCGTGGTGACGGCCGAGCGGGCGGGGGCCTACAAGCCGTCGCTGCGCCATTTCGTGCTGGGGCTGACCGATCTCGCGGCCATGGATATTCCGCCCGACCGGGTGCTGCACGTCGGCCAAAGTCTGCGGGCCGATGTGCGGCCGGGCAACCTGCTGGGGCTCGACACGGTCTTCATCAACCGGCCGGGGCGGGGCCTGGGGCACAAGGGCTTCGGCGCCGAGCTGGCCGAGCCGATCGCGACCTATCCGACGATGGCGGATTTCGTCGCGGATTTCCTGGGGAACTAGGCGGTCGCCTTGCGGTAAGGTGCCAGGAACTCGCGAAAGCGCCGCGCGACGTCCGGCGGGGTGACCGTCGGGCGGCCCAGTTCCTTCATCGATCCGGGCGCGATCTTCATATGGATCAGGTGCGGGCCGGGGGTTTTGAGGGATTCCGCGGTCGCCTGTTTGAGGCCGGTGAGGTCGTCGACCTCCCATCCCGCCGCATAACCGCAGGCTTGCGCGACGCGGGCGAAGCGGACGGCGGGGGCCGTGGTCGGCTGGCCGCCCGTGGAATCGTAGGTGCCGTTGTCCAACACCATATGGATCAGGTTTTCCGGCCGCATCGCGCCGATGGTCGCCATGGAGCCCAGCTTCATCAGCGCCGCCCCGTCGCCGTCGAACACGACGATCGGCGAGGTGACGTTGAGCGCCGCCCCCAATCCCATGCCCGCGGCCCCGCCCATGGAGCCGACCTGATAAAGATGCTGCTCGCGGTCCGCGATGGTGAAGAGCTCGCGCCCGCATTTGCCGGTCGTCGCGATGATCCCGGCGGTGTCGGGCAGGACCTCCAGGATCGCCTCCATCGATTTCATGCGGCCCGGCAGGTCGCCGCCGGTGAACATGTCGTGCACCGGGCCCATGTCGGGCGCGGGCAGGGTCGGCGCGTCCAGCCCGTCGTCCTTCACGTCGCCCTTTTCCATGATGAAGGCGAAGGGCAGGCCGGTCTTGTCCATATAGCTGGTGGCAACGGTGATCGCCTGATCGACCGAGTCCGCCTCGTTGGGGAAGGGCAGGTGCGGGACGCGGATGACTTCCAGCAGGTCGGGGGTGATCTGGCCCATGACTTCGTGCTGCGGCTCGTCGTTCAGGCCCGGTCCGCCGCGCCAGGTGCAGACCACCAGGGTCGGGATCTGGAACGGGTGGTTCAACGACGTCAGCGGATTGACCGCGTTGCCGAGGCCGGAGTTCTGGAACATCACCACCGTCTCGCGCCCGGCCAGCCAGGCGCCCGAGGCGATGGCCACGGCCTCACCCTCGCTGGCCGCCGCGACGTAGTCGAGCCGCGCGTTGCCGCCCCCCAGTGATCCCTCGACCACCTTGTTGATGAGCGGCGTCAGGAACGAGCAGGGGACGCCCGTGAAGAAGTCGTAGCCCCGTTCGCGCAGGGGGGTGAGGAAGTCGTCGGCGTCGATCATGGTGTGTTTCCCGGTCGGTGCAGGGGGCTGCTTGCTGGCTTATCGTATTGCCGGGCATTCCGGCAAGAGGGCCGGCGCATCCTATCGGAACAGCCGCGCCCCGGTCAGGCCGGCGTCTTGGTCGCGGGGAGATACCGGGCTTCGGCCTGTTTTAATTCGGCGTTGCCTTGGAGATCGAAGATTTCCGAAACGGTGGTGATGTCGGGCTCGACCCCGGCCAGGCTTTCCTCGCGCAGGATGCGGGCCGTCGTCTCGCGCATGGCGGTGATCGAGGCGCGCAGGTTGTGGTTGGCCCAGATCGCCAGCGAGACCCCCGCCTTGCGGAAGGCGTCGGTCGGCACCGAATAGTACTTGGTCGGCACGATGACGACCGGCACGCGGCCATCCCACTGGGCCATGAAGGCCTGGATTTCCGCGTCCGTCGCCAGTTTGGAATGGCAGAGCACGGCGTCGGCCCCGGCCTCGGCATAGGCATGGGCGCGGTCGAGGGCTTCGTTCAATCCACGCCCGGCGATGAAGGCTTCCAGCCGCGCGACGATGTTGAAATCGGGGTCCGTCTGGCTGTCCTTGCCCGCCTTGATCTTGCCCGCGAATTCGTTCATGTCGGCCAGCGGCTGACTTTCGCCGATGAAGGAGTTGGTCTTCGGGAACAGCTTATCCTCGATGCAGATGCCGGCGATGCCGCGTTGGCAGAACTTGGTCACGGCGCGGCGCATGTTGTTGAAATTGCCCCAGCCCGTGTCGCCGTCGACCAGGATCGGGATCGACGTGGCGTCGGACATGAATTCCAGAACTTCCAGAACCTGAGTCCACGAGGCCTCGTTGTTGTCGCGCACGCCGAGCGCCGCCGACATCGACAGCCCGGATGCCCAGATGCCCTTGAACCCGGCTTCCTCGACGATCTTGGCGGACAGGCCGTTATGGGCCTCCATGATGAATTCCAGGTCGGGCGACAAAAGCATCTCGCGGAGCTGGCGGGCCTTGGTCTGGGGCTGCGGGGCGGCGGTCTGGGGTTGGGGCGCGGTCATGGTGTCTCCGGGGGATCGCATTAAAATAGTTCATACCAATAGCTGGTATAGGTTGAATCGATAGTAAGGCGACATATAATCCCGCCGCGCCGCCATTGCCAATCGTCCGTCCTGATTTTTTCGGGCGCCGTCATGCCGCCTAGAGCGTCGTGATCGGGCCTGTGGCGGATGCGAGGCCGGAGACCGGACAAGTGCCCGACTTGTATGGCTAACCTTTGAGCAAATCCGGCTTTTTGCCGAAAAAATGTGCATTAAAGAATGCATCAATATACATTTTAGAGATGTGTAAAATCTCATAACTATCTGATTAATAAGATGAAATTTATATGTGAAAGGCTGCGGGCAAACTGGCATGGCGATTGCCATTAGTTTTGCCGCAACGCAGCAACATCCTGTTTTTGGAGGCTATATAATGAAAACGTATTTCCGGGGGGCCGTGGCGGCCATTGCCGTGACCGCGGCCGTGATGACGTCGAACGTCGTCCAGGCCGCCGACACCATTAAGGTCGGCATTCTCCATTCCCTGTCCGGCACCATGGCGATCAGCGAAACCACGCTGAAGGACGTCATGTTGATGCTGATCGAGGAACAGAACAAAAAAGGCGGTGTGCTCGGCAAGAAGCTCGAGCCCGTCGTGGTCGATCCGGCCTCCAACTGGCCGCTGTTCGCCGAAAAGGCGCGCGAGCTGATCGAGGTCAAGAAGGTCGACGTGGTGTTCGGCTGCTGGACGTCGGTTTCGCGTAAATCCGTCCTGCCGGTGTTCGAGGAACTGAACTCGATCCTGTTCTACCCGGTGCAGTACGAAGGCGAGGAAAGCCAGAAGAACGTGTTCTACACGGGTGCGGCCCCGAACCAGCAGGCCATCCCGGCCGTTGACTACCTGGCCGAAGCCGAAGGCGTGAAGCGCTGGGTCCTGGCCGGTACCGACTATGTCTATCCGCGCACGACCAACAAGATCCTCGAGACCTATCTCAAGGAACAGCTGGGCGTTGCCGCCGACGACATCATGATCAACTACACGCCGTTCGGTCATTCCGATTGGCAGACGATCGTCGCCGACATCAAGAAGTTCGGTTCCGCCGGCAAGAAGACCGCCGTCGTCTCGACCATCAACGGCGACGCCAACGTGCCGTTCTACAAGGAACTGGCCAACCAGGGCATCAAGGCCGAAGACATTCCGGTCGTCGCGTTCTCGGTCGGTGAAGAAGAACTCGCCGGTCTGGACACCGGGCCGCTGGTCGGTCACCTGGCCGCGTGGAACTACTTCATGTCCGCCGACACGCCGGAAAACGCCGACTTCATCAAGAAGTGGAAAACGTTCATCAAGAACGACAAGCGCGTGACCAACGACCCCATGGAAGCCCACTACATCGGCTTCAACATGTGGGTTAAGGCCGCCGAAATCGCCGGCACCACCGAAGCCGACGCGGTCATCGACGCCATCACCGGCGTGACCGTGCCGAACCTGACGGGCGGCTATTCCGCGATGATGCCGAACCACCACATCACCAAGCCGGTCCTGATCGGCGAGATCCAGGCCAACGGCCAGTTCGAAACCGTGTCCGAAACGCCGGGCCTGGTTCCGGGCGATGCCTGGTCCGACTTCCTGCCGGGCTCCAAGGACCTGATCTCCGACTGGCGCAAGCCGCTGTCCTGCGGGAACTTCAACGTGAAGACCGGCAAGTGCAGCGGTAAGGGTTCCTGATCATCGGGGCCCGGTCACGAACGTGACGCAGACAACGCACACGGGCGGGCGGGGCAAGCGCCCCGCCCCCCACTTCTCCCCCGTTTCCCGCAACCAGCAACCTGGCAACGGCGACAGGTCCATGGCGCGATTTATCCATTCGTTTGTATTTTTCCTGGCCCTGGCCTGGGCGATCCCGGGCCTCGCGGCCCCGGCCCAGGCACAAGCGGCCGATGACGACCTCCGGGCCGCCATCAACCAATTGGCCCAGGGCGGATTTTCCCAGACGGCCAAACAGATTCAGGCCCTGGCGGCGACCGGCGACGACCGGGTCGTCCCCGCCCTTCAGGCTCTCCTCGCCGGCAAGCTTTATTTCAAGAAAGCCGGCAAGCAGGTCTTCATCATCGAACAAGCCTCGGGCGGTTATGCCCTGACCGATCCCTTGACGGGTGAAAGCGCCGGCACCCTGGCGCGCGGCGCGGTCAAGAAGATCCGCGTCAACAACCGCCTGCGCCGTGAATTGAAGGCGGCGCTGGGCAGTCTCACCCTTCTGTCCAAGGTCGCCTCCGTCCGCATGAAGGCGGCCGAGGCCGTGTTCAAATCCCAGGACCCGGACAGCCTGGAAGCGCTCGACGCGGCGCTGGCCAAGGAAACCGACGACGGCGTCAAGAAAGCCATGCAGGAAGCCCGCGCGGCGGTCCTTTTGAAAACCGACGCGCCTGAGGCCGACAAGCTTGCGGCCCTGGCCGCCATGGAGGCCCGCGGCGACCGCGACGCCCTTTCCATCGTCATCGCCACCGCCGCCCAGGCGGAAGGGGCGCTCAAGGCCAAGGCCGAGAAGACCGCGACCTCGATCCGCCAGACCCTGGAACTTTGGGGCGCGGCGCAAAACGTGTGGTACGGCCTGTCGCTCGGCTCGGTCCTGCTGCTGGCCGCCATCGGGCTCGCCATCACCTTCGGCGTCATGGGGGTCATCAACATGGCCCACGGCGAAATGGTGATGATCGGCGCCTATGTGACCTTCATGGTGCAGGAGGTCATCCGAACCTCCATGCCCGGCCTGTTCGATTATTCCCTGCTGATCGCCGTGCCGCTGGCCTTCCTGGTCGCGGGCGCGGTGGGCATCGCGGTCGAACGCTGCATCATCCGCTTCCTCTACGGCCGTCCGCTGGAAACGCTGCTGGCCACCTGGGGCCTGTCCCTGGCGTTGCAGCAGACCGTGCGTACGATCTTCGGGCCGACCAACCGCGAAGTGGGGGCGCCCGAGTTCATGTCCGGCGCCTTCGAGATCGGTCATCTGACCATCACCTACAACCGGCTTTGGATCATCGTGTTCTCGCTGGTCGTGCTGTTCTCCCTGATGGCGGTGTTGAAAAAGACGCCGTTGGGCCTGCAGATGCGCGCCGTGACGCAGAACCGCCGCATGGCGGGCGCCATGGGCATCCGCACCAATTGGGTCGACGCCGTGACCTTCGGGCTCGGCTCCGGCATCGCCGGGATCGCCGGGGTGGCGCTCAGCCAGATCGACAACGTCTCGCCCAACCTGGGCCAGACCTACATCATCGACAGCTTCATGGTCGTGGTGTTCGGCGGGGTCGGCAACCTGTGGGGGACGCTGGTCGGCGCAATGACGCTGGGTGTCGCGAACAAGTTCCTGGAACCCTATGCCGGCGCGGTGCTGGGTAAGGTTCTGGTCCTGGTGTTCATCATCCTGTTCATCCAGAAGCGCCCGCGCGGCCTGTTCGCGCTGAAGGGCCGGGCGATCGAATCATGATGACGATGAAATTCATTCAAGGCGGCTTCGACCGCCGGGCGGTCATCTTTCTGGGGCTTCTGTTCCTGATCGCCGCCGTCGTCTCGTTCCTCAATCTCGCGATGGAACCGGGCAGCACCTTCCACATCTCGTCCTACACGGTGGCGTTGCTGGGCAAGTATCTCTGCTATGCCCTGCTGGCCCTGTCGGTCGACCTGGTCTGGGGCTTCTGCGGCGTGTTGTCGCTGGGGCACGCGGCGTTCTTCGCGCTGGGAGGCTACGCCATGGGCATGTACCTGATGCGCCAGATCGGCACACGCGGCGTCTACGGCGATCCGATCCTGCCGGACTTCATGGTCTTCCTGAACTGGAAAGAGCTTCCCTGGTTCTGGTACGGCTTCGATCAGTTCTGGTTTGCGGCATTGATGGTTCTGGCGGTGCCGGGGGTGCTGGCCTTCGTGTTCGGATGGTTTGCCTTCCGCTCGCGGGTCACGGGGGTCTATCTTTCGATCATCACCCAGGCCCTGACCTTCGCCCTGATGCTGGCCTTCTTCCGCAACGACATGGGATTTGGCGGCAACAACGGCCTGACCGATTTCAAGGATATCCTGGGTTTTGACGTGCAGGCGGATTCGACCCGCGTCGGCCTGTTGCTGGCATCGGCGGCGGCGCTGGCCATCGGCTTCATCATCTGCAAGGCCTTGGTCAATTCCAAATTCGGCAAGGTGTTGATCGCCGTGCGCGACGCTGAAAGCCGCACGCGGTTCCTGGGCTACCGGCCGGAGAACTACAAGCTTCTGGTCTGGACGCTCTCGGCCATGATGGCGGGTGTCGCAGGGGCGCTTTACGTGCCCCAGGTCGGCATCATCAACCCGTCCGAATTCACGCCCGCCAACTCCATCGAAGCCGTCATCTGGGTCGCCGTCGGCGGCCGCGGGACGCTGGTGGGGGCGACCATCGGCGCGGTTCTGGTCAACTTCGGCAAGACCCTGTTTACGGGCATCCTGCCGGAATTCTGGCTGTTCGCGCTGGGCGGTCTGTTCATCGCCGTGACCCTGTTCCTGCCCAAGGGCATCATGGGGGCGATCGACGGCTACATGGCCAAGCGCAAGGCGGGCAAGGACAGCGGCCCCGCAGCTCAGCCGCAGGAAGGGGATTGATCGCCATGTCGACCAGTAAATCCTCGATCCTCTATCTGGAAAACGTCAACGTCTCGTTCGACGGCTTCCGCGCCCTGAACAACCTGTCGCTGACGGTGAAACCCGGCGAGATGCGCGCCATCATCGGCCCCAACGGGGCGGGCAAGACGACCATGATGGACGTCATCACCGGCAAGACCCGGCCTGACAACGGCCGCGTTCTGTTCGACGAAACGGTCAACCTGACCCGCATGGACGAGGCGGAGATCGCTTCCCTGGGTATCGGGCGCAAGTTCCAGAAACCGACCGTGTTCGAAAATCACACGGTCTGGGACAACCTGCTGCTCGCGCTGAAGGCCGGGCGGCGGACCTGGGACACTCTGTTCTATTCCATGTCGGCCAAGGACAAACAGGAGATCGAGGACATCCTCGAGATCATCCGCCTGGGCCACTTGCGGGACGAAACCTCGGCCAACCTGTCGCATGGCCAGAAACAATGGCTGGAGATCGGCATGCTGCTGGCGCAGGACCCGAAACTGCTGCTGGTCGATGAGCCCGTTGCCGGCATGACCGACGCCGAAACGGAAGAGACCGCGCGCCTGCTGCGTGATATCGCGCAGCGCCATTCGGTCGTCGTCGTCGAACACGACATGGCCTTCGTCCGCGATCTGGACGTTCAGGTCACGGTGCTGCACGAAGGTTCGGCCATCGCCGAAGGCACCCTGGATTACGTCAGCGCCGACGAGCGCGTCATCGAAGTCTATCTGGGCCGCTAGGAAAAGGAGGAGACGAGACATGCTGACCGTCAAAGACGTCGACCTTTTCTATGGCGCCGCCCAGGCCCTTCGCGGGGTTTCCATGTCGGCCGAGATCGGCAAGGTGACCTGCCTGCTGGGCCGCAACGGGGTGGGCAAGACCTCGCTGTTGCGGGCCATCGTCGGCCATCCCCCGATCACCAAGGGCGACATTCTCTGGGATGGGGATTCGATCAATTCGCTGGCGACCTTCGACCGGGCGCGGCGCGGCATCGCCTACGTGCCGCAGGGGCGGGAAATCTTCCCCCTGTTGAGCGTACAGGAAAACCTGGAGACCGGGTTCGCCGGCCTGCCGTCGAAGCTGCGGTTCATTCCGGACGAGGTGTTCGAACTGTTCCCCGTCCTGAAAAGCATGCTGAAACGCCGCGGCGGGGACCTTTCGGGCGGCCAGCAGCAGCAATTGGCCATTGGCCGGGCGCTGGTGACCCGGCCGCGCCTGCTGGTGTTGGACGAGCCGACGGAAGGCATTCAGCCCTCGATCATCAAGGACATCGGCGGCGCCATCAAGTTTCTGCGCGACCGATCGAACAAGACCGACGAGCCCTCGTCCATGCGGGTCTACGACGAACAACCCGGCAAGACCAACGGCGAGACCAACAAGGTCATCAAGAACGCCGTTTCCCACTTGCGCGAAAGCGGTGAAATGGCGATCCTGCTGGTCGAACAGTACTTTGATTTCGCCCATGAATTGGCCGACGCCATCACGGTCATGGACCGCGGCGAAGTCATCGTCGCCGGAAACAAGAGCGAGTTGGACGCGGACGATGTACGACGGCACCTCACCGTCTGACCGGCCCGGCGAGAACAATCCCCTTCAACGCGCCCCCTCTTTACAGCGTGCCAAAGGGCGGGCCCGGATCACCGTCGGGACCACGGGCGACAAGACGCGTCTGGCCGATCTCTATCAGGACGGCTGCGCCAAGGTGCGCCTGCCCAAAGTTTACGGTCCGGCCAATCAAGACCCGGGCGTCGAGGCGGTCCTGCTCAACACGGCGGGTGG
The DNA here is from genome assembly GCA_002696205.1 of Rhodospirillaceae bacterium. Taxonomy (GTDB): domain Bacteria; phylum Pseudomonadota; class Alphaproteobacteria; order Rhodospirillales; family Casp-alpha2; genus UBA1479. The sequence goes on along the minus strand of NZRL01000052.1, from coordinate 9,988 downwards.
GTTGACGGGCGGCGACGTATACGCGACCGAGGCCGAGGCCGGCGACGGCAGCCACCTGACCCTGACCACCCAGGCCTGCGAACGCGTCTACCGCGCCGCCGATGGCATCGCGCGGGTCGAAACCCGCCTGACTGCCGGGCCGGGGGCGCATCTCACTTGGCTGCCCCAGGAAACCATTCTGTTCGACGGCGGCGCGCTGGACCGTGCCCTTCATGTCGATCTCGCCGAGGATGCTTCATTTCTGGCAGTCGAGGCCCTGGCCCTGGGGCGTCTTGCTTCGGGCGAGACGGTGACGGCGGGAACGTTCCGGGATACCTGGCGCGTCCGCCGGGACGGCAAACTGATCTACGCCGACGCGGCGCGGCTCATGGGCGATATCGACGGCATCGCGGCGGGACCGGCGACCCTGGCGGGCATGAAGGCGATGGCGACAGTGGTCTTCGCGGCGCCAGACGCCGAGGCGCGCCTGGAAACCGCGCGGGCGGCGCTGGACGATCTGGCGACGGCGGGGGCGAGTGCTCTGCCGGGCGTCCTGGTCTGCCGTCTCGTCGCGCCCGATACGCAGACACTCCGGAAAACCCTGGTGCCGCTGCTGGCGGCGCTGGCCGGGCGGGACTTGCCCCGCGTCTGGCACCTGTAGACATCAAAGAAGATCGAAGAGGGAGGATCCATGAACCTGACACCCAGAGAAAAGGACAAGCTGCTGGTCTCCATGGCGGCCATGGTCGCCCGGCGGCGGCTGGAACGGGGGGTCAAGCTGAACCACCCCGAGGCCATCGCCCTGATCACCGACTTCGTCGTCGAAGGGGCGCGGGACGGGCGCAGCGTCGCCGACCTGATGGAGGCGGGAGCCAAGGTCATCACCCGCGATCAGGTCATGGAAGGCATTCCCGAGATGATCCACGATGTGCAGGTCGAAGCGACCTTTCCCGACGGGACCAAGCTGGTTACCGTCCACAACCCGATCCGCTGAGGGAGGACGACATGATCCCAGGTGAAATCATCGCCGCCCCCGGCGAAATCGAATTGAACGCGGGCCAGCCGACCGTCACCGTCACCGTCGCCAACACGGGCGACCGCCCGGTCCAGGTCGGCAGCCACTATCATTTCTACGAGACCAATTCGGCGCTCGACTTCGACCGGGAGAAGACGAAGGGCATGCGCCTGGATATCGCATCCGGCACCGCCGTGCGGTTCGAGCCGGGCCAGTCGCGCGAGGTGACGCTGGTGCCGTTGGTGGGCGCGCGCAAAGTCTACGGTTTCAATCAAAAGGTCATGGGCGACCTTTAGGGCCGCAAGGGAGGACGAGAGATGCCAGCCAAGATTAATCGTGCCGCCTATGCGGACATGTTCGGGCCGACGGTCGGCGACAAGGTTCGCCTGGCCGATACGGAGCTTTTCATCGAGGTCGAACGCGACTTCACCACCTACGGTGAAGAGGTCAAATTCGGCGGCGGCAAGGTGATCCGCGACGGTATGGGCCAAGCCCAGACGACCCGCGCCGACGGCGCCGTCGACACGGTGATCACCAACGCCTTGATCGTCGACCATTGGGGGATCGTCAAGGCGGACGTGGGCCTGAAAGACGGGCGTATCGTCGCCATCGGCAAGGCCGGCAACCCGGACACCCAGCCCGACGTCGACATCATCGTCGGCCCGGGCACCGAAGCCATCGCAGGCGAGGGCAAGATCCTGACCGCCGGCGGCCTCGACGTGCATATTCATTTCATCTGCCCGCAACAGATCGACGACGCCCTGATGTCCGGCGTCACGACCATGCTGGGCGGCGGCACCGGCCCGGCCACGGGCACCAATGCCACGACCTGCACCCCCGGCCCCTGGCACATCGGGCGGATGATCCAGGCGGCGGACGGCCTGCCCATGAACCTGGCCTTCGCGGGCAAGGGCAATGCCTCGCTGCCCGCCGGTCTGGTCGAACAGGTAACGGCCGGAGCCAGCGCCCTGAAACTGCACGAAGACTGGGGCACCACGCCCGGCGCCATCGATTGCTGCCTCAGTGTCGCGGACGACCTGGACGTGCAGGTGATGATCCATACGGACACGCTGAACGAAAGCGGCTTCGTCGAAAACACCGTGGCGGCGTTCAAGGGCCGCACGATCCATGCCTTCCATACGGAAGGCGCGGGCGGCGGCCATGCGCCCGACATCATCAAGGTCTGCGGCGAGCCGAACGTCATCCCGTCCTCGACCAACCCGACACGACCCTACACGGTCAATACGCTGGAAGAACACCTGGACATGCTGATGGTCTGCCATCACCTGGACAGCAATATTCCGGAAGACGTCGCCTTCGCCGAAAGCCGCATCCGCAAGGAAACCATCGCGGCGGAAGACATCCTGCACGACATGGGGGCCTTTTCGATCATCGCGTCGGACAGCCAGGCCATGGGCCGGGTCGGCGAGGTTTTGATCCGCACCTGGCAGACGGCGGACAAGATGAAACGCCAGCGCGGCCGCCTTTCGGAAGAGACCGGCGACAACGACAACCTGCGCGTCCGCCGCTACATCGCCAAGTACACCATCAACCCGGCCATCGCGCATGGCCTGTCGAAGCACGTCGGCTCCATCGAGGTCGGCAAGCGCGCCGACCTGGCGCTCTGGTCGCCCGCCTTCTTCGGGGTCAAGCCGGACATGGTGCTGATCGGCGGAACCATCGCGGCGGCGGCCATGGGCGATCCCAACGCCTCGATCCCGACGCCGCAGCCGGTGCATTATCGGCCCATGTTCGGCGGCTTCGGTAAGTCCATCGCGGCCTCGGGCGCGACCTTCGTCTCGGGGGCGGCGCTCGACGCCGGGGTCGGCCATCACCTGGGCGTGGACAAGGAACTGCTCGCCGTCGAAAACACGCGCGGCGGCATCGGCAAGGCGTCGATGATCCTCAACGACGCGACGCCGAAGATCGAGGTCGATCCGGAAACCTACGAGGTCCGGGCCGACGGCGACCTGCTGACCTGCGAGCCGGCGGAGGTTCTGCCCATGGCGCAGCGGTACTTTTTGTTTTAGCCGTTTCACGCCGAGATCGCTTGGTGTCGGCGGGTTGGGAACGTAAGGAGGCAACGATGCTTCGTGCTACTTCCGTAAAACAGGCCGGCCTGTGGAACGGCGCCGCCGCCGATTGGGTGGTGCTGGATTTCGATGGCCGCCACCGCCGCCGCATGGCGATGACCGGCGAGGGCGGCTTGGCCTTCCTGCTCGATCTGGCCGAGGCAGCGGCGCTGGCCGACGGCGACGGCCTGGTGCTGGAGGACGGCCGCCTGGTCGCCGTCCGCGCGGCGGAGGAACCCTTGCTGGAAGTCACCTGCGCCGATACGGATCATCTGGTCCGCGTCGCCTGGCACCTGGGCAACCGGCATCTGCCGACGGAACTGCTGGGCGACCGATTGCGTATCCGGCGCGATCACGTGATTGCCGACATGCTGGTGAAACTGGGGGCCGAGGTCGCCGAGATCATGGCGCCCTTCAACCCGGAAGGCGGCGCCTACGGCCATGGCCGGACCCACGGTCACGACCACGCCCATGGGCATCATCACCACGACCATGGCCATAGCCATGGATAACGCACCGTTGAATTCCGGGAGCCTGTACCGCCTCCTGGCCTGGCTGTCGCCGAGCTATCCGGTCGGCGCCTTCGCCTATTCGCACGGAATCGAATGGGCGGTCGAGAACGGGACGGTTTCGGATCGCGACGGGCTGGAACGCTGGCTGCGCGACCTGCTGGCCCACGGCGGCGCCTGGTCCGACGCCGTGCTGTTCGTCCAGGCCTGGCGCGCGGCGGAAGCCGGGGACGGTGCCGAACTGGCCGAGATAAACGACCTGGCGCTCGCCCTTTGCCCGTCATTGGAACGGCGGCTGGAGACCACGGCCCAGGGCAACGCCTTCCTGACCGCCACGCGGGCCAGTTGGCCCTGGGACGAAGGGGCCGATCCGCTTTCCGGCGACGCCGCCTATCCGGTCGCCGTGGCGGCGGCGGCGGCGGGGCATGGCGTGGCGCTGGAACCAGCCCTGCACGCCTTCATCCATGCCGTGGCGGCCAATCTGATTTCCGCCGGACTGCGCCTGGTGCCGCTGGGCCAGACCGACGGCCAACGCGTGCTCAGCGCGCTTGAAGGCGACGTTGCCCGCGCGGCCGAGGCCGCTTTGGCCGCCGATATCTCCGAAGTCGGCGGCTGCGCCTTTCTTTCCGACGTGGCCGCCATGCGCCACGAAACCCAATACACGAGGCTGTTCAGATCATGACGACATCTTCTTCGACGTCCCCCCATGGCCCCCTTCGCGTCGGCATCGGCGGGCCCGTCGGCTCGGGCAAGACGGCGTTGATGGAACGGCTCTGCCAGTCGTTCCGCGAAACGCACGACATCTGCGCCATCACCAACGATATCTACACGAAAGAAGACGCCGAAGCCCTGACCCGGCGCGGGGCGCTGCCGCCGGAACGGATCATGGGTGTGGAGACCGGCGGCTGCCCCCATACGGCGATCCGAGAGGATGCCTCGATCAACCTGGCCGCCGTGGCGGCGATGCGCGAGACCTTTCCGGGCCTCGACCTGATCCTGATCGAAAGCGGCGGCGACAATCTGGCGGCCACCTTCTCCCCCGAACTGGCCGACATCACGATCTACGTCATCGACGTTTCGGCGGGTGAGGAAATCCCCCGCAAGGGCGGGCCGGGCATCACCCGCTCGGACCTGCTGGTCATCAACAAGACGGACCTGGCCCCCCATGTCGGCGCGGACCTCGCCGTCATGGACCGCGACGCCAAGCGCATGCGCGGCGACCGGCCCTTCGTCTTCGCCAATATGAAGACGGGCGAAGGCGTCGCCGAGATCGCCGCCCTGGTCCGCGACCTCGGTGGACTCGCCACCCGCGCGGCCCAGGGCGTCGGAGATTGACGGGGCGGGCATCAGAATGATGCCTTCTGACCCGAACCCTTCATTTCGGATCGTTATTTCAAGAAGCTCGAAACCTCATCAAGGATCGCGAGGCGCTGTTTTTTGAGCTCCTCAAGATGGCTGTCGTCCATGGGTTCGATATTCGTCTCTCCCCGATGGATGTCGCGGTTGATTTCGTGGTGCGTGTCACACAGCTTGGCAAAGTGCGCGTTCGTCAGCTTCAGGTCGTGAATACGATCTGCGTGCTCTGGAAATTCATCGGCGATTTCGTGGGGGGTATGGGCCATGTACGGCGCTCCTTTCGTTATCCAACTCCGCCTATCATCGAACCGTTTCGAATCCCTGTCCTTGATCTGGGTCAGGTAAGTTCTTGATCATCAGCGCAGACGCGCCGACATAAGAAAACATGCTGCTGCAAGTGAAAGGCCAATTGCCCATGTACATCGCAATGAACCGCTTCAAGATCGCGCCCGGCCGGGAAGAGGATTTCGAGACCGTTTGGAAAACCCGTGACCGCCATTTGGACGAAGTGCCGGGATTCGTCGAATTCCATCTCTTGAAGGGGCCCAGCCACGAGGACCATACCCTTTACGCCTCCCATACGATCTGGAAGTCGGAGGCCGATTTCGTCGCCTGGACCAAGTCGGAGAACTTCCGCAAGGCGCACGCCAACGCGGGCGATACAAAGGGCATCTACCTGGGCCATCCTCAGTTCGAAGGCTTCGAGGCGGTGATCGGCGCCTGACGCCGGGGGAAGACCTGCGCGCAAGTTCTTGATTGCCTGGGGGGGCTGCGTCAATCTGGGTTATCTCAGAAAACCAAGGAAGGTTTTATGCTCCAGAAGGTTCGCAGCGCCCTCGTCAAGATGACGTTCGTTTTTGCTTTTTTCATCGCTTCGTTTTTCGTGTCCCACTCCGCTCACGCCACGGACTACCCCGTTTTGGGCTATCTGGCGGCGACCGATCTGCAATGTCCGCCGGGGACCTGGGTGCATACTTGGCTTCAGTCGGGGCATAACGTTTATCAGTGCACGGAATGCACCAAGGGTCACTGGAAAGCCGGAACGCAAACCCGCGACGACGCCAGCCGCAATCAGACCTGCGCCCAGGCCGGCAAGGGATATTACGTCGACACGGTCGGTGCCTCGGAACAGACGCCGTGCCCGGACGGCTCCGCGGCCCTCGCCAAGGGACAGACAAGCGTTACGAAATGCCTTTGCAAGAAAGGCTACTTCTCCGCCGCGGGATATGGCCCCTGCACGATCGCGTCTTCCGGGAACTATGTGTCCGGAACCGGGCAGAAAGCACAGACGCCGTGCCCCGCCGGAACCTATGCATCCGGGGAAGGCAATCAATCCTGCACGTCCGCGACCGCCGGTAATTTCGTTGCCGAAAGCGGCTCAGCCGCGCAAACGCCGTGCCCCGCCGGAACCTATTCGAAAAGCGTGAAAAGCACGGCCTGTACGCCGGCCGACGCGGGGTACTACGTTTCGTCGCCCGGCGCGACCGTGCAGATCAAATGCCCCGCCGGAACCTATGCCGCCGGCACCAAGACGGCATCCTGCACATCCTGTTCTCCCGGCACTTCCACGGTCACCGGCAGCGCCAGCCAGGAAAGCTGCTTATACAATTCGCCTGCCGACTATTACAGTTCCTGGGGCGGGAAAGCAGCGCCCGGAACCAAGGGCGGCAACCCGCAGAAATGCAAATCCGGGAAGAACTGGAAAACGTCGCAACAGGCCTGCAAATAACGTCGCGCGCGGAGGCCTGCCGGCCTCTGGTGCGTTCCGGCTCTTGACCCGCCTCCCAAAAAGGCGACGATGGGCGGCCGTATTTGTCCCACATCTATGAAGACTGCCTGCCCGAGGATCCTCCATGACCGAATTTGAATTCGCGGCCCGCATGGACCGCATTGAAACCTCGCCTTCCGCCGTGATGACGCAGCGCGCCCGCGAAATGAAGGAACAGGGACGCGACGTCATCTCGCTGTCCTCGGGCCAGCCCGATTTCCCGACGCCCGACCACGTTTTGGAAGCGGCCCATCAGGCGGCGCTCGCCGGCCAGACGACCTATACCCCGATCACCGGCACCAACGAGCTGAAGGACGCGATCATCGCCAAGTTCAAGCGCGAGAACGGGCTTGAGTACGCGCGCGACCAGATCATCGTCGGCAACGGCGCCAAGCAGGTCATTTTCAACGCCTTCACCGCCGGGACCAACGACGGCGACGAAGTCATCCTGCCGGCACCCTACTACGTCGCGTATATCGACATGATCAAGTTCGCGGGCGGCGTGCCGGTCATCGTGCCTTGCGCCGAGGAACAGGATTTCAAGCTGACCGCGGACCAGTTGGCCAAGGCGATCACGCCGAAGACGCGCTGGCTGCTGCTGAATTCACCCAACAACCCGACGGGGGCGGTCTACGAAGAATCCGACCTGCGGGCCCTGGCCGACGTTCTGCTGGACCATCCGCGCATCGGCATCATCGCCGACGATATCTATGAACACATCGCGTTCGACGGGCTGAAATTCGCGACCATCGCCAAGGTGGAACCGAAGCTGTTCGACCGCACGGTCACGGTCAACGGCGTGTCGAAAGCCTTCGCCATGACCGGCTGGCGCGTCGGCTACGCGGGGGCGCATAAGGACGTGATCGCCCAGATGACGAAGCTGCAATCTCTGGTCACCGTCGCCGCGTCCTCGGTCAGTCAGGCCGCCGCCGTCGCCGCCCTGAACGGGCCGCAGGACTATGTCGCGGAGCGCTCCAAATCGTTCGAGGACCGGCGCGATCTGGTGGTCTCCATGCTCAATCAGGCGCAGGGTGTTTCCTGCCCCGTGCCGAAGGGGGCGTTCTACGTCTACCCGAGCTGTGCCGGGGTGATCGGCAAGACCACGCCGTCGGGCCAGGTGATCCAGAACGACCGCGATTTCGTCATGTACCTGTTGGAAACGGAAAACGTCGCGACCGTGCACGGGGCGGCCTACGGCGTCTCGCCCTATTTTCGGATTTCCTACGCGGCGGCGGAAAGCGAACTGATCCAGGCTTGCGAGCGCATCCAACGGGCCTGCGCGGCCCTGCGTTAGACCGGGCGGACCTTGTCATGCAGGTCGCCGATCTCGTCGCCCGCCTGACCGCAGCCAATGCCGAGGCCGAACCCCATAAAGGGATCGTCCGCGTTCTCAAGGAATTGAAGGGCGATCTGGACGGCGTCGCCGAGGCCTTAGCCTATATCGCGGGCACGGGTGGCAACGCCAGGCAGATCTTCTACCGCGCCCCGGACCTCAGCCTGCTCAAGGTCCGCTTTCCCAACGGCCGCCGCACGCCGCCGCACAACCACGGCTGCTGGGCGGCGATCCTGGTGCTGTCGGGAACGGAACGGAATCACGTCTACCGCCGCGCCGAGGGCGGCACGCTGACCCTGGAACGCAAGGTCGACCTGGGCCCGGGCGATATCATCTACTTGCCGGCGGACGGCGTGCACGTGGCCGAATGCAGCGGGGACGGGGACGTCATCGGCCTGCATGTCTACGGCGGCGACGTGCTGGGCCTGGACCGCAGCATGTGGGACCCGGACACGGTCCGCGAGGAACCCCTCGACTGGGCCAAGTACGAAACCTTCGCGCAACGGGCCTCCGCCGCCCAAACGGCGCCGCTGGCCTGACGCCGCGCCTGCCTATCCGGTGATTACAGGTCGGTCCGGTAGGGCCCGCCGGGGATGCCGCCTTCCCGGTCGATGGGCAGGGTGATCTCGACGCCGTCGTCGTCGACCAGGGTCAATTCTTCGTGCGTCAATAGATCTTCGACGATCCAAAGGGCCAGCGCCATTGCCTGGCGGCCGTCCACGCCGAAGATGGGTTTGCCGTGGAATCGGACGGTCGGGCAATGGACGACGCAGCCGTATTCGCCTTCCGGATATTCCTTGGGGGGCATGATCTCCAACGAGAAAGGGGTGATGGCACCGTCCCGCGCTCGGGCGCGGGCCGTCAGTCGATAGCTCTGCATTTCGCGTCGAGACCGTTCAAGTTTTAAGGCTGGTGAATATAACACGTTTTACGATATAAAAGATAAATAATTATCGTAAAGATAAAGAAAGAGGCCGCCATGCCGTTCGACTTTTCCGACCTGAAGACCGTTTCCCTGGCCAATGGCGAGGTGACGTTGCGCATTCCCCGGCGTTGGGACGTCGTGCCAGATGAAGCGAACGAAGGGCGCTGGGGCTGCTATGAGGAGGAGGTGGAAGGCAAGGATACCGATACCGGCACGCTTTGGGTCCAGGTCGATCATATCGTTTGGGAAGGGGATAGTCCGCCGCCTCCAGTGGACACAGACATGGCCGAGTTCGCGCGGGAGAGTGCTGAGGAATGGCGTCGTGAGGGATCCGGCTTACTCGAAAGTGATATTCTCGAAGTCGAGCACGGTTGCTGTTGGCGATACGTCTACGACGGAGAAGAAGACGGTGAGTTTCTGCGCTTTTGGAATTTCCATTTCTTCCTGAACCAGGGTGGCGATGTGGCGTTCCTCGCGCTCAATCTTGTCCTCACTCATGCCCAGATGGATGATCCCGAGTTCATTGAATTGCGTGAGATTATCGAGCGAGAAATAGCCAATGCCTTCATGGATCCGTTCAAACTGGACGATCAGAGGAAGGCCGAGGAAATCCTAGGTCCCATGCGCATCTGTAATTTCGCCGATTGGGTGAAGATTTCCCTGCCCGAGGAGGTGGAAATCTCATTCGATGAAAAGGCGGAGCAAGACCAGCCGCGATGGTACGGCCTGCTGGAGACGGAAAGCTCCCGTGCCGTGATGTTTGTTGATTGCCAGAAAATGGAGTTGCGGGACGAAGACGGGGAATTGGGTGAAGTCCGGCCGGAGATGTACCGCGAAGTTCTGGAAGCTTTCCTCGACGATTCGTTTGAAGAAGGCGTATGCCAGGGAATGCCCTCTGGGGTTGTGGTGGTCGATACCTATGAGAACACCGAAGGTATCGGGGAAACGGAAGAGAACGGGCGCGTGTTCCAGGGATTTCGAAAACGCATGTGGCGCTACATGGTTTTCGGGGAAGGGCAGGCGCAGCTTTT
>NZRL01000051.1 GCA_002696205.1 Rhodospirillaceae bacterium | reverse complement strand
TGATCGCCATGGCGCTGGCCTCCGCCGCGTTGCTGGGGTCGAAATCGGTGCCGGGGCTGCTGGTTGTCTTCGTGCTGTTCCAGGGGGCGGGCAACGGGGTGATGAGCATTACCCGCCCGGTCATCGTCGCCGAGCTATTGGGCCGGCGGCGCTATGGCGTCATCGCGGGCATGCTGGCGACGTCCTATATCGGGTTCACGGCTCTGTCGCCGGGCCTTGCCGGTCTGGTCTGGCTGGTTGCCGGATATGACGGGGTGCTGATCATGACCATGTCGGCCGGGGTGCTGGGGGCGGTGATGCTGATGGCCGCGGCGGCGGCCAGTTCCCGCCGGGCCGCCGCGCAGGACGGCAATCAGGACCCCTGAATAAAGAAACGGGCCCCGATCGACGGGGCCCGTTCCCAGGCGTTCGAATTTTCCGTTGGTCGCTTAGAAGGCGATCAACATGCCGGACATGACGGCGTGGATGTCGTCGAAGCTCGAGCCCGTGCGGTCCAGGCTATGATAGCGATAGGACACCATACATGCTGGAGCCGATGCTTTCGATATCCTGCACCGCCTGTACACCGATGGTGTCGAAGCTGGCGCCGTTCTGCGCGACGTCTTCGTAGCGGCCGTAATCGACGGCGAAGTTGGTGTTGCCCCAGCTGTTCAGCTTGGCGATGTAGCCGAGCTTGCCGTAGTAGAACATCGGATCGTCGCGGCCCTGGGTCGCGGCGGACTTGGTGCCGGCGGCGAAGGTCACGTTGATGCCGTTGCCGAACAGGGCCGAGACCGAGCCCGAAACGCCGTCTTCGAAGGCGTCGTCGTTGTTGGCGTTGGACGAGTTGTTGTACCAACCGGCGGCGGCCTCGACGGCCACGCCGCCGAAATCACCGGCGTAGCGAACGACCGCGTCGACGGCACCGCTCGTGGTGCTGGTCGCGAGCGAAAAGCCGTTGAAGGACGGGGTCTCATACATCAACCGGTCACCGGCATCGAGGCCGTCCAGGTTGTCCGCCGTGTCGCCGATCGTCGCGGAAGAACGCACACCGGTCGCCGAATTGACGAAGGCGAAGCCACCCGCCATGTCGCCGATCGACGAATATCCGGCGACCGCCGTGCCGGAAAGGTCGACTTCGGAGATCGCATCGGAGGCCATGGAGCCCTCGCCCATCGTCAGGGTACCGAAGCGCGCGTGCGAGACATAGATATCCGACTGATCGTGTTCGAACTGACCGGAGCCGGCGGATTCCGCCGTGGCGCTGACTTCGTTCGACGCGTTCGAACGCATCTTGGCGGCGAAGGCGGCGCCGATCGTGATCTCCGCGTTCACCTTGCCTTCGGCTTCGAAGAAGATGATCGTCGAATCGTTTTCGTTGTCGACGTGGCGGTAGCTGGTTTCGTTGCCGTCGTCGACCAACAGCACGGCGCGGTTGACGTGACCGCCGATGGTCAGGTCGACGGGGCTGCCGTTCTTGATGGAGCCGGCATGGGCCGGCGCCGACATCACGGCGACGCCGCCGACGATCGCCGTCGCCGACAGCAGCGCGGTGATGAGGTTGTTTTTAGTCGTAGTCATGGGTTTTCCCTTCGTCTGTTCCGCCCGCAGTTTTGCGGGTGGCCCCTTCGGCCTTTTGATACCACAGAAAATGTCTGTGTAACTAATAATAATTATCATTCGCGATTCTGGATATAATGTTATGTTATAACATTATATGAATGTCAATTCGTCAAGCCCCTGATCCGGCGCCGGGTCGAAATGCGCGACGGGTGTCGACCTCGACGTCTATGACGGCGCAGTACCAAAGGTTGATTCGCCCGAGATCGGGCCACGTGAATTCAGAAACGTTGTTATCGTTCGAGCGGCCTCGCGACGTTACGGCTCCCGAAGGAGCCTGTTTGACAATGCAATCGTCGCGACGGTTTTCCGCTCCTCCGGCAACCCTCGACCGGGGGTAGGACGATCTTGACGGCAGGTTTCCTGACTTGCGGGTAATCTCCGACCTTTTGCCTTCCCGGTTCCGATTGCCCGGTGGCGGAAGTAAAGGTCGTATGCCGCGCCTACAGTTGCGAGGACAGTTCCGGATTGGGTCTTTCGTCAACGAAATGACCGCACCGGATTCCCTATTATCCCCTTGAATTTCGGGGCACCGTCGAAGTTTCAATAACACCCTGGTTTACCGGCCGCAACATTATACGCCGTAAAAAACGTATTTTAGACGCCTCATGCGTTGTGAGAATGCAATCCTCATTCAAGCCTGCCCGCCCCGGACTTCGGCCAAGAAGGCGGCAACGGAACTCTTCAGGGACGTCGCCTGGGATGACAACTGCGAAGCGGCGGCGGAAATCGTGTGCGAGACCTCGGTCGTTTCCGTGACGGCTGCCGTTACGCCTTGAATGTTCGACGACACGTCCTGGGTCCCGGCAGAGGCCTGTTCGACGTTGCGGGCGATTTCCGCCGTGGCGGCGCCTTGTTCCTCGACCGCGGCGGCGACGGAAGCGGTGATTTCGCTCATCCGCCCGATGGTCGTGCTGATCCCGGTGATGGCCGAGGCCGAGGCCTGCGTCGCCGATTGAATACCCGTAATCTGCTGGCTGATTTCCTCGGTCGCCTTGGCTGTCTGGCTGGCCAGGTTCTTGACCTCCGACGCCACGACGGCAAACCCTTTACCTGCTTCACCCGCGCGCGCGGCCTCGATGGTCGCGTTCAGGGCAAGCAGGTTCGTCTGCTCGGCGATATCGGTGATCAGGTTGACGACCTCGCCGATCCGGTTGGCGGCGTCCGTCAGCCCCTGGACGCGCGCGGTGGTCTGTTCGATCTCATCGACGGCGTCGGAGGCAATGCGCGTCGAATCCGCGACTTGGCGGGAGATTTCCTGGATCGAGGAGGAAAGCTCTTCCGCCGCCGAAGCGACGGTCTGTACGTTGGCGGCGGCCTGTTCGGAGGCGGAAGCCACGGCCATCGCCTGATTGCCGGCTTGATCGGCGGCGGCGGACATGGTCGACGACGATGCGGTCAGGTCTCCGGCGGCGTCGCCCACGCTGTCGACCACGCCCCCGACGGTCATTTCGAATTGCTTGGCGAGGCGTTCCATCGTTTCCTTGCGCTCGCGTTTGTGCATTTCCTCCATTCGTTTTTGACGGGTTTCCATTTCCGCCGCCTCGTCGAGGCCGGCGCGAAGCCCCTGGAGCGATTGCGCGACAGGCCCGAATTCATCCCCCCGGTCGATGGTCAGCGCCAAGGAGTCACGATTGGTGCGGTCGGCGATGATCTCCAGATCCGATACCAACTTGGCAATCGGCTCCCGGATCACGCGGAAGAGATATAGGCAAAGCAGCGCGGCGAACAGAACGGCACCGCCCATGGCCCACAGAACCCCGGTCAGAACGTCGTTCATCCGCGTCTTCACGTCGGCCATCATGCCTTTGGCGTCCGACGCCGTCGCCTCGCCGATTTTTTCAATTTGATCGCTGACCCGGGAAACCGCGTCGCTCATGGTGGCGGCGGCTTTGTCGAAATCGCCCATCAACTTATTGCCTTCGGCGGCGCCGCCGTCGATGTAGGCCTTGGCCATGCTTTCGCCCTGGTCGAAGTAGGCCGGCATCGCGGCTTCGGCTTCGGAAATCGCCGCAACGACGTCCTTCAATCCGATTTCAGACGCCAACGCCTTGGCTTTTGCCGCCGCGCCTTCAAACGCCTGACGGTGTTCTTTGGCAAGGTCGAACCCGTCGTTCAGGCCGTCCTGACCGCGGGTGGCGGAGATGTCGGTCAACCATTGCTGAACCTGCACAACGTGGAGGCGGATATCCTTTACCAAAAGGTTCAAGGGAACGACCTTGTCGAATGCCCGGCTGATGTCGGTTTTGGCGCGTTCCATTTCGCCCAATTCCGTTCTCAGATTGACGATCTGATAAGCAGTGGCGGCAATGAAAAGGGCGAGGATGGCGCCAAGGCAGGCCGCCAGTTTCTGACGAATGGACAAGGACATTTGGGGATTCCGTTGAATGAGGAGCTAAAGTCTGCGATTTGCAGACGGATACGCAAATAACATGCCAGTTATGTATTGCGTGTTCCTTGCAAACGGGACCTTTTCTCGACTGAATCCTTTGAGCTTCCGCCTTGCCCGGGTCAGCCGTTTCGAACCTCGCTCAGGAATTCATCGACCGATGTTCGGAGGGCTTGGGCCTGGGAGGTCAGGTCCGAGGCCGCCGCCGAGATCCCTTTGGAAACTTCGGTTGTCTCCGTCACGGCGGAGGTGACGCCCTGAATATTGGACGACACGTCCTGGGTCCCGACGGACGCCTGTTCGACGTTGCGCGCGATCTCGCCGGTGGCCGCCCCCTGTTGTTCGACGGCGGCGGCGATAGACGACGAAATCTCGCTGATCCGGCCGATGGTGCCGCTGATCTTGGTGATCGCTTCCGTCGACTGTTGCGTCGCCGATTGTATGCCGGAAATCTGCTGGCCGATTTCATCGGTCGCGCGGGCGGTCTGGGTCGCCAGGTTCTTGACCTCGGCGGCGACCACGGCAAAGCCCTTGCCTGCATCGCCCGCACGGGCAGCCTCGATGGTCGCGTTCAACGCCAAAAGGTTGGTCTGTTCGGCAATGTCGGTGATCAGGTCGATGACGTCGCCGATCCGGCTGGCGGCCTCGGTCAGGCCCTGGACCATTTCCGTGGTCTGTTCGACCTCGGTCACGGCGTCTGCCGCGATCTGATTGGAGTTTGCGACCTGGCGGGAAATTTCCTGGATCGACGAGGACAATTCCTCGGCTGACGCCGAGACCGTCTGCACGTTGGCGGCGGCTTCCTCGGCGGCGGCGGCGACGGCGGTCGATTGACGGTGCGCCTGATCGGCGGCGGCGGCCATGGTTGCCGATGAATCGTTCAGACTGCTCGATGCATGGCCGACGGCGGTGACGACCTGACCGATCCGCGTTTCGAATTCATCCGCCATTTTGTGCACCGTGGCGCGGCGCTGTTCCTCGATGCGTTGTTCCCGTTCTTCCTGTTCGGCGTTCAATCGGCGGACTTCGGCGGCGTTGTCCTTGAACACCTGGACCGCGTCGGCCATTTCCCCGATTTCATCCGACCGGCCCACGCCGGGCACTTCGACGGCCTCGTTGCCGCTGGCCAGTTCGCGCATGGCGGTGGTCATCCCGCCGACGGCGCCGATAATCCCCTTGCCGACGGCAAACAGGATTGTGCTCAGCACGGCGACGGCGATCAAAAAGGCCGCGGTGCCACCGGTCCGTGCCGTTGCCAGGGACCCCTGGACCTCGACGATCGATTTCTCGAAGGCGACGCTCAGTTTTTCCGAATAGGCGGTCAGCGCGTCGCTCATGCCTTCTCCGAATTCGTCGATGACATCGTCGATCTTGGCGAAGGCTTCGGGCGGGGCATTCGTTTCGATCAGCCGGGCGAGGTCGACCTGAATGCCTTGGGCAAGCGGATCGATCTTGGCCAGGATCGCCTTGACCGTGTCCTGGTCGCCTTCGCCTTGGGTGAGCTCAACCAGTCGAGCGCCTTTCTTTCGCAGCGTCTCGAGGCTGGCGGCGATCACTTCCTTACGTTCGGGCTGGATCTGGCCTTCGTCCTTGTCGATGATCGAATCCATGGCGGCCAACAACAGCTCGACATTGGCGATCCGCATGGCGGTCGCAAGGTCGATCTGTTCGTTGTAGCTGGCGCTGCTGGTGACCGAGCCTTCAATCTTATGGCCTGTCAGGAAGGCGATGCCTTGCAGGCAGGTCAAGGCCAGCGCCGAGACGACCCCGATTGCGATGATCTTCGTGCGAATGGTCCAGTTCATGACATGCCCCCTTACGCATGGCCCGGTTTCCGCGGCATTTGCCGTTTGACCAGGGCTTTGAATAGGTTTCCCAAACCGGCAGGGCTACCCCGTGCCGATCAAATAATCTCCTCAATTAGGAAGGTGGCATAGACTCGAAACGAGGGAAATATGCACAAAGTCGTAGGTAAAACCCTTAATTTTGTAGGGCTTAGACGCGAGTTGCCGTGGGTTTGTCAGGAGCCTTTCGTGGGGCGCCCGCGGTCAACCTGCGCGCGGCATCAGCACCCAGATATCGAAATCCAGGACCACCGCCGGATGGTCCTTGCCCTCGGCATCCTTCAAGGGGAAGTCGGCGCAGGGATGATCCTTCGCCGCGACCAGGCGCAGTCGCAGGGCGCCCAAGTCATCGCGGCCGGGGACCTCGGCCTTGTCCAGAACTTCCGACCAGGCATAGACCGTGTCGCCCGCGAACGACGGGGCGACGTGCCGACCGCCGTTGATGGCAGCGATATGGAAGGCGTTGGCCAGACCGTTGAACGACAGGCCGCGGGCCAGCGAGATGATATGGCCGCCGTAGATCAGGCGCTTGCCGAAGCGGCCGTCTTTTTGCGCGTGCAGGTCGAAATGCACCTTGGCGGTGTTCTGATATAGTCGTGTCGCCAGCATGTGTTCGGCTTCTTCCAACGTCATGCCGTCGACGTGGTCGATCTTCTCGCCGACCGCGTAATCGTCCCAGAAATGGGGGCTGCCGGCGGCGGTCGCGTCGTATCCAGCGAGGCTCAGCCCCTCGGGCACGACAAGGTCTTCGGCGGCGACGGCGGCGGGCAGGTCGGGCGCGCTGGCTTCCGGCGCCGGGGCGGCTTCGTCGCGTTTGCGGACCATGACCCAGCGGACGTAAGACAACACGACCTCGCCCCGCTGGTTGGTGCCCGTGGTGCGGACCCAGACGACGCCGGTCTTGCCGTTGGAATTTTCGCGAACCCCGATGACTTCGGATTCGGACGCCAGCGTGTCGCCCGGATAGACCGGCGCCAGGAACCGGCCGTCCGCATAGCCCAGGTTGGCGACGGCGTTCAGCGAGATATCGGGCACGGTCTTTCCGAACACGATGTGGAAGACCAGCATGTCGTCCACCGGCATGCCTTCATAGCCCAGGGCCATGGCGAACATGTCGGATGAATGCAGGGCGAAGCGGTTTCCATAAAGCCCGGTATAAAGCGCGATCTCGCCTTCCGTCACCGTGCGCGGGGTGGCGTGGCGGATGACCTGGCCGGGTTTGAAGTCTTCGAAGAAATTGCCCGGGTTGGTCTTGTCGCTCATTTGGATCGCTTTCTTTATTGGGGTCTGAGGACTGTTATTCGGCGGCGGCGGATTGTTCCATCTCGGCGATGGCGTCGGCCAGGGCGACCGCTTGCTTGGCGCCTTCGACGTGCAGATTCTCGATCAGCTTGCCGTCGACCAGGACCACGCCCTTGCCTTCCTTTTCGGCTTCGGCGTGGGCTTCGATGATGCGCTTGGCCCAGGCGACTTCGTCGTCCGATGGCGAGAAGGCTTCGTTGGCCATGGCGATGGTCTTGGGATGGATCAGGGTCTTGCCGTCCATGCCCAGTTCGCGGCCCTGCACGCAGGACGCCTTGAAACCGTCGTCGTCGGCGAGGTCCAGATGCACCCCGTCGAGGATCGTGATCTTGGCCGCGCGGGCGGCCAGCATGCAAAGGCCCAGCGAGGTCATGAAGGGAATGCGGTCCGGCGTGTGCTGCGCTTTCAGGTCCTTGGCCAGGTCCGAGGTGCCCATCACCAGGCATTGCAGGCGCGGGCTGGAAAACGCGATCTCTTCCGCGTGCAACATGCCCAGCGGCGTTTCCATCATTGCCCAGATCGGCAGGTCACCGGGTGCGCCGGCGGCGTCCAAAATCTTGATGGCGTCGTCGACCATGGCTTTGCTTTCGACCTTGGGCAGCAGCACCGCATGGGCGCCCATCTTGGCCGCCGCCTTCAAATCGTCCTCGCCCCAGGGGCCGTCCAGGCCGTTGGTCCGCACGATCAGCTCGCGCATGCCGTAGCCGCCTTCGGCGATGGCGGCGGTGATCTGTTCGCGCGCGGTCTGCTTGGCGTCCGGCGCGACGGCGTCTTCCATGTCCAGGATCAGGCCGTCGGCGGCCAGCGTACGGCCCTTTTCAAGGGCGCGGGCGTTGGAGCCGGGCATATAGAGAACGGAACGGCGGGGCCGGATGGTGGAAGCCATGGCGGAGCACTCCTGGGGATTTGATTGGGCCGGAAATCGGGCTGATTGTTGCGGCGCACACTAGCAAGTTCCCGCGACCGGTGGCAAGCTCCCGCGCATGTCCGTTCTGTCGATCCATTCCCGGGTTTCCCGCGGCTACGTAGGCAACAGCGCCGCCGTCCCGGCGCTGCAGGCGCTCGGCCGCGATACCGCCGCCGTGGACACGGTGGTGCTGTCCAATCACCCGGGTCACAAGACGGTCACGGGCCGCCGGATTCCGCCCGATGAGGTCCGCGCCATCGCCGATGCCGTGCTCGGCCTGCGTGCCGCACCCCCCTTTCGCGCCGTGCTGACGGGCTATCTGACGGGGGCCGAGACGGGACGCGCGGCACTGGCCGCCGTCGCCCAGGCCAAGGCCCAGCGGTCGGATGCGATCTATGTCTGCGACCCGATCCTGGGCGACCGCGAGGAAGGCATTTATGTCGACGAGGGTCTTGTCCCGTTCTTCCGCCGCGAGGCCCTGCCGCGCGCCGACCTGGCCTTGCCCAACGCATTCGAATTGGAACTCCTGACCGGTGACCGGGTCGTCGACGTCGGGTCCGCCGTGGCGGCGGCCCATGCGCTTCGGGCGCGCGGCACCGGCGCGGTGGTCGTGACCTCCGTCCCCGATCAGTCGGCGCGGGGCGGGCCGGGCGACGACGGCATGCTGATCGGCACCCTGGCCGTCGATGACGACGGCGAATGGCTGATCGAGGTGCCGCGCCTGAACCGCCGGGCCAAGGGCGCGGGGGACGTGCTGGCCGGGTTGCTGGTCGGCCATCTGCTTTCCGGGCTGTCCCTGCGCGAGGCGGCGGCCAAGGCGACGGCCTCGGTTCACGGTCTCTTGGAGGCGGCGGACGAATTCGACCTGGACCTGCCGTTGATCAAACACCGCCACTTGCTGACCCAGCCGGAACGGACGCTTAAACCACAAGCCGTCCGCTGATTTGCGGCCCAGTGAAAGATCGTTGACTCGTTCGTTGTTCTTCTTTATTTAACCTAATAGTTAAATAAAGAATTGCGAGATGCACCCCGTGACCGCCGATACCCTGAGCGACACCTTTCAGGCCCTGGCCGACCCGACCCGTCGGGCCATCCTGGCGCGCCTTGCCCAAGGCGAGGCGACGGTTTCGGAATTGAGCGAGCCTTTCGCCATGTCCTTGCCGGCGGTGTCCAAGCACCTGAAGGTTCTGGAGAAGGCGGGCCTGATCGAACGGGGGCGCCAGGCGCAATGGCGGCCCTGCCGTTTGAACGCGGCGGGCCTCAAGGATGCTTTCGACTGGGTCGCCGAATACCGCCGGTTCTGGGAGCAAAGCTTCGACCGGCTGGAAGCCTATCTGGACGAAATTCAAAACAAGGACGCCAGCGATGACCGTCATTGAAACCACGCCGCCCGAAACCATTCTGGAACTCAAACGGGTTTTCGCGGCACCCAAGCCCCTGTTGTTCAAGGTCTGGACCCAACCCGAACATATGGTTCGTTGGTGGGGCTGCGCCGATGCGACGAACAACGAAATCCAAACCGACCTGCGGCCCGGCGGTGCATTTTCCGTGCGCATGGAATTGGCCGACGGCACGGTCCATCGCATCTGGGGCGAATACCGTGAAATCGACGAACCCGACCGCCTCGTCTTTACCTGGTCGTGGAAGGGCGAGACCGGTTTCGAAGGCGGCGACACCCTGGTCACCGTGACGTTCGAGGAGGTCGCGGGCGGCACGGCAGTGATCCTGCGCCATGAAAACTTCTCCAAGGTCGAGGATCGCGATTCCCACGGCGAAGGCTGGGGGGCGAGCCTGGACCGTCTGGTCGACTTTCTTGCCGGTCCGTAAGGCCATGCCGACCGTCCATTTCACCAGCCAGCTGGAACGCTTTCTGCCGGCCCCGTCGGTCGACGTCGGCGTGGGCCCGGAGACTTTGGGTGCCGCGTTGGCCGCCGTATTCGACGGGCATCCGACGCTCCGGGGCTACATCCTGGACGACCAGGGGGCGTTGCGTCGCCACGTCGCCGTGTTTGTCGCGGGCGTGCAGGTGACCGACCGCGAAAAGCTGACCGACCCCGTGGGGCCGGATGACGAAATTCATGTTTTCCAGGCCCTCTCCGGGGGCTGATCCGAAAGGCTGTGACCATGACCGATACAATCCATGTGGCGACCCGCAAGGGCCTGTTCGAATTGAAGCGGACCGGTGGCGGTTGGGACGTCGCCGATATGCATTTCCTGGGCGATCCGATCTCCGCCGTCGCGACCATCGGCGGCATGACCTTGGCTGCCCCCGACCTCGGGCATTTCGGGCCCAAGCTTTGGCGCCGCGATGAAGCCGGCTCCTGGGCCGAAATGGCCATGCCCACATTCCCGGAAAAACCCGAGAACGCCGAGGACGACCCGCATCCCTGGACATTGGGCCGCATCTGGAATTTCACGCCGGGCGGGGCCGAGGGACGCATCTACGCGGGGACCATGCCCGGCGGGCTGTTCCGCTCCGACGATCTGGGCGAGACCTGGTCCCTGGTCGAGCCGCTATGGCGGCACCCGGACCGCAAGAAATGGTTCGGTGTCGCGGGCGGCGAGATGCCGGGGATCAGCTCGGTCCTGGTCGATCCGCGCGATGCCGATCACATCACCGTCGGCGTTTCGACGGGCGGCGTCTGGTCGACCCGCGACGGCGGCGAAACCTGGGCCGTCATCAACAAGGGAATGGTCAACGAATACATGCCGCCGGATCAGCAGGGCGATCCGATCCCGCAGGACATTCATCAGCTGTCGCAATGCCCGGCGCAACCCGACGTTGTCTGGTGCCAGCATCACAGCGCGATCTTCCGCTCCACCGACGGCGGCGAGAATTGGGTGATGGTCGATGCGGCCCAGCCGACCGGCTTCGGCTTCGCCGTGCAGGCCCATCCGACCGATCCGGAAACGGCCTGGTTCGTTCCCGCGGAAAAGGATGAACGGCGCGTGCCCAAGGACGGCAAGCTGGTCGTCTCGCGGACCCGCGACGGCGGTAAATCCTTCGACGTGCTGTCCAACGGGCTGCCGCAGAAACACGCCTACGATCTGGTCTACCGCCATGCGCTCGCCGTCGATGCAACGGGCGAACGGCTGGTCTTCGGGTCGACTTCCGGCGGGGTATGGATTTCCGAGGACGCGGGGGACAGTTGGTCGGCGCTGGACGCGCGCCTGCCGCCCGTGGCGGCGGTCGCCTTCTCCTAGACGACCTTCACGTAGCCCATCATTCCCGACTTCTGATGTTCCAGGATATGGCAGTGGAACATCCAGTCGCCCGGGTTGTCGGCGACGAAGGCGATTTCCGCCTCGCCGTCGATGGGCAGCAGCACCGTGTCCTGCCAGGGCCGGTCCGGCTCCGGTTTGCCGTCGCGGCTGATGACGCGGAAGGTATGGCCGTGCAGGTGGATGGGATGGGCGAAGGCGGTCTTGTTGCGGATCGTCATGACGACGCTTTCGCCGCGCTTGAAGCTGAACATGGGATCGCCGTGGTGGCCGTATTTCATGGGCGGATAGACGATGCCGTTGAACGACCAGAACATGCCGTGGTTGCGCGCAAGGTCCCGGCCCGAAAGTTTCTCGCCCATGAACATCGCCGTCTGCAGGCCGCCCATGGCGCCGCCTTCCATATCCAGGCTCAGCCGCGTCGCCGTGCCCAGGTCCGGCTCGGGCAGGGGGTTGGCGGCCCAGGTGACCGGGGCGGGCCGTGCCGGGGCGGGCGCTGACGGCGCCGCGCCGTAGGTCAGATCGGCCAGCCGGTAGCGAATGCCTTCCGGTGAATTGTCCACCACGGCGAAGCGTTCGCCCGGTTCGCCCGTCATGTCCAGGATCAGGTCGGCCCGCGCCCCCGGCGCGATGACCAGCCAATCTTCTTCGCCGAATTGCCGGGGCGGCACGGCATGGCCGTCGATCGCCGCCAGCCAGGGGCGGTGGCCCGGGAAGGTCAGGCGGAAGATGCGCGCATTGGCGACGTTGACGATGCGCAGGCGCACGCGTTCGCCCGGCGTCACGGCCAGGTCTTCGGAGATACGACCGTTGACCGTCACCGTATTGCCGAACCGCCCGCCGTGGACCATGTCGTGGAACGGCCGGTCGAAGGACGCGATGGCGGCGTCCTCGGTCAGCCGCCAGTCGTCGACGACCCAGAGGATTTCGCGGTCGACATCGGGCGGCGTGTCTTCATCGACGATCAAGGGGCCGGACAGGCCGCGGGCGACTTGTTCCGACGAATTGAAATGGGGGTGGTACCAGAAGGTGCCCGCGTCCTCGACGTCGAATTCGTAGACGAAACTCTCGCCCGGTTTGATTGGCGGTTGCGTCAGGAAGGGCACGCCGTCCATGGCGACCGGCAGGCGGATGCCGTGCCAATGCACGGTGGTCGGTTGCGGCAGGGCGTTTTCGACATGGATGCGCAGGCGTTCGCCCCGTTTCGCCCGGATGACCGGGCCGGGGACTCCGCCGTTGTAGGCCCAGACGTCGGTCGCGGGGCCCTGTGTGCCGACCAGGGGCACGGTCGCGGGGGCGGCTTTCAGGCGGTAGTCGCGGATGTTGCCCCGGGCACGGGCCAGGGGCGGCAGAACGGTGAAGGCGGAAAAAGCGGCAAGGCCGCCGCCCATGCCGGAGAGCACCCGGCGGCGGCTGATCGGGGATGGGATCGGGCCGGGCCCGGTCACTTGCTCCCCGGTGCGGTGCTGCCGACGGGGCGTTCGCGCAGCGAGGTTTCCTTTTGGGATTCGAACTGCCGCGCGGTCCAGGTGGTCTTGAAATAGGCGATCAGGGCCCAGATTTCCTGATCCGACAATTTGCCGCCCTGGGCATCGCCAAAGGCCGTGTCGTGGATACGTTCGGACTTGCCGCCCTTGACGCGGGTGCCCGTGGCGATAGCATCGAACAGGCGCTGATCCGACAGGTGCCAGGTCGTGCCGTCGGCGGACAGCGGAATGCCCGCCTGTTTGGCGTTTTCGACCTCCCAGTTCGGTTTGCCTTTCAGCTTCACGCCGTGGCAGGCCATGCAGTTCCGCTGATAAACCAGCTGGCCCAGGTCGACCTGTTTCTGGTTTTCCACGGCGGCGAGGCTTTGCTCCGCCGGGCGGTTGGCGGCGATGAAGCCGACAGTGGCGATGCAGAGCGCCACGGCGCCCAGGCCGAACCACAGGCCCACGCGCGAATGTCTGGGGGGTGTCTGCATCGCCTCCGACGTCATCTGATCAGGCCGCCTTCCGCATATAGGAACGAATCAGTTCCTCGGCGATCTGAACCGTGTTGAGGGCCGCGCCCTTGCGCAGGTTGTCCGACACGCACCAGAACGACAGGCCGTGTTCCACGGTCGGGTCCTTCCGGATGCGCGAGACGTAGACGGCGTCTTCCCCGGCGCATTCGACCGGGGTGACGTAACCTTCGTCGGCCCGGTGGTCGACCACGGAGATGCCCGGCGCATCGCGCAGGGCGTTGCGGGCTTCGTCCTCGGTCACGGGGTATTCGAATTCCACGTTCACCGCTTCGGCATGGCCGACGAAGACCGGCACGCGCACGCAGGTCGCGTGGACGGCGATATCCGGGTCCAGGATCTTCTTGGTCTCGACCACCATCTTCCATTCCTCCTTGGTCGATCCGTCGTCCATGAAGACGTCGATATGCGGAATGACGTTGAAGGCGATCTGCTTGGTGAATTTGGTCTGGTACTTGTGGAACGGTTCGTTGGCGTAGATGCCGCGCGTCTGATTGAACAACTCGTCCATGGCTTCCTTGCCGCCGCCCGAAACCGACTGATAGGTCGACACGACCACGCGCTTGATCGGCTGCAGGTCGTGCAGCGGCTTCAGCGCGGCGACCATCTGAATGGTCGAACAGTTCGGGTTGGCGATGATGTTCTTCTTGGCGTAACCGGCGAGGGCCTCCGGATTGACCTCGGGCACCACCAGGGGCACGTCGGGGTCCATGCGGAAGTGGCTGGTGTTGTCGACCACGACGGCGCCGGCGGCGGCGGCGATGGGCGAGAACTTGGCCGAGACCTTGGCTCCCGGGCTGGACAACACGATGTCGGTCCCGGCGAAGTCGAAGGTTTCCAGGTTCTGGACCTTCAGCACGTCGTCCTCGCCATAGGAAATCTCGCGGCCGGCGGACCGCGACGAGGCAAGGGCGACGACCTCGTCCGCCGGGAATTCCCGTTCGGCCATGATCTGCAGAACTTCGCGGCCCACATTGCCCGTGGCGCCGACGACGGCGACTTTGTAACCCATCTTCATACTCTCCTTACGTCCGATAAGGCCTTTTGGATTTCGCGACCCGCCCGGAACGTTGCGCCTATCATAACGCAAACGGCCCGCGGGGTGCATCCGCGGGCCGTTTGCAAATATTGCACAAGCAAGCTGGCCCGCGTCACCTCGTGGTGGCGGTTTTAATGGTTGCTTTAATCGTCAGCGACCGGGCCGGAATGGTCATGTGCGTGTTCATGGCGCTTGGAATACCCGCTTCCGTTTCCGCTGGCAAGTGGTTTCCAGAGCTAATCCCTCTCGTGGAGCGCCGCCTTGACCGCCTTGGCCGCTTCCTCCACGGCGTTCCGGTCGTCCTCCAGGGTCAATCGGTCGCGGGCCAATTCGGCGGCGCGGTCGGCTTCCTCGGCGACGGTCTTCAGGTGATCCTCTGAAATCACCGGGACCATTTCCGCCAAGGCATACAGGACGCGTTTCACGACTTCGACCTGTCCGGCGCCTTCGCGCACCACCGGCCGGAAGGCGCGGATCAGGAATTGGTCGAAGGCGATGACCCGGCGGGTGACCCGGCCGCCCTTGACTACGGCCACCGGATACGCCGATGCGGGCACCTGCCCGGCGCGGGTCAGAAGGGCCGCCAGGTAGTTGATACAGACGATCGCCGATTGCGGATCGTTCATGCTGGGCGACAGAGCCCGGCAGGCGATCTCGGACAGGATTTCGATGCCCAGGCGCGGGTCGTCCTCGGGCGTGCGCTCGCCGCCGATGGCGACCGAGCGGGCGAGTTGCGCCTGAGCGTCTTCGTCGTGTCGCGTTTCGCCCCAGACGGTCATCAACGGCGTCGCGCTGTAGACGAAGTCTCCTTCGGCGGCATCGAGCTTGACCCGAAGGTCGAGAGATTCCGCCGACTGTGCCATGGAGTCCACGTTGACCAATTGAACATAGCCGGTCGTGCGGGCCCGCACCAACGCGCCGTCTTCTTCTTCCGTGTCGGAGGGGGACGCGGCGCCTTCGTCGGTTCTCGCCATGGCGAAATAGGTGTCCAGACGGTCGCCTGCCTGGTCGTAGATCTTCACGATGATGCGGTTCAGTTTCGTCGAAGCGGCGACGTGATGCATCCATTGCAGCAGATAACGGATCGCCCAGATGCCCAGCAGCATGGACGTGCCGAACATCAGAGTCACCCCGGCGCCGGAAACGGCTTCGAACCCGAACATGCCGAGTGCCGCCACCGCGAAGACGAAGGTGGCGAGGAAGGTCGACAACGCGTTTTGCGTGATCGGATCGGCCATCAATTCGGGCACCGCGCGGGGCGATGCCTGATTGGCCGCAAGGTTGAGGACCAACATGGTGACCGACAGGGTCACCGTGGTCACCGTCAGCATGCCGCCCGCGACAAGCCGTAAGAGGTCCTTCGCGGCCTCACCGTCGATGATCGGCAGAAATTTTGCCGCTGCTTCGGGGATCGATTGGTCGACCCCGGCAATCACCAAGGCGACCGCCGCCGCGAGCAG
>NZRL01000050.1 GCA_002696205.1 Rhodospirillaceae bacterium | reverse complement strand
CAGGAACATCAGGGACCGGTTGGTCTGCGTGCCGTTGGAATGCTGGTTGATGCCGCGCGCGGCGAAGATCACGCAGCCGTCGGCGGCGGCGATTTCCCGGGCGACCTCGCGGATCACCGCGGGCTCGATCCCGGTGATGTTCGATGCCCATTCCGGGGAATAGCCGTGGTCGAAAATCCGGTCGCGCCAGGCGTCCCAGCCGACGACCCAGTTCTCGCAGAAGTCCTTGTCGTGCAGATCGGCCGAGAAGATGTGATGGGCGATGCCGAGGGCGAGGGCGTAGTCCGTTCCGCCCCGGATCGGCAGCCAACGGTCGGCCTTCGACGCGGTCACGGTCAGGCGCGGATCGGCGACGATCATGCGGGCCCCGTTCTTCAGCTTCCAATCGTTGATCATGCCGAAATGAACGGGGCGGGATTCAGCCTGGTTGTCGCCGAAATAGACGTAGAGCGATGCCGAGCCCAGATCGGTCTCCGTATAGCTGTTGCCGCTGCCGACCATGCCGGTGGTGCTTTCGAACGAGACGTTCTTGGCTTCGGAACAGAAGGCTTCGGTATCGCCGAAATTGGGCGTGCCCCACATCTGGGCAAAGATGTTCATGTAGCCCTTGCGTGTCAGGGTGCCGGTACGGGTGCCGGCGAACAGGGACAGCGTCTCCGGCCCGAATTCATCGCGGAGTGCTGTGAGCTTGGCCGCGATCTCGTCCAGGGCCTGGTCCCAGGAAATGGGCACGAACTTGCCTTCGCCCCTCTCACCAACGCGCTTCATGGGTTGGGTCAGGCGTTCCGGGCTGTTGTAGAGCTGCAGCAGGAACTGCGATTTGGGGCAGACCTTGCCCTGCCATTGGGGGTCGTCCTCGTTCCCCGTCACGCGGATCACCTTGCCGTCCTTCACGTGGTATTTGGTCGGGCAGCAGTTGAAGCAGATGTTGCAGCCGCCGGGCACGATGGCGTCGGGGGTGCGTTCCTCGCGGGTCGAACGGTAGGGGAAGACGACGTCGTCGATGGGGATTTCCATGCGCCGCTTGGGGTCGTCGACGACCGCCGGGCGCTGGCGGCCCTCCATGGTGAAGGCCGGCGGCGCGTTGACGCCGGGGTCGGCCGGCGGCGGCAGGTCGGCGCGGGCCGCGCGGGTGCGCTCCAGGAAGATATTGGCCGGGTTCAACAGATAGGCGTCATGGTCGACGGCGCGCCGTCCTTCGGCCGCCATCTTCGCCAGGTGGTCGTCGCGGGCGCCGAAGGTGATGGCCGATCCGGGGCAGACCGTGGCGCAGGCGGGCTTCAACCCGACCTCGCGCCGGTCGTGGCAGAGGTCGCATTTCAGGGCGTGATGGTCGATGGGATCGTAGCCCATGGCGCCGTAGGGGCAGGCGACGACGCATTCGCCGCAGCCGGTGCAGCGGTCTTCGTTGATGCTGACGACGCCGGTCTCCGGGTCTTTCATGATCGCCTTGGGCGCGACCGGACAGGCCCGCAGGCAGGCCGGGCGTTCGCAATGCTGGCAGGACAGGGTCAGGAAATCGAGCAGGGGCGCCTGCGTGTCGCCCAGCCAGATCACCCGGTTGCGGTTCTCGCCGGGGCCCAGGCCGTGTTCGGCCTTGCAGGCGGCCTCGCAGCTTTTGCAACCGATGCAGCGTTCCAGGTCGATCATCAGGGCGAGGCGCGACGACATCTCAGAAATCCATCACCAGGCGGCCAAGTGCCACCAGTATATCTCGCGGCCGTCGGCGACGTAGCCCGCGAAGAAGGTGACCAAGACGATATGCAGGATCAGCCCGGCCAGGAACATCCAGGCGAGCGCCATGTGCAGGGGCCGCCACCAGGCCTGGGCGAAAGGCACGGAGCGGCGGGTACCCATCAATTCGGCCTCGCGCCGGACGAGACGCATATAGGCCAGCGACTTGACCGGCTTCGTCAGCAGATGGCGCAGGGTGACAGAGAACAGGGCTTCCGACGCGTCGGGATCGAGCCTGGCCAACAATGCCGTCTTCTCGGCGATCAGGGTACGCAGGCGGTCTTTTAACTCCGGATCGGGTGTTTGGAACGGTGCCGACTTGGAGCCGAAGGTCGCGGCCATGCGCGGTGCCATGACCGTGCGGGCCAACACGCCGGTGACGGCCAGACCCAAAAGGCAGCCCAGCAGGATCAGCGGCGGGCCGGAAAGCGCCGCAACGGCATGGATTGTGACCAGAACCATGCCGATCAGGCTGGCCCCCACATGCAGGATGAACAGCGTGTTGGGGATTTCCGAATAGCCGCCGCGTTTGCCGATGGAAAAGGCGAAGGGCGTCAGCAGCAGGAGGGCGCCGACCGCCGCCAGGGGTTGCAGGATAGGGGAGCCCGGATGCTGCCAGGCATCCGGCAGGTGCGGCTTGGCGACCAGATAGAACAGCAGTGCGAGGCCCAGAACGGTCACCACGGTCAGCAGGCGGCGGTTGGAAAGATCGGGGCGCTGTCCCGTCGCGGTACGCGGGCGGGGACGGGGGTGTGCAGACAAGGTGGGCTCCGCCTTCGTGGTCATCGTCGCCGCAGGATACGGCATCGCCCCATAAGAGTATACGAACTACCGGGGAACATCGCCTTCGACGCTGCAGCGGATCATGTGCCGGTTTTCGTTCATGTCGTAATCGGCGACCGCGAAATGGCAGGTGCAGCGATTGTCCCAGATCACCAGATCGCCCTCGGCCCAGGTGTGGCGATAGATGTACTTGGGTTGCTGGAAATGACGGAACAGGTAGTCCAGGATCGCGCGGCTTTCCTCGCTGGAAAGCTCGTTGATCCGGCGGGTGAAGCCCGGATTGACATAAAGCGCCTTGGCCCCCGTTTCCGGATGGGTGCGGATCACCGGATGGACCACGGGCGGCACCTTGGCCTTTTCTTCGTCGGTCAGGGGGGGGCGGTCCGGGATATCCTTGAAGAAGGTATCGTAGGCGTTGGTGTAGTCGTGGACGGCGGTCAGAGGATCGAGAAATGCCTTCATGGCGTTCGACAGGTCTTCGTAGGCCTTGCGCATGTTCACGAACATGGTATCGCCGCCGTAGCTGGGGATTTCCTTGGAATGCAGCAGCGATGCCTGCGTCGGCTTGTTCATATAGGACAGGTCCGAATGCCAATACTGCCCGGCATTGATGGCGCCGATGGGCTTGCCCTTGTCCTTGACGTTGGAGATGTAGAGGACTTCCGGGTGGTCCTTGTTGTTGAACTGGCTGAGAACGTGGGATTCCAGTTTGCCGAACTTCTTGGAGAAGGCGACCAGTTGCGCCGGGTCCAGGTCCTGGCCCCGCAGGACGACGACCGCGTGTTCTAAAAAGGCTTCGTGCACGGCGGGAAAGATGTTGTCGTAATCGGGCCCGGTCAGCTCGATCCCCGACAATTCGGCGCCGATGGCACCGGTCAGGCGTTTGACGGTCATGTCCGTGTTCACGAAATTCATGGAAATCCTCCGGGGTTGGCGCGCTGTCTTGGCCGCAGCGTCCGTTCTTGATACGCCGATCAGGTCCTGCCGGGAAATGCCAATATCGGTCACAGCCATGCCAATCCGGCATGACATGCGGTGCGGGCTGCGTTACAAGGAACGGCACGGAAAGGCAGGCCATGGACCTCAACGCCCTTCGATATTTCGCCGTGACGGCGCAGTTCGGCAGCATCACCAAGGCGGCGGCGCATCTGAACGTCGCCCAACCGGCGGTCAGCAGGCAAATCCGCAAGTTGGAACAGGACTTGGGGGTGTCCTTGCTGACCCGTACCGCCCAGGGAGTGACCCTGACCGGTGAGGGCAACCATCTGCTGGCCCGCACCGGACCGGTCCTGCAGGTTCTCAATCAGACGCGCGACGAGGTGCGGAATTGGGGGAAGGATCCCGCGGGGCCCGTCTCCGTCGCCCTGATGCCCGCCGTGGCGCCGGTTGTCGCCCCCCTGCTGGCGGCGCGGGTGCGCGTCGCCTTTCCCAAGGTGCGGCTCAGCCTGTCTGAAGGGCTTGGCGCCGTCATTCGGGACGGCGTGCTGACGGGGCAGTTCGACCTGGGGCTCTATCACGTCGACCGCGAGGTCCCGTCGTTGGCCGTTGAACATCTGCTCGACGAGCCCATGTTCCTGATCGGCCCCGGCGGCGGCGATGCCCCGGCGGAGGTGCATCTGGAAGACCTGCCCGGCTATCCCCTGCTGCTGCCCGAGCCGCCCAATCCCCTGCGCCGGATGATCGACGCTCTGACCGAGGACCGGGGGCTGAACCTGGATATTCGGGAGACCGTCAACTCAACGGCGATGATCAAGACCATGGTCGCGGCGGGGCTTGGGTATACGGTGCAGAGCTACAGTTTCTTCCACGAGGAGATGCAGCGCGGGACCGGGGATTTCCGGGTCGCGCGGATCATCGGCATGACCCGTAATTGGTCGTTGGCGCGGCTGGCCGACCGGCCGGCGGTGGGCGCCGTTTCCGCCGTCGCCCGAGCCATCGAAGACATCGCCGCCGAATGGGCGCGGACACGCCGCCGATCGCCGTCGCAGACCTGAAAAGTCCGTAACGGTGGGGGTCAGGTTTTCATGCGGGTGCCCAAATCCAGGATATAGGGCGAGGGCGGGATATAGAAATCCTGATGGTACATGGGGCGCCCGTCGACGGAATAGGCGACCACGTTGATTACCGAGGCCGTGGCGCCGTCGGGCCAATCACAGTTATCGATCACCCGGGCGGGCGGTGTTTCGATACGCAGTTGCTGGCGAATGTGGTGGACCGGCATGTGGTGATGGGCGGCCATGACCTCGTGCAGGTTGGCGCCGTCCAGGTCGGTGACCGGCGGCTCCACCAATTCCGGGAAACGGTCGGCCAGGGCATGGAACTCGGCGTAGATTTCCAACGAGGTATCGATGGTCACGATGCGTTCGATCTGAACGACGTCTTGGCCGACCTGATTGATGGCGGCCGACCAGGGGCCTTTGTCGGAGGTGACCCGGCGGGCCAGAACCTTGGTGTACACGGGCAACAGGTCGGCAGGACCGCCGTCGGGCCGGCGGAACAGGAAATGCCAGGGCTCGTACACTTTGTTCTGATGAATGTTGGCGACGGTCGTGCCGCTGCCGCGGCGGCGGTCGATCAGGCCGTCGTTGACCAGATTGCGCAGCGCACGCTGCACCGTGCCCAGCGAACAGGGCGTTGCCGCCGCCCATTCGCTTTCCGTCGGCAGGCGGGCACCCGGCTCCCAATAGCCGTCGGCGATCGACGCCGTGATCGCCTGGCGCAGGCGTTCGTGTTTCGGGATGTCTTCCTGGCTGGCCCAGTAACGTCGGAGAAACTCACCGTACCCGCCCGGCATGTCCGTAGGCATGCGGTCAACCCCCCCCAGGGTTATGTTTTGTTTTCGCCGTTTGTTTGTACGACGGGACGGCCAACATGACCATCCTGCTTGACATTGTAATAAACTATATAGTTACTCGGAAGTCAGAGATCGACGCGCCCGTCGCGTCCGCACAACCGGTCGCCGGCCCCTGATCCGCCATGATGGCGGGGTGGGGCGGCGCCAAAGACCGGATCAAAACAGAGCATTCAGGGAACACCGCTCCATGGAGCCTAAAAACCTTATCATTCTCATGTCGGACGAACATACCCGGTCCGCCACCGGCTGTTACGGCCATCCGTTCGTCTCCACCCCCAATATCGACAAACTGGCAGCCGACGGCGTTAAGTTCGATGCGGCCTATACGCCGTGCCCCGTTTGCGTTCCGGCGCGGGCCAGCTTTGCCACCGGGCGCTGGGTCCACGATATTGAATGCTGGGACAACGCGACGCCCTTCGACGGAACCCAAGCCAACTGGCATGCGGCCCTGCGGGCGCGCGGCCATCACACGGTCTCCATCGGCAAGCTACATTTCCGGTCGGGCGAAGACGACAACGGCTTTTCCGACGAAGAAATGGCCATGCATATCATCGACGGCAAAGGCGACCTGTTGGGCCTGATCCGCGACGACGGCATGCCGAAGCGCGGTGCGTCATGGAAAATGGCCAAACTGGCCGGGCCGGGCGAAAGCATGTACACGCGCTATGACCGCGATATCTGCGCCGCGACGCAGACCTGGCTTTATGAAGAAGCGCCGAAGCACACGGACAAGCCCTGGGTTCTGTTCGTTTCCATGGTCGCCCCGCATTTCCCGCTGACGGCGCCGTCGGAACATTTCTATCGCTACTACAACCGCGATCTGGCGCCGCCGAAGCTTTATGACAAGCGCAACGCGCCGATCCATCCCTATGTGGACGATTACCGCAATACCTTTGCCTATGACGAACATTTCACCACGCCGGACAAGCTGAAGCGCGGGCAGGCAGGGTATCTCGGCCTGATCTCGTTCATGGACGAACAGGTCGGCCTGATCATGGACGCCTTGGCCGATGCGGGTCTTACGGACGACACGCGGGTGCTTTACACCACCGACCACGGCGACAACATGGGTACGCGCGGTGCCTGGGGAAAATCCCTGATGTACGAAGAAGCCGCCGCCGTGCCGCTGATCGTCAGCGGCCCCGACGTGCCGAAAGGTCAGGTCGTGAAGACGCCGGTCACGCTCTGCGACGTCTTCCCCTTCGTGATGAACTGTGTCGGCGCCGGCGACGACGCGACGATGACCGACGACCTGCCGGGCACGGACCTTCTTGACCTCGCCGCGGGGGCCGAGCCCGACCGCGTCGCGTTTTCCGAATATCACGGCATGGGATCGAAGATCGCGGCCTTCATGGTCCGCAAGGGCGATTGGAAGCTGGTCCATTACGAAGGCTATCCGGATCAGTTGTTCAATCTGGCCGACGATCCCGAGGAACTGACCGATCTGGCCGCCGACCCGGCCCATGCAGCGAAGCTCGACGAGTTGACCGGCGAACTGGCGGCGATCTGCGATGCCGCCGCCGTGGACAAGGCCGCCCGCAGCCGCCAGGCCGAAATGGTCGAGGAAAACGGCGGCCGCGAGGCCATCATCGAACGCGGCGACCTGGGCTTTTCCGTGCCGCCGGGCGTTCAGCCGATGTTCGACTGATATGGTCGACTGATTCGGTCGGCTGAGTTGATGTTAACGGGGGGATGAGAAGGAGGAGTTGACGATGACGAGTACACCTTTTGCGATGATCCCCCTGCCCAAGGAGCGGTCGGTTAAACCGCGCCGCACGGGCCTGACCATGATGATGGACTGGGGCCTGCCGATCGGCCGGGCCGAGGACAACATGACGCTCCTGGCGCCCTACGTGGACCTGGTGAAGATCGTCGTCGGCACCGCGCGGCTTTATCCCGAGGACTACCTGGTGAAGAAACTCGCCATGTACAAGTCCTACGACGTGATGCCGTTCCTGGGCGGTCAATTCGCCGAATACGCCTATGCCACGCAGGGTTGGCAGGCCATGCCCGGCTTCTTCGCCGAGGCCAAGCGCCTGGGCTTCGACGCCCTGGAAATTTCCGACAACTGCGTGCCGCTGGACGACGACGAGCGGACCAAGATGATCAAGCTGGCCATCGCCGAGGGCCTGGAAGTCCATGGCGAGGTTGGATCGAAGGTCGTCAACCAATCGCCTCAGGACCTGATCGATCAGACCCAGGTCTGTTTCGACGCGGGCTGTGAAATCGTCCTGGTCGAGGGGGCCGAACTGGTCACCGACGGCAAGGTCAACGAGTCCATGATGTCGGCCCTCAAGGGCGGTCTGGACCTGGACCGGACCTTGCTGGAGCTGACCGGCTGCTGGATCAAGGGCGTCACGCCGAACGATATCTTCGAGCTGAAGAAGTTCCTGATGACGGAATTCGGCCCGGACGTGAACCTGGCCAACGTGCAGCCCGATGACGTGATGGAGACAGAAGCCATGCGCTGCGGTCTATCGGTCATCGGCCCGAAGATCGAGCCCGAGGCCGCCGAATAAGGCGCATCCGGCGCGGGCGGGTTTGCTCCCGCCCCGCAGGCGGGCTATCGTTCGCCCAATCACGAAAAAAGCACGGGTACATCCATGTCCAAGATCCACGGCTCCCATTGGGGGGCCTTCGAAGCCGAGGCCGAAGACGGCCGCATCGTTTCCATCCGTCCGCTCGCCAATGACCCGGACCCGTCGCCGATCCTGTCCGGCATGGCCGAAGGCGTGCATCACGAATGCCGCGTCCGCGCCCCCGCCGTGCGTGAAGGCTGGCTGAAGAACCGGGACAAGGCGCGGGGCGGCGACCGCTTCGTCGAGGTGCCCTGGGACGAAGCCTTGGACATGGTCGCCGAGGAATTGCGGCGCGTTAAAGAAGCCCATGGGAACGAATCGATCTTCGCCGGGTCCTACGGCTGGTCGTCCGCCGGGCGGTTCCACCACGCCAAGACGCAGCTGCAGCGC
This sequence comes from Rhodospirillaceae bacterium, assembly GCA_002696205.1. Taxonomy (GTDB): domain Bacteria; phylum Pseudomonadota; class Alphaproteobacteria; order Rhodospirillales; family Casp-alpha2; genus UBA1479. Next base: position 4,676 of record NZRL01000050.1, on the reverse strand, counting down.
TTCATGAACTGTTTCGGCGGCTATACGGCGCAGAAGCACAGCTATTCCCTGGCCGCCGGTCTGGCGATCCTGCCGCATATCGTCGGCAACCTGGACCCGCTCCGGAACCTGACTTCCTGGGCGTCGATCGCCGAGGCGACGGACACCCTGGTCGCCTTCGGCGGCATTCCGATCCGCAACACCCAGGTGGAACCGGGCGGCACCGCGTCGCATACCACCGTGCCCTGGCTGAAGAAGCTGGCCGAACGCGGGACCCACGTGGTCAGCGTCACGCCGCTGCGCAACGACACGCCGGATTTCCTGAACGCGCAATGGCTGGCGCCTCGGCCCAATACGGACGTCGCCTTGATGATGGGCCTGGCCCATACCCTGGTCGACGAAGACCTGCACGATCCGAAGTTCCTGGAAACCTATGCCGTCGGCGGCGACAAATTCCTTGCCTATCTGACCGGAGAGGCCGACGGCACGCCGAAATCCGCCGAATGGGCATCGGAAATCTGCGACATTCCGGCCGATACCATCCGCGATTTGGCGCGCCGCATGGCCGCCGGGCGGACCATGATCGCCTGCAGCTATTCCCTGCAGCGCGGCGATCATGGGGAGCAGACCTTCTGGATGACCATGGCGCTGGCCTGCATCCTGGGTCAGATCGGCCTGCCGGGCGGCGGCTTCGGCTTCGGTTACGGCTCCATGCACGGCCAGGGCAATCCCGTGCCCAAGATGCCGTCCTATACCCATTCCGCCGGGCCCAACCCGACGGGCAGCTTCATTCCCGTGGCGCGGGTCACCGACATGCTGCTGAACCCGGGCATGGAATACGATTTCGACGGCGAACGCCGGACCTATCCGGATATCAAGCTGGTCTATTGGTGCGGCGGCAATCCGTTCCATCATCACCAGGATCTGAACCGTCTGCTCGACGGCTGGCGGCGGCCCGACACGGTGATCGTCAACGAACCCTGGTGGACGCCGACGGCGAAGCTCGCCGATATCGTCCTGCCGGCGACGACGACCCTGGAACGCAACGACGTGGGGGCATCGTCCCGTGACCGCTTCCTGGTCGCCATGAAACAGATCGTCCCGCCGCAGCATGCGTCGCGCAACGACTACGACATCTTCTCGGGCCTTGCCGGACGCCTGGGCATCAAGGATGCCTTTACCGAAGGCCGTGACGAAGACGCCTGGCTGCGCCATCTCTACGCACAGGCCCGCGACGGTGCCGGGGCGCTGGCCAACCGGATGCCCGATTTCGACGCCTTCTGGGAACAGGGGATGTTGGAACTGGAGGCACCCGAGAAACCCCATGTGGTCTACGAAGGTTTCCGCGCCGACCCTACGGCCAATCCGCTGCCGACGCCGTCGGGCAAGTTCGAAATCTGCTGCGCCGAGATCGCCGGGTTCGGCTACGACGACTGCCCGGAACATCCCGTGTGGCAGGAACCGGCGGAATGGCTGGGCGGGGCGACGGCCAAGGACTGGCCGCTGCATCTGATTTCCAACCAGCCGGCGCATAAGCTGCATTCGCAGCTGGATTTCGTCGGCCCCAGCCTGGCGGCCAAGCTGCAGGGGCGGGAGCCCGCATTCCTGGCCCCGGCGGATGCCGAGGCGCGGGGCATCGCGGACGGCGATCTGGTGCGGCTCTACAACGACCGGGGCGAGACCCTGGCCATTGCCGTAGTCAGCGACCATGTCCGCCCTGGCGTCGTGCAACTGCCGACCGGTGCCTGGTTCGATCCGTCGGACTGGGCCAAGGCGGGCACGCTGGAGCGCCACGGCAACCCCAATGTCCTGACCCTGGACAAGGGCACGTCAAAGCTCGGCCAGGGGCCGATCTCGCATACGACCCTGGTCGATGTGGCGAAGGTGGCGGAGACGGCGGAACCGTCCGACCCGTTCAACGTGCCGGACGTGGTGGCGCGGCCCGCCGCCGAGTAAAAGGCGCCGGACCCGTGGGCCCTAGATCAGCTTGAGAACGCCGGAGAGGTCCTTGCCCTGGTAATCGGGGCCGAGGGCCGGGTCGAGCGGGATGTCGTTCGCCCGGTTGGACCAGTAGCAGGTCATGCCGTAGGCCGCCGCCCCCAGGACGTCACCGGCGCCGCCCGCGACATGCAGGACGTCCTTGCAGCCGATGCCCAGGATGCGGGTCGGAAGTTCGTAGACGGACGGATGCGGTTTGTAGAAGCCGGCCGTCTCCGACGACAGCACGTAATCGAACACGCCCTTGCCGAACACGCCGGCGACGCTGTCCAGCTGGTCCTGGTCGCCGTTCGACAGGATTGCGGTCTGGTAGCCCTTGGCCTTGATCGCGGCCATCACATCGGGGGCTTCCGGCCAGGGCTTCAACACGCCCCAGGTGGTCACCAGCTTCTTCCGGGTCTTGGCATCGGCCTTCATGCCGCGCATCGCCAGCGTGTAGTCCAGGCCCATGGCGGTGCAGTCCTTGAACGACGTGCGGCCCTTGCCGATGGAATTGCTGGCGGCGGCGCGGCTCATCTGCTGCGCGCGCCAGGTCCGGGCGAAGGTGGCGGCGTCTTTCTTCGGCAGGCCGAAGGTGTCTTCGACAAGGCCGGTCAGGCTGGTCTGAATGTCCAGCAGGGCCGAGAAGACGTCGAAGGTAAGGATTTTGGGGGTGAGTTTCATGGAAAGGGGACTCCCTTGGTGGTGATCATGCGGTCCCCCCCGGGTGCGTGAAATCTAAAAATAAAAATCAGAGCTGAAAATGTCTTAACCCCGGCACCCTCCCCCCGAAGGGGGAGGGGCGGGAATAGGTACGGCGCCTTAGTAGGGCCGGTCGCCGCAGACCGTTCCGCGGTGCATGGACCGCTCGTGGCTGAGGTCGTAGTCCGTCGCCTTATGCATCGTGCAGCGATTGTCCCACATGACCACATCGCCCTGCCGCCATTTGTGGCGGTAGACGAACTGGTCCTGGGTGGAATGCTCGCAAAGACGCTCCAGCAGATCCCGGCTTTCGTTGTCGGACATTCCGTCGATCCGCGAGGTGAACCCCTCGTTGACGAAAATGGCCTTCTTGCCCGTCACCGGATGGGTGCGGGCGACGGGGTGAAGAACATCGGCCCATTGGGCGAGTTCTTCTTCCGTCTTAACCGGGCGGACGCCGGCGTTCATCATGGCTTCGTAGCGGGTGCGATAGGTATGCACGGCCTTGAGGCCGTCGATCTGCGACTTGGTCGCATCGTCGAGGGCGTCGTAGGCGCGTGTCATGTCCGCGTAAAGCGTATCCCCGCCCTCGGGCGGGGTGATGACGCCGTGAAGGATCGACCCCATCGGCGGGGTTTCTTCATAAGTGATGTCCGAATGCCAGTAAGCCCCGCCGTTGTTGATCGGCTGGGCGCCGCCCCGGCCCCGGTTCGAAAGAACCAGGAGTTCGGGGTAATCCGGATGAAGAAGTTCCTTCACCGAGTGGCCGCGGAGTTCGCCGAAACGGCGGCTGTAGGACAGCTGCCGTTCCGGGCTCAACTCCTGGTCACGGACGACGAGGACGGGGTAGGCCATCCAGGCATCGAAGAGGCCTTTGATGGTCTGGTCGTCCAGGTCTTGGTTCAAATCCAGTCCCACGACTTCCGCGGCGAGCGGATTGTCGAGTTCCTTGACCGGAATTTGAATGGTCATGGTCGTAGTCACTTGGAAGTCTCCTGGATTACCGCTGCATGCCCCAACGGGCGACCGTCCGCAGTTCGATATTCCTGAACAGCAGGTTTTCGATCGTGATACCGATGAGGATGACCATGAACAGCCCGGCGAACACGCCTTCGGTCTCGATGTTCTGAGACGATTCGAAGATGTACCAGCCGAGGCCGCCGCTCCCGGACGAGGCACCGAACACCAGTTCGGCACCGATCAGGGTGCGCCAGGCGAACGCCCAGCCGACCTTCATCCCGGTCATGATCGACGGCAGGGCCGCCGGAACCAGGATTTTGACGACGAAGGGAACGCCCTTGAGGCCATAGTTCTCGCCGATCATGCGAAGCGTGGTCGAGACGTTCTTGAACCCCGAATGGGTGTTCAGAGCGACCGCCCAAAGCACCGCATGCACCAGAACGAAGACCAGGGACGACGTCCCCAGCCCGAACCAGAGCATGGCGAGAGGCAGCATGGCGATCGACGGCAGGGGGTTGAACATGGCCGTTGCCATGGCGATGAAATCACCGCCCAGGCGCGAGCTCGTACCCCACAGCACCAGGACGGCGGCAATCGCCATCCCCGCGCCATAGCCGTAGATCAGGACTTTGATGGAGAACCAGACCTTCCAGATCAGATCGCCTTGGAACAGATCGGTGATCAGCGTCTTCAGCGAAAACACGAAGGACGGGAACATCAGGGGTTCGACGTCGAAGCCCACGGTATAGCCCTGCCACAAGCCGACCAATCCCAGAAGGATAACCGCCTTGCGCACGCCGTTGATGTTCCAGATCTTCTCGATGATGGACAACTGAACAGCCACGTCGCCCGTATGGGCGTCGGAAATGTTCTCGTTGACGAACTCCGGACGGATGACCGGTTCGGCAAGCGTTTTTGTCGTGCTCATGATGACTGCATCCCCCACCGGCGAATGGTCTTGGCTTCGATCGTCGAGAAAATCAGGCTTTCGACGATGACGCCGACCAGGATGACCGTGAACAGGCCGGCAAAGACATACGGAATCTGCATGTCCATCT